>JAIPJQ010000138.1 GCA_021734065.1 Fidelibacterota bacterium | reverse complement strand
CAGTATCTTTGTTCTTGGGTAAGCTGTTGGTAATGTCGCATTGGTGCTCCTCTTAGTAGGATTTGATGGTAGGACCAAGCTTACAGCAGCTTGCCCTTCTTTCAAATCGCCAGAGTTGCACTTACGAGTTGAATTCAGCCATTATTAATATATCTATATTTTAAAAATAATCTTTTAAAACAAGGGATGAACGTCGCAAACTTCACAATCCTTCTACTTTAATAATAATATCTTACGGGTAACGCCCTTTGACATTCCAGAGGATAGTGATAAAATATTTACCCTGCAAAAATACACGCCGGATCCAAGTTTTCTATCCATAGTATCTATCCCATACCAAGAATAAGAATGGTTACCAACATCGATCATTTCGTTATCGACAATGTTTGAAATTGAAGAGCCCTTTAAATTATAAATAGAAATACTCAGTCGACTCGGCTCAGGCACTACTACCTTAAAATTGATCGAAGAATTAAACGGATTGGGGAATAGTCTCAATTCAAACCCTTTGGGAATTTTTGATTCATAATTAATTGGATTTAGGAAAATAATATTTCCTTGAATAATTGTAAATGGAATTGAATCAATAAATGTGTTCCCGCAAATACTTAAGTTGTAATTCCCATCAATTACCACATCCCCATAATTGTCTATGCCATACCATCGTATTTGCCAATTACCAGCTGCTTTTAAGGTATCAGTGTGTTGTATGATTACATTGCCGAATGTATCCGAAATAGTAAACCAAACACTATCCGGCTCAACAGTTTCAAATTGAAATGGTGGGGGCTCTGGTAATCCTGGAATAGGGTCCAGGATGTTACTCTCTGGACATACTTCATGAATCTTGGACCAAATGCGTTTACTGGAACAATACCCGCCAACACCAACTAGTCCTTCTCCTGTATCCTCTAAATCGAAACGTTCGAAATATAGTGTGCGGTTATCGACCGAAAGAAAAGGAAACAAGTCACGGCCACCTCCAGGGTGCTCAGGGTATCGATTATCATGGCTACAGTCTAAACGGGTAATTGGCTGCCAACTTATATCACAGCTCAGTGTCGATGAGAATAAATCTGATTCTCCTCTCCCTTCATGCCACCAATATCGATATCCCATAAAAATAAGCTCATCTTCGCGCGGTGAAAGTGTTCCAACCCATTCATCACCGCCCCAATTAATCCAATGTTCACCGATATGAAGCGTCTCTGGATCTGTAAACGTAGAATCGTTTATATATCTTGCTCTTAAAAGTGTACCTTCTAACCCAGAATAATTTCGGGAAAAATACAACCATTCTCCTCTTGGAGAAAACATGCCCCACCATTCACTTTCAGGTGTATCAATATACTGGGGAAAATATCTACGCGGACCCCAATTACCCATACTGTCTTTTCTAGAAAAGAATAATTGCCAATTGTTTGTGTAATCTGACCAAATAGCAACCTGCTCGTCTGGATCAATCCAAAAGTTCCTCGTTAAATGTGATGTATTCCAATCTCCGACATATTGGTGTGGTTCAGACCACTGATTGGGTCCGATTTTATCCCGCCAGTAAACAATAGCCCCCGTTACATAATAGATTTTAGTTTCATTTCGATTCACGGCAAAAGACTCACCATACACTTGTGGTTCAAAGTATACTGGTTCAGTCCAATTCCGTGCTGTTAACGTAGAGTACAACAGCATTACCGAGAAAATTATATTTCTTTGCATTATTGTAAATTACATCAATTTAATTGATGTGTTTTTTATTTTCCCAAATACTGCAAACACGATGATTTCCAGTTGTCAAGTTATATCCTTGGGTGACACCTTGCAACATTTTTATTGTTCGAACAACACCCTTATTTGCATAATTGGTCAGCGGTGTTCGACCCATTTAAAATGGGTCGATCGCTTTTGCCTAGCCTCGTCAAAACAAATGAAACGACGTCTGGTGGATTGGTGGCAGGGCATTTTCGCCGAAAGCGCCGTATAAGTTGAGCCCCGAACAATCCCAATTTGTCCTTCGACCCTGCTACACTTCCGCCGTCGCTATGCTCTGACGCGACAGGAGAAAAAGACATCGAGAACGGGTACGAGCACGAGTACGAACCCGGTCTATCATTCCGACTGTAGTGGAACGGAGCGGAGGAATCTCAAAGATAAATTGTAAGGATTCAGCCAGTGAAGAATGAGGCAATACCCCTCAGCAATCGGGAAACCGTTTCAACGGTTTTTGAATTGATTGATGAACAGGAAACAGGGCGTTTTTACTTTTATCAAAAACCGATTTTCTTAACTTCCGGTGGTTTCACACCGAGAGAAAAACCCTGGCAATGGGAACGGAAACACCACAACAAACCCGCTTCATTCCCTGTGGTGGTGTACCCAATATTTCGACGATTTGGGTAAAATGGCCATGCGGGGCTGGCATTACCGCCTCGGGACAGGACGGAATGGGATGAAGCAAAGGCGAACATGCCTATCACAATAAACAAGGAGGGCAAAATGAGAAATGCAAGGGGACTGCTGCTCGACATGGCAATCACGATTCCGGTTACGTTTGTGGTTGCCGCCATTGTGACATTCTTGTACAGCCTGTTAGCCCACGGGGCAGGGTCGGTTAGTTGGGATACTGCATTCCAACTTGCGATCATAATCGGAATTGTTATGCCTCTCACACGGGTACGCGGTGATGGATACAAGCCACAGTGAGTTCTGGCTTTGCCACGGCCGGTAGGGGAACAACAGGTGTGCAACGACGCCCGGCCGTAAGGCCGCCCAACAAAGCGATACACCCGACAGTCACCCGCAGCGCCCGCTGTTGATCACCTGGCCGTAAGGGATACAAAAATGAAACACCCAAGTCAAATCCAGCGCTTTTTGCCGATTTCCTGGTTGATAGGTATCATTTTTGGATGTCAGGAACCCCCGGAGAAGATTCCGGAATTCGTGATAGATGATGTATTCAACATCGGATTATATGAGAGTAACAATTTCTCAGGGCAGGCCGGTGAAATTGTGACATTATTGAGTATGAGCTCAGACACCATTTATCCCTGTCTGAATTTTGAGATTGTCGCGGACTTGTCCGCCACAGGACATTCGCTCTATATTGATATAAGGGATATTTCAATCGGACCGGTTTGTCTGACGGCATTAGGACCTGCGACCTACAATGAGGTGGTGGACCTTGATTCCGGTTATTCGGCTCTGATTGTGTCAAATGGACAAAGGGCTATTGAGATAGGCTTGTCTGTCACCGATTCAGTCATTCATCTTGAGGGGAATTCAAATCAATATTTCAATATCATTGAGAATGAGGTGTGGCGGTATAGACCAAATTCATTTTACTATTCCTGCGGAACCACGGAAGAGACGGCGTGGATGTATACTGCGTTTAGAGACACCATACTGTCCGTGAATGGCATAACGCAATCTCATTATCCGGAAACCGGCTGGATTCCCTACCCCAGATCATCATCAGGGCATTATGTTGATCATGAGTGTTTGTATTTTGAATATTCTGCAGAGAGCACCTGGGAGCTGGTGAAGGAAAAATTAATCAATTTCACCGTGGAAAATATCACCGCCAATACGGGTGTTGGCTTAGCGGTTACAAACTGGCGCGGTGATTCCGAGCTGTCGTGGCTGTGGAATTAGTACGCCCTGACACGGACCAGGTGCGGACCCACAGGCGGGAAAATACCAGTCGAAAATGTACTGGCGGAATAAATAACATGACCTGGAAATTGATGCTTTTGGAACAGGTGCTCAAACAGAGGTTGTTAACCTCACATCTACAAACAGGGAAAAAATGAATAAATCAGACTGGAAATTATATCAGCAACGCCTTCCGGAATGGCGGGATCGATTTCTAAAAAAGTAAGAACTATGAAATTCTCGGTATCCTAACCGACCCGGATAAAACTCCCACCGAGCAATTTTGGGACACCAAAGAAAGAATGAGTGAAGTATCCCGCGTTCTGACTGATTGCCTCGATGGGTTTTCCAGATCCAAAATGGTCTGGTTTCTGTTTTTGATGATGCAGCACCGTATGATCGCTGAAAACGATCTAGACGATTTTAGTGAAGAACTGAGAAATGCTGTTGCAATCTATTTGAAATCACGTTGATCGATGTCCCACTTCAGAATGGTTAAAAGATGCAAGGATAGGTTCCCAACCCCCACATAAACCTAATTGCAATCCATACGGGCAGTCCGAAACTAATTGGGGAAACAGGATTTTAGGTTATCACGCCTGCCCGCAGGTAAACCTGCCCATTGTTGCCAACATCAATCGTTTGGCAATACCTTTGCCTGTATATTGGGCAAGATGATGATATTTACCCCAATTACCTCCATAATCCCTTTCGACACAAGTAAGAGCACCCCAAAATGAGACGGCATTTATCATTTTTAAGAACAGCACTTTATGTGAAATGGCCTATGTTCCGGGCGTCGCACCCATATATTTGGCGCTGGAATTGAGGATGATGGTCATGGTACAAACAATTAAAGCAATCAATGTTCTCCTGCCCCTGATCTACGGCATTTCACTGGGTTTATACATTCAGTATTTCTCCGCCAAACATTCGGGAACCGGCAAACTGGCCAGCCGCTTGTTGTTAACCGGAATTGTACTACACTTGGCCTATCTGGTGTCCAAGGGCATCTTCTATCAGTACTTCCCCATTACCAATAGTTTTGAATCCTTCTCCATGATCGCCTTTGATGTGGCGCTCATTTATTATTTCATTGAACGCTTGATTCGGGAGGATAAAACCGGACTCTTTTTCCTCACCATCGTGTTTTTGTTTCAGATTGTATCCTCCATGTTCATTGTAAATGACGGCATCCACAGCGAACTCCTGTCCAATCCCATGTTTGGCATTCACACGTCATTAACCTTACTGGGACTCTCAGCGCTGGCTGTCTCTGCCCTGTACGGTCTCATGTACTGGATGCTGGCCAAGGAGATCAAAGGCCACCGGTTCGGCGCCATTTATGAAGGACTCCCGGCACTGGAAACGCTGGAGAACATGGGTCGCATGGCCTCTCTGGCCGGACTCATTATGCTGGGCTTCGGAATTTTCCTGGGTCATCTGTGGGCTTATAAAATCCTGGGCTACTTCTTCAAAGCAGATCCAAAAATCGTTATCACCGATATCGCCTGGCTGGCGTACGCCATCGGTTGGGTATTTGTCTGGAAGCGAGGGTTGTCGGGCTTGCGGCTGAGTCGATTGGCATTCTGGGGATTCATCCTCTTTTTTCTGGCGATTATGGTGGTGAATATCCTGGGCGATACGTTCCATAAATTTACATAGATTTAATGCAAAATTACCAAATTGTCCAAGTCGGTTATAGTCACAAAAATGCTTCCGTAGCATGGCGTGATGAAGTAGCACTCACGCCCGATGTGGCGTTGGCATTTATTGAAGCGGGTGTGAATCAGGAGCCGGCAATCCGGGAAATGGCGGTCATCACCACCTGTAATCGTACCGAGTTCTACTTCGTCAGTAACCAGCCGGAGAAGCTGAAGAACTGGATTTTTGATCAATATCGTGCCAGCCGGGGCATTGATCTGGGCAAAGCTGAAACGGAACCACTCATCCTGTTGGGTGAGGCGGCAGTGGAACACCTTTTCGCCGTGGCCGGCGGGCTGGAGAGCATGGTGCTGGGCGAAAATCAGATTCTCTCCCAGGTGAAATCTAGTTACGACCTGATTCTTTCCAGTGGCTACCAATTTCCTCTGCTGAACCGGCTGTTCCAGGAAGCCATTCGGGCCGGGAAAGCCGTCCGCACCAATACCGCGTTGTGTCAGGGTGCCGTCTCCATCAGTTTGGCGGCGGTTGAGCTGGCGCGGAAGATTTACTCCAGTTTTGAGAAGCGGAAAATTCTCCTGGTAGGCGCCGGGGAAACCAATGACCTGGTGGCCACCCATTTCAAAGCCGTGGGTGCCACCCAATTCATTATTGCGAA
>JAIPJQ010000137.1 GCA_021734065.1 Fidelibacterota bacterium | reverse complement strand
CCAATCGTAAAGCACCCAGGGTCTGGAGTGCACGCTCCCCATCTTCATCTGCCACGAAGAACAACAAATCATTGTCAGCCACATCCCACTTCTGGCGGATTGCCGCGTGCTGGTCATCCGAAAAAAACTTACTGATTCCGCCTGTCAGACCGCCATTCTCAGCCTTCATAAAAGCCAGTCCCTTGACACCATAATAGGTTTTCACCCAGTCGGTAAGTCCGTCAATGACCTTACGGGAGTACTTCTCCGCCACATTTTTTGCCACCATCCCTTTCACCCGACCACCACCAGCCAGAACGGATTTAAATCCTTCAAATTCGCCTTTGGACGCGAAGGACGCAAATTCACGCAAGGACATTTCAAATCGAATATCCGGTTTGTCACTACCATAAGTTTCCATGGCTTCCTGGTAGCTCATCCGCGGAAATTTTTCCGGTAATGCTTCACCGCGCACCTCCTGAAAAATGGAGCGCGTCAATCCTTGCGCCAGTTCAAGGACATCCTCCTGATCCACAAAGGACATTTCAATATCAATCTGCGTGAATTCCGGCTGCCGGTCGGCCCGCAAGTCCTCATCACGAAAGCATTTTACAATCTGAAAGTACCGGTCGAATCCACCTATCATCAACAGCTGTTTGTAGGTCTGAGGTGACTGGGGCAGCGCGTAAAAACGACCTTTGTGTAACCGGCTGGGCACCAGATAATCCCGGGCGCCTTCCGGTGTGGATTTCATTAAAACCGGCGTTTCAACCTCAATAAAATTTTTATTTGCTAAATAGGAGCGCGCAGCCTGATAAGTTTTATGACGAATCCCCAGTGTACGCTGAATTTCTGTAGTCCGTAATTCCAGATAACGATATTCCAGGCGTAATTCTTCGCTGCCACTCTCGCGGTTTGAAACCAGGAATGGCAAAGGCGCCGACTCACTCAGCACCTCCAATTCGGTCACCTCCAGCTCAATCTCACCCGTTGCCATTTTGGGGTTGATATTCCCTTCCGGACGCGCAATCACCACACCTTTCACCGCAATCACATCCTCCAACCCCAGTCGCTTTGCTTCCGCAGCGATCTCCGGCATTTTCTCCGGATTAAAGGTGACCTGGGTTTTGCCGTACCGGTCCCGCAAATCAATAAAGATCAATCCACCGTGATCGCGATTGGTGGCAATCCAGCCATTGAGAATCACTTCCTGGTTGATGTGTTGTGCCTTCAGTTCCCCACAGGTGTATGTCCGTTTGAGTCGCATAATCTTCCTTCTAACTTCCTTTTCTGCTGCGGCAAATGTAATCGGTTCACGTCACGCAGCAAAAATCCATTTTGGTCTATTCACACAAATAAAAAGAGCCGCTCTTCCCGGAGCGGCTCTTCAATGTTTCAGGTCAGTATCGGTTATGATTTTGACCGTTCTGCAATCCGCATCCGGTTCAGCGCCCGCTCCATGGCATCAAGATCTTGCTGTTCCGCTTCCAGCTCGCTGGTTTTATCTGCCAAATGCTGCTTGGCTCGCTCGAGGGCTGCCTGTGCTCGCTGGACATCAATCGCCTCTGCCGCTTCAGCCGTCTCCACCAAAAGCTGCACATGGTCAGCTCTAATTTCCGCGTAACCACCACTGGTAGCCATGTATTTCACCATCCCGCTACGCTCGATTTTGATCTCACCAACATCCAGTGCGATCATGGCATCAACATGCCCCGGCAGCACACCAAACAGACCGTTCGTGCTGGGAGCCCGCAGATAGGTCACCTGTCCCTCATCGAAAACACGGGTGGGTGTGATAATTTCCAGATGGAACGAATTAGCCATGTACCTTAAGTCCTAGAGTTTTTTTGCCTGATCAACCACTTCATCAATGCTGCCGGCAAACAGGAACGCGCGTTCCGGATACTCGTCCATTTCTCCGGCCAGAATCGCCTCAAATCCGGAGATGGTGTCCTCCAGAGAAACGTAGCGGCCTTCGGTACCGGTAAAGGCTTCCGCTACAAAGAACGGCTGGGAGAGGAAGCGCTGAATACGTCGAGCGCGTTGCACCACAATCTTATCCTCATCGCTCAACTCGTCCATACCCAGAATCGCAATAATATCCTGCAAGTCTCTGTTCTTCTGCAAAATTTCCTGCACCTGTTTGGCCACATCGTAATGCCGGTCACCCACAACACGCGGGTCCAGAATCCGGGAAGTTGACCCCAGCGGATCCACAGCCGGATAAATCCCCAATTCTGAAATGGCACGATCCAGTACCGTTGTGGCATCCAGGTGAGCAAAGGTGGTGGCCGGCGCCGGATCGGTTAAATCGTCAGCCGGGACATAGACCGCTTGCACTGATGTGACCGAACCGCGCTTGGTGGAGGTAATCCGTTCCTGTAAATCACCCATCTCAGTGGACAGCGTAGGCTGATATCCCACCGCTGAAGGCATACGGCCCAAAAGTGCCGACACTTCCGAACCAGCCTGGGTAAACCGGAAAATATTGTCGATAAAGAGCAGCACATCTTTGCCCTCTTCATCACGGAAATACTCAGCCATGGCCAGTCCCCCTAAGGCGACCCGTAAACGGGCACCGGGCGGCTCATTCATCTGACCAAAAACCATGGCAGTCTTTTTAATAACACCGGATTCGGTCATTTCCATGTAAAGGTCATTTCCCTCACGGGTCCGCTCACCCACTCCGGCGAAAATGGAATAGCCACCATGCTCAGTAGCGATATTCCGGATCAACTCCTGAATCAGCACGGTCTTGCCCACACCAGCTCCACCAAACAGGCCGGTCTTGCCACCCTTGGAATAGGGCTCCAACAGGTCAATGACCTTGATCCCGGTTTCCAGGATTTCCGTACCGGTGGACAACTCTTCCAGCGGTGGTGCACTGCGGTGGATGGGATCGCGGCGCTTGAATTCCGGTGCCGGCTTACCATCAATCAGATTCCCGGTGACATCAAAAATCCGACCCAATGTCTCCGGTCCCACCGGGACCGTAATCGGGCTGCCGGTGTCTTCTACCACCGTGCCGCGCTTCATACCATCCGTGGAATCCATGGCAACAGTCCGAACCACCTCATCTCCCAAATGCTGAGCAACTTCCAGTACCAGCACAGAACCATCGTCATGTTTGAGATTCAGCGCATTCATGATATCCGGCAGATTGCCTGCTTCGAACTGGACATCTACCACAGCACCCATGATCTGGACGACTTTTCCTGTCTTCGCCATATAGCGTTACCTTTTATTAAATCCTGTTGGTTTCATTCGCGCGAATCGCATTATTTTGAACTCTCCATCAATGCTTCCGCACCACTGACAATCTCTAAAATCTCATTTGTAATGGCAGCCTGACGCGCCTTGTTGTATTCCAATTCCAGGCGGCCGATGAGCTCACCGGCATTGGTGGTGGCATTATCCATGGCGGTCATCTGAGCGGCCATATTTGCAGCCCACGATTCCAGCAGAAAACGCCACATCTGCACGGTCAGGTGTCTTGGAACCAACGAATGTACCACCGCTTCCTTGGAAGGCTCAAACAGATATTCGGTGGTATCGACCTCTTCATCCTCTTCCACCACCAGGGGCAGATAATTGAACTTCACCAATCGCTGGCTGGCCACATTTTTAAATTCATTGAAAATCACGACGATCTGGTCGTACTCGCCCACTAAATAACGCCGGGTAATGCTGGCAGTGAATTCAACAGCATGACCGAAATTCAATTCATTCCAGAACTCGGTATGACTCTCCACCACTTCATAATCGCGCTTAGTGAAATAATCCCGACCCTTTTTGCCAATGCAAATCAGTTCGGCATTTTCCTTACCAACCTCGTGGATGGCCTTTTCCGCGAATTTGATCACATTGGTATTAAAGCTACCACACTGGCCTTTGTCCGATGTAAAAATGACAAATCCGGTTTTCTTGAAACCGCGCACCGCCAATAACGGGTGTAAAGACCGGTCGATGTTCGGCAGGAGGTTTTTCAGAACACCATTGATCCGGCGGGCATACGGCCGAGCCTGTTCCATATTGGACTGGGAACGACGCAGTTTGGCAGCCGCCACCATTTTCATGGCTTTGGTTACCTGCTGGATATTCTTTATCGAAGCTATCCGCGTCCGGATGTGTTTCAGATTCGCCATGGCTTACGCGATAAATCCCTTCACAAAGTCCTGAGTTGCCTGGGTTAATCCCTTTTCGATTTCCTCTGTGAGCTTCTTGTCAGCCGTGATTTTCTTCAGCAGATCACCATGGCTGGATTCCAGATAGTCCAGAAATTGTTTTTCAAAATCCTGGATCTTATCCAACGGAATCTCATCCAGAAATCCCCGGGTTCCGGCAAAAAGAATAGCAATCTGTTTTTCCACCGGCATGGGTTCGTACTGTTTCTGCTTGAGAATTTCGTACATGCGCTCACCGCGGGCCAGACTCTGCTGGGTGGACTTATCCAGATCCGATCCAAACTTGGCGAAGGCCGCCAGTTCACGATACTGCGCCAAATCAAGGCGCAGGCGCCCGGCAATTTTCTTCATGGCGCCGATCTGGGCATTTCCACCTACACGAGATACGGAAATTCCCACATTCAGGGCCGGACGCTGACCCGAATAGAACAGATTGGATTCCAGATAAATCTGACCATCGGTAATGGATATTACATTGGTGGGGATGTAGGCCGAGACATCCGCAGCCTGCGTTTCGATAATGGGCAACGCAGTGAGAGAGCCCCCCCCCAATTCATCCGAAAGCTTGGACGCCCGTTCCAGTAAACGACTGTGCAAATAAAACACATCGCCCGGATAAGCCTCGCGTCCCGGCGGACGACGCAGCAATAACGACATCTGGCGATACGCCACCGCGTGTTTGGAAAGGTCATCATAAATGATCAGCGCGTGCTTTCCGTTGTCCCGGAAGTATTCACCAATGGAGGCACCGGCATAGGGTGCGATAAATTGCAGCGGTGCCGGATCGGAGGCATTGGCAGCAACAATGGTGGTGTATTCCATGGCACCGGCTGCTTCCAGCTCAGTTACCACGCGGGCAACAGTGGATGCTTTCTGACCAATGGCCACATAAATACAATACATCGGATCATCGGTTTCGTGGGTGTACTTCTGGTTGATAATGGTGTCCAGCGCCACAGCGGTTTTTCCCGTCTGACGGTCACCAATGATCAACTCACGCTGACCCCGGCCGATGGGAATCATGCTGTCAATAGCCTTCAAACCGGTCTGTAACGGTTCATGTACGCCTTTTCGCGCAATGACGCCCAGAGCCTTCCGTTCCACCGGATAAAATTCGCTTGTCTTAATCTCGCCCTTGCCATCCAGTGGTTTGCCAATAGGATTAATCACCCGTCCCAGGACGGCTTCCCCTACACCAACTTCCACCACCCGGCCGGTTCGTTTCGCAAGATCCCCTTCACGGACCAGTCGGGTCTCGCCAAACAGCACCAGACCGACTTCGTCCTCTTCCAGGTTCATTGCCATGCCAAACACACCGTTGGGAAGTTCCACCAGCTCGGAAGCCAGTACATTTTCCAAACCGCTGACACGGGCGATACCATCACCGACCATGATGACTTCACCGACTTCCGCTACATCGTAGGACACATTTATCTGGTCCAGTTCTTTGCGGAGTAACGATGCAATCTCGTCTGTGCGGATTTCCATATATCTCCTCAGCCTCTGTTTATGACTGAATCAAGTTCTTTTTTAATTGTCCCAGGCGCATTGCCAGGGAACCATCAATTACTGTATTACCCACGCGTAAACGCAGTCCGCCAATAATTTCGGGATCGATTACCTGCTCCAGCTCCGGCTCTTTTCCAAAAGCGCTCACCACCTGCTCAGTAAGTTTTTTGACCTGTGTCTCCATGAGTTCAACACTGGAGGTGGCCACCACCTTTACCGAATTCTTCCGCTGGCGGTACAGCCCCTCCACTTTCTTCGCAATCATAGGCAGCAGTTTCAGGTCTCGCCGCTCAGCCA
>JAIPJQ010000136.1 GCA_021734065.1 Fidelibacterota bacterium | reverse complement strand
AGAGGGGTTGGGTATCAATGCAACCACCACGAGAACACAGCAGAACAACTCCCCCGGCCACCTGCCTGAGCCAGCGCTGACTTAATCGAAGGGACTATCGAAGTTCAGTCATATTGGATTTCAGGGAAAACGCCTAACCGCAAAGGCGCAAAGCAGAACGCCAAGATCGCTGAGTGATAATATGGGGGTTTCTTCCCTTTTCAAGGGGAGAATAAAAGAGGGGTTAGGTATCAATGCAACAACCACGAACACGAGGACGAATCCAGTCTGTCATCCCTATCGGAGTGTGAGGAAGCAGGGGTCGCGTACATTAATTATTTCGGGGCTGGCCAAGCAGCGAATTGTTTGGTAGGGACCGCTCTCCGAGCGGTCCGGAATCGTGGTTAATTAAACACTGTGCATGTTGGCATGTGGTGAGAAAGAGGGTTAAACGGAATCGAAGTCGAGATCAAATTGAAGTCAGAGATTTGGTGTCTGATTGGGTTTTGATACTTGTGATTTGGCATAGCCTTCATTTGATTCCATTCGATTCATTCGATGTCTGCTCTTTGAAACCGTGGAATTTCAGGGATGTTTTTTTGCCAATAATCCCCTAGCCGTTCTTCGAGGCTTTGTGGTGAAAAATACTTACGTCTTCCGCTCTTTCTTCTTGGCCGCCGGGAATAGCACATTGTTCAGAATTAACCGGTAGCCGGGCGAATTTTTATGCAGCGAAAGCTGCGTGGGCGGATCCCCCACAAAATGCTGATAATCCTCCGGGTCATGCCCGGCTAAAAATGTAAAAGTTCCGTTCCCCGCATTCCCATGGAGATACTTCACTTGTGGTCCGTCCGGGACATCCCCCAGAATCGTCACATGCTTCTTAATCAAATCCCGCCGGTAACCGGTAGTCTGTCCCATAAAACCCTTCACCGCCGCCACATGATCCTGCGTCAGCATGGTGGGCACCGGGTCCCATTTGGCGGAAAACTCGAATAATGTAAAATAATCTGCCTCGGCACTGGTAGCCCGGGGTTGGGTGCTGGGCGGATAGTCAATATCACTGTACTCATACACATAAGGATCAGTAATGAGCGTGAAATTCTCAAAAGCCAGCGTCTTTGAATAATTCAATTTCTCCTGTGCATGTGGATCCACCGGCGTGTGGTCATATACCGCTGCTGCGATATCCACACCCTCCGCCGCCAGCGCAATGTCCATCGCGTCCGTGGCGCTGCACATGGCAAACAAGAATCCACCCTCCACCACATAGCGCTTAATGGCACGAGCCACGGCCTTCTTCTCCTCGGAGACACTTTTAAACCCACGTGACGCCGCGAATGCCTCATACTGGCGCTGCTGCTCCTGGTACCAGGCCGTCCGGCTGTAATTACGGTAGAATTTTCCATACTGACCCGTAAAATCCTCGTGATGCAAATGCAGCCAGTCATAATCGGCCAACTTCCCGTCCAGCACCTCCGCGTCCCACAGCTTATCGTAATCAATCTCCGCGTAGGTCAGCGCCAGCGTTACGGCATCATCCCAGGGCGCCTTATCCGGTGGTGTGTACACCGCGATTTTGGGCGCTTTTTCCAGGAGCACCACATCCATGTTATTGCCTTCAATGGTGCTGTAAATGTCCACGTCACCACCCGGGGGTACATTCTCAAACCGTACCCCCCGCAGACGCAATTCACGCGTTAATTCCGTCACCGCATCCATGAGAAAGCTGCCGCCACGATAATTCAGCAGCCATTCCACATTCTCACCATGTTCCAGCATCCAGAACGCCACGCCATAGGCTTTCAAGTGATCCGTCTGGGTCTCGTCCATGGGTACCAGGATTTTCTGGGCGTGAAGAATTCCTGAGAATGTCATTATAACCAGGAGGGTGCGAATCAGGGCTTTCATATTCATCAACTTAAATCTTTTCAAATTCCAGAATTATTGGGTTTTCATGGCGTCCACAATGGCCCGCAGGCGCTGCCGGACGGCACCGATGTACAGATTGGTGGGATGATTCACCAGCAGCTCTTCATAGTACGGCACTGCCATCACCGGATCATTTTTGCGGAATTGCATCAACTCGCCCTGCCAGATCAAAGCCTGGGACAGCCAGGGCGACGCCAGCCGTGTGGCAAGAAAATCATTGAGGAGCACTTCAGCCGGACCATTTTTTTCTAAAAATTGGAGCAGTTGAATCTGTCGGATGGCCGCTTCATCGGCAATGGGCGCATCCTGCTGCTTAAGTTGATCCAGCAGATTGATGGCCTCGGTAAGTTTGTGTTGGCTGATCAGGGCTTCCGCACGGAAATATCGTTTTAGCGCAGCATCCCCGGGTCCACCATTGTCATCAATCAATCCAATCACTTCCAGCGCATCATTGAACAACGGATCAACCGGACTGGCGGCACCGGTGAGATTTTTCAGTGCTTTCAGTGCCCCCGCCAAATCACCTGCGTTGAGGAAAATTCGAATTCGGCTGTAAATAATTTCCGGTTCGTCATTATCCAGGCGTGTGGATTGGATCGTCGCCGCCAGGGCATTTTTCGCTGCGGTGGTGTCACCCTTAGCCAAAAGTGCATCAATCCAGCGTTGACCCGCTTGGAGTGACAGATCTCTGGAACGGGAGTTTTTGAGAATGTATTTGAAACCGCGGGCGGCATTGTCAAAATCCGCTGTAATGGTCAACTGAATATCCGCCACCTGATACATGGCACGAAAAGCCGCTTCCGAATTGGGCAGCGTGGTCCGCAGGGAATCGTACAAGTTTAACGCCTGGTTGAGTGTTCCATCCACCTCATGGGTCAGACGCACATCCAGACGGAAAAAACGATTCCCGGGAAAATATCCGCCCAGACCGGGATAGGCCGGTTCTACCAGCAGACGCCGTTCGTACGTCCGCGCCAAACCCAACAACGCCTGTCCCCGGACATCGGATTGCTGGGTTTTCCGGGAAACAATAAAATACAATTCGGACGCCGGTTCCCAGGCATGCTCCCGCTCCAGCGAACGGGCCAAATCCAGCATCTCCGGCAAGTCTTTATCCTGAATCGTACCCGCAGCGTAAAGTTGCCCCACCTTGACATAGTCTTTCCCGAAAAAATAAATCCGGGCCAGTACAGAGCGCACCACCACCGGTTCCGGTGTCACGGGGAGCACCTGTTCCAGAGCATTGACCACAACCGGATACGCCTGAGAATCTTTTAACATGGCGATAATCTGCTGGGTAATGTAATTGGCCTGGCGTGGATAGCGTTCCAGATGGCGGATGTACTCCAACGACGCCTTGTCATACACCATTCGTGCCGCATAGACTCGCGCCAGATCAGCCGCATAAGCGGTGGGATCGCCCAGACGCTCCCGTCCTGATAAGAGTGTTTGCAGCGCTTCATCTACTGCACCGGCGATAAGCTGTGAGTTGGCGATACGGGTGAACAACATGGGCGTGGGTGTATTGTTCTTTTGGATGAATGTCCACAGCCCCCGTGCTTCTGATTTTTCGTCCCGGGCGAACTGAACACTGGCCTTGTCCAGCAGCAGGTCAATATCATTGGGACTGCGGACCAATTTTTCCTCGATGAGTTTTAATAAATCATCCAAACGATTTTCCCGCCGCAACAGACTGGACAGTCGCAGATAATAGGCCTGATTTCCCGGATTATCCCGTACCAGCGAGGTATAGATCTGAATCGCCTCGTCAATCCGCCCCAATCGCTCCATGGACTGTGCCCGACTGAACAAGAGCTGATCCTGACTTCTCGCCTGCGCCGGACGCATACTCTGGGCCGGTAAATTTCCAGGCATTACCATAAAGAGAAGCAGTATGACTAAAATGCGTTTCATCCGTCGATGTGAATCCTCATCGTCCAAATCATTTTAACAACGTCACTTTTACCATCCGCGTCAGATCGGTGGCATTTATCCGAACAAAATAAACGCCCGCCGATACCGACTGACCCGACTCATCCACACCGGACCATTGCAGATTGTCTGGGCCGGCCTTCGTGTGGAATTGATGATGTTCCCACACCCGCTCACCCCGCAGGTTAAAAATAGAAATCGTCACTGCTCCCGGTTCCGGTATGGTATAATCTATGGTTGTCGTTGGATTAAAGGGATTGGGATAGGCGGCAAGTGTGAATGTATCCGGTTCTTTGGGATCTCCGTGAACATTGACAGGTTGATTGGGATAGCCGGGTGTGGGATCCAGAAATGACCAGCCCTCACCGCCATCCGGGTAGCGACCGTACGCCAAATCGGTTTCCTGCGCCCCAAAACTCAACGAATCAATGACCGAAACACCGTCCGGCGCTACCAGCGCTAAAAACTCGCCACTCTTGGAGAGTTTGAAGTTGGTGTGTACGCCCGGCTGATCTTCATCTTCATCGCACCACACCACGAGATATTCGCCCGGCTGCAGAATCAGACTATCCTGGCTGAATTGCCATTTGGTGAGGTTGTCAGGCTTATCGGTTAAATAGCACCCGGTGAACAGAAAAGGTTCTACCCTATGATTGTACAGCTCCAACCAGTCATCATAATCCCCGGCCGGATCCTGCACTACATTGTCATTGTCAGCCATGAATTCATTGATCACCGGCCCTGAAACTTCAACAGGTGTTTGAATTTGGATGCTGCCGCTGCGCGGATAGGTTTGCATCTGCCCCTGTTCGTCTTCCGCCCGAATCCAGAGCTTACCACCGCCCGCTGCACCTATGGGTGGCAGCATGGCGCGCCACCTGTCGATATCCTCCACCCTGAGCGTGGAGAATACTGGATTGGCGGAAACCGGGTAGTAGAGCGTATCTGTAGCATTGTCCGGTAGAAAAAGGGCAGTGACACCGGCCAGTCCTTCACTGGCGAATGCTGCCACATCCACCAATATGGAATCGGTAGCATCGGGATTTGCCGGTGACCAGTCAACCGCGTAAATCACCGGTGGCGCACCGGTATAATTCAACTGAGCGGGCAGAGTATTGTGGCGCGCCTGGATAAATTCCTTTAATCCCCGCTTCACATGCTGATTGGTATAGCCGGTTACGGCATAGGAATTCCAAAAATCATCATACGAAAAATTGTAGTCCAGTGTCCTGAAGGTATCCGCTGCGGCAGCCGGAGCAATCATCGCCCGCAGTGAATCAATGCGTGCCTCCCACCGGGTCAAATCCAGGACATTGTCATTGTAGAATTCCAGAAAATGAGTGTACAAATCAGCGTATTGGGCATTATCCAGAAGACGCTCAACCAAAGGACGGTATCCATCCACAACTTTGGGAAAGTTGTAGGGGTCCACGCTGGTCCAGTCAACATCAAACCAGTCAATGCCAAACGTGTTATCATAATCGTACGGAATGAGGGTAAACCGGTCACGCGCTGGTTCATAATAGAGGTAATAATTATTGGCCAATGACCAGTAATCATCCCAACTCCCCAGTAGAACATTCATGGCGGTGTATTGCAGGACGCCCGTTACATCCAGCAAGTGTTCAACCGAATCAGGCAGTGTGGCATCAGGAGTATTGTTTATCACCTGAATCAGACGGGCTAATTGGGAGAAATCATTCGCTTCCTCGTTGGTTTTAAGCTCGTAAACCGGCCGGCCGTTGTCTTCCAAATCGCGGTAAACCGCCGGGTCGCTGCCCAGGTCATTCAAATCAGCCGGGTAAAGGCATTTCCACAGATTGCCCGTATCATCGGTAAAATGCTTTTCCAAAAATTCGTCATCAATATGCTCCACTGAGATATACAGGCCATAGTACACATCGTTGATGAAGACCTTTGTGTGTGCAGCGCGGCTGGACCGCATACCAATGCTGTTGAAAGCATCCCAGCATAATTTGCTGCGCACAATGGACGGGTCATTATGCTCGCCGTTCAGGTTTAGCTTATCCACACCATAAAATTCCCGTCCCGGAACGAACGTGTTGAAAGATACCTTGAAGGATTTTTTAGCTGAAACTCGGGAGGTATTTCCCCGCACACGAAATCCGATGGAATCCACCATCTCGTCAATCCACCGATTC
>JAIPJQ010000014.1 GCA_021734065.1 Fidelibacterota bacterium | reverse complement strand
TCTTGCTCTATATTAATCGCGTGTTTGAGCCTGATTCAGAACTCCAATTAATCATATTATTTACAATTATTTAGGTCAGTTAAATGGAAAATTTTCACGCCACAACAATACTGGGTGTACGCCACAATGGCAAAATCGCATTGGGCGGGGATGGGCAGGTCACATTTGGCGAAACTGTCATGAAGCATTCCGCCACAAAAATACGCACCCTCTTCAATGCTACGGTACTGGCCGGATTTGCGGGAGCTGCAGCCGATGCATTTGCCCTGTTTGAAAAATTTGAAGGGCGGCTGGAAGAGTACAACGGCGATCTCATTCGGGCTGCAGTCGAACTAGCCAAAGAGTGGCGTATGGATAAATACCTGCGTCAATTGGAAGCCATGCTGGTGGTGATGGATAAGGAGCATGGTCTCATTATCTCCGGAAACGGCGATGTGCTGGAATCGGATGACGGCGTACTGTCCATCGGATCGGGTAGTCCCTATGCCACTGCAGCTGCTCGGGCATTTGTGGAAGCGGGAAAGAAAAATCCCCGGGAGATTGTACAGAAATCATTGGAAATCACAGCGGATATTTGCATTTACACCAATCGGCACATCAATGTACTGGAATTGAAATAAACCGCTCTTTCGTGAAGGTTACTCAGAATTATTATGACTCAAAAAAGTATTAAGACATTTACACCACGGGAAATCGTGGATGAGTTGGACAAGCACATCATCGGGCAGGATGCCGCCAAACGGGCGGTGGCCATCGCATTGCGGAATCGCTGGCGCCGGAAACGGGTTACCGGTGACATCCGTAACGAAATTCTCCCCAATAACATCATCATGATCGGGTCAACAGGTGTAGGCAAAACAGAAATCGCCCGGCGGCTCGCCAGTCTTGCCCAAGCACCCTTCATCAAAGTAGAAGCATCAAAATTCACAGAAATCGGCTATGTGGGGCGCGATGTAGAAAGTATCATCCGCGACCTGGTGGAAGTAAGTTTTAACATTGTAAAAGCTGAGCAGCAGGAAATTGTGCATACCAAGGCACAGGAAAATGCCAATGAACGACTGATGGATTTACTCCTCCCACCGGTGAAGCGACCCGTAAATGCCACAGAGGATGATCCGGACTATGAGCGGTATAAAAAGACCCGTAATCGGTTGCACGAAAAACTCATGGCCGGTGAATTTGAGGATCGTGAGGTGGAATTAAAGGTTCAGCAGGACGCCACGCCCATGATGCAGGTATTCGGCCCGCTGGGAATGGATGACCTGGGTATGAATCTGCAGGATATGCTGGGCAACGCCATGCCCAAGAAAAACCGGATAAAAAAGGTCAGTGTGGCAGAAGCACGCAAAATTTTAATCGATGAAGAAGCGCATAAGCTCATTGATATGGATAAGGTCCAGGCAGAGGCGCTGCGTCGCGCTGAAGAAGCAGGCATCGTCTTTATTGATGAAATCGATAAAATTGCCGGAGAGCATGCCGGATCCGGACCGGATGTGTCCCGGGAGGGCGTACAGCGGGACATTCTGCCCATTGTTGAAGGCAGTACAGTCAAAACCAAATACGGGACTGTCCGCACCGATCATGTGCTATTCATCGCCGCCGGGGCTTTTCATATCGCCAAACCTTCCGATTTGATTCCCGAACTGCAGGGGCGCTTTCCTATTCGGGTGGAGCTTGACAATCTCACGGAAGAGGACTTTGTCAAAATCCTCACCCTGCCACGCTCCGCACTGATCAAACAATATCAGGCATTGGTTGAAGCCGATGGCGCGGCGCTTAGTTTCAATGACGAAGCGATTAAAGAAATCGCCCATGTGGCTTACAAGGTGAACGATACCACCGAAAATATTGGTGCCCGCCGGCTCCACACGATTATGAGCCGGCTGTTGGATAGCATCATGTTTGACCTGCCCGACGACATTAAGACGAAAAAAATCCGCATCACCAAGAAAAAGGTGACGGAGGCATTCGAGGACTACATGGAAGACCAGGATCTGAGCCGGTATATCCTTTAAGCCCGGTTTTCGAGGAGTTGAATGACCATCCTTGTGTTTATCTCCGTGCTACAAACATTCATCCTGTCTGACAAGGGATACGCAGCACCATCAATATTGAACCACCCGCGGCAACCGGGTGGTTTTTTATTCAGACATTTTTGGTCCACAATCAAATGAATAACAATCACTTATCTTTTAATTACCTATAACCCCGGAATGGGATTGCGGAGGCGTTGTGAAGCGAGATTTTTTACATGTAACGGATTTCACGAAAGCAGAACTTAATGAGACTTTTGATATCGCCCGGAAGTTGAAATCAAAGGTACGGAATGGCGAGGAACATCATTTTTTCAAGGGCCAGTCCATGGCCATGATTTTCTCCAAACCATCCGCACGAACCCGCATAAGCTTTGAAACGGGGATGTACCAGTTTGGCGGGCATGCACTGTACCTCAGTCCCAATGACATCGGCATTGGGAAGCGGGAAGCCGTGAAAGACATTGCCCGCGTCATTTCCAGGTACAACAACTGGATTATGGCCCGACTGTTTGACCACAAGTATATGCTGGAATTGGCGGAATACGCCACCGTGCCTGTTATTAATGGACTCACCGATTATAACCATCCTTGTCAAATCATGGCTGATATGCTAACCATTCAGGAGCATCGCGGAACGATTGAAGGTCAAAAAATTGTGTTTATCGGCGATGGCAATAATGTGTGTAATTCGTTCCTGAATTTTTCAACACTGATGCCGTTTCATCTTGTCATTGCCGGACCCGAAGGATACGAACCCGATGCGGAAACCCTGGCCTATGCCCGGGATGCGGGAGTGAGTGAGATTGAAATTGTCCACGATCCCATCACCGCCGCCAAAGAGGCTGACGTGATCTATACCGATGTGTGGACCTCGATGGGACAGGAAGCAGAGCGGCAACAGCGCTTGATGGATTTCACATCATTCCAGGTGAACGAAGAATTGCTTGCCTACGCCAAGTCAAATGCCATTGTAATGCATTGTTTGCCGGCTCATTACAATGAAGAAATTACCGACGAAGTACTGAATGGACCTCAATCAGTGGTATTTGACGAAGCGGAAAATCGATTGCATGCACAAAAAGCCATTATGGTGATGCTGGCCCGCTCCGGTGGCGCAGATATCAAGCTGTAAGATCTTTTAAGCGCACAACTTACGAATTAGCCAATCATTGCAGTCGTCGCGTCCACAAAAAATCACGGCAAACGCAAAACAGGGACCCATTTCCGGTCCCTGTTTCACATCTATCTATGATTAAGCCGGGGTTTTTCAGGCGTTACCCCAGGTCTTGGCATGAGACAATTGGTACGTGATCCATTCTTCTAAATGATGCATTTGTTTCTCGTTCAATAAGGACCACTCATTTACATCACTAGTATCTGGTTGCTCCAGCTCCAACCAGTGAGCCAGGGGATGGTCTTCCACCATCCCCATAGCTACTTTGTTCAGAAATATCGTGAAGTCAAAATTCATTGAATCACCAGATTACTTCACATTGATTGAGATTTCCCGGGCCACTTCCTGTTTGGACTTGGGCAGTGTCAGGGTCAGAATTCCAGCGCTGTAGTCAGCAGAGATTTTGTCAGCTTCCACATCATCCGGTAATTCAATGGACCGCATGTAGGAACCGCGGCTGATTTCGCGCACCAGATAGTCATCCTGCTCTTCTTTCTTCTCTTCCTTCTTCTGCTCAGCCTTTACAATCAGAGTATTCTTCTTGAAAGAAACATTGATGTCTTTCCGATCGAAACCCGGCAGCATGAAAGAGACTTTGTACTCCTTGCCCTCATCCCGGACATCCATTGCGGGACGCCAGACCGGACGCATGTCATCACCTTCCTCAAAGAAAGATTTGAACATTTCGTCAAAGGTCTTGGAAAGGCGCGGTAAAGTTACACTGGGGTTATAGCGTACAAGTGTCATGGTTAGATCCTCCATATTTGAATCGTTGATTGATTTGTGTAATTCTCGTTTCACAGTTGATCTTGCTCCCACTTTTCAAAGTTCAACTCATTTCGCCCTTTTCTATCTCCAGAAGCGTGCCAATTCCATATTTGAGCCATGTTGACACACTTTAGCCTGTTCAGCCTGATTTACTTTTCCAGATAATCGCATATATGGCAGACAATTAAAATTCTATGCCAGATCCTGCCAGATTGGCGGCTGGAAAAACCATGTGTTCGAGCGGTGCGAAAACGCTATTTTTCTGAGACAATGAAAGAGAGAGGGAGCGAATGAAACAAAATGACGCATATCTGTTGATTGACCAACCAACGGCGATTCCCGTTCCGGGTGGGAAACAAATTCATGAATATCTGGGGCGGGTAAATACCGATACCGACCGCGTGAGTGTGGCGCGCATGGAAGCGCCAGCTGGCTGGTCAGAACCGGCGCAAACACCTGCATTCGATGAAATCACGATTATGCTGGATGGGCAGCTACAGGTGACTATTAATGGGAAAAGTTTGGAAATCTCTGCAGGACAAGTGCTCTCGGTTAACCGTGGAACAAGGGTACAGTACGAAAATCCGCACGGAAAAATGGCGATTTACTGGGCTATTTGCATCCCCGCGTTTTCACTTGAGTTGGCCGGGCGTGACCTATTGGAATCGTCCGGTTAAAACTTGTCGTGATTCGCTTCCGTTAAAACTCAGTTATTGGTGGATTTTGAGCGGGGAACGATAACAAAAGCATTGGCAACCTTGCGTTCCCCAGTCAAGTCGCTGGGATGACTCACAATCCCCTGCCCTCGTACCCAAAGGGTTGTGGACCCGCCACCATCCAGATTAATCGCATCCAGACAACCCAGACTCAATAAATATTCCTGTGCGTCATATAGCGACATACCTTGGGCAGATTTTGACCGGCCATCGACGGAAATCAGCAGAATTTCATCCGGGGTGGTGGCCAGGTAGCTGCGGGGGTGCTGGTTAGCAACGAAATTCGCTTTTGGCATTGACACTTTCTGACCCTCCTGAAGCAGCAGGGGTCCCACAACCAAAACTGCGGCTTCCTGGCTGGATTGGGCGTACATACTGTCCGGCTGCACTGCTTCCATCACCAAATTTCCGGATTTGGTGAGAATCACAGCGCCGCTGATGAGGCTGTCCGGAAATGCCCATTTCAAACTATCCACATCCGGTTGAGTCCAGCAAATGACAGAATCCTGTATCTCCAGGTAGGTGACACTGCCGCCCGCATCCATGTCAAAATATCCCCCATTCACCGCTGCCAGGGCTCCATAGGTCTCACCAAACCAACTGGTTGGATGCAGCGTCTTTGCGCTATACCGCAATTCCAACGCATAATCTTCCAGAGCAGCTTTGGGCAACGCGACCATATGGATACGCTGATTACTGTGGAATAGCGTATCTGATTTGACTTGGATCAGCGTGATTGGATTGGGCGTTTCGGTGACCTGCTGTTCAACACGCTCGCATGTAACATTTTGGGTGGATGTGCACGCCAGAACCAGGAGTGCTGAAAAAATTGTTACAACAAATATTTTAGGTCGCATGGTGCTCTCCTGCGGGTTTTTCAATAATAGAACGGGCCGCACGCTACGACCCGTTGTTTGTTATCAATATTCATTCAGAGGGAAAGATCAGGGCATGTCGAATTTCACATCCGGGTGACGGATAGTGAGAACCGGACAGGGCGCTTTGCGGATAACCTTTTCCGCCGTACTGCCGTAAATGGCATGACTCAATCCGCTTAATCCATGGGTGGGAATGACGACGAGATCAATGTCATTCTCTTTGGCATAAGTGACGACTTCCCGCCAGGGTTTCCCATACAGAATGACCACATCCGTCTCTATTTCACCAGGGACATTCTCATCAACGATCTTTTTCAGGGAATCCTCCGCGTAGGAATTCACCTGTTTCTCGATATCCGGATAATTGTAGGTACCCCAGGCAAAATCCACCGGCGTGACAATCGGTTCAATAACATGTACCATTGTCAGGTGAGCTTGGAATTTCGTCGCCATACTCACTGCAAAGGGCAACGCGAACTTAGATGATTCCGAGAAATCCGTGGGGAAGAGGATTTTTTTGAAGTCCATACCCATAGCCTCCCTTTTTGTGGCAGGGTCAGGTCATTTGCTTCAGTGAGGCTGCAAACTCCAACCCTTTGTTGAACGCCTGCATGTTCAAGTCCAGCAGGTGTTTCTTTTTGAAGATTTCCGGTAATGTACGCCTTACGATATTTTCATCAAGAAAATCCGAAACTGCAGTTATCACGCCCAGCATTACCACATTGGCCGCCTTGGTATTCCCCAATTGGTTGGCGATTTCCGTGGCGGGCACCGGAAAACTCACGATATCACTACGGGATGGTGAAATATCAATGAGTGAATTATCCCAAAAAATCTTACCACCCTCAACCACTTCCTGCTCAAACTTTTCCAGGGAAGGTCGATTAGTAGCAACCAAAACCGTGGGTTGAGCCACAAGCGGTGAACCGATGGGACGATTAGAAAGCTTCACATGACAATGGGCTGTACCGCCACGCATTTCCGGGCCATAGGACGGAATCCAACTCACATTCAGGTCTTCCCGCATGCCAAATTCGCTGAGCCATACGCCCAGCGAGAGCACACCCTGACCGCCAAAACCTGAAATTTTAATCTCCTCGTTTACCGTTTTCGGAATCTGGTAGACGAGCTTTTCCTTATCCCCTAAAGGCAAACTAATGGCTTTGGGGATGCGTTCTGCAGGGAGCTGATTCTTTGTCAGGTCCAGCGGTTCAGCATCTCCCGATATGTCCTTGTAAACCCCCAAGGGAAATTGCTTCGTCATGGTGGTCTTCACCCACTCTTCCGACTGTGGTGCCGTCATTTTCCATCCGGTAGGACAGGTTGACAACACTTCCACGAAGGAAAAGCCCTTTTTCTCTACCTGATTTTTAATGGCTTTGCGCACTGCTTTACGGGTGGTGTTGATGGATTTGGTATCAGCCATCATGGTTCGTTCCACATAGACCGGGGCTTCCAATTGGGAAATAAGTTCCGTCATGCGAATCGGATACCCTTCGTTGGCGACAGTCCGGCCATAAGGCGTAGTCGTTGTTTTTTGCCCGATAAGCGTGGTGGGTGCCATTTGCCCCCCGGTCATGCCATAAATGGCATTATTCACAAAAAACACGGAGATTGATTCTCCGCGATTGGCCGCGTGGAGGATTTCATTTCCACCGATAGCCGCCAGATCACCATCACCCTGGTAGGAGATGACAATGGACTCAGGCAAAGCACGCTTCACCCCGGTCGCCACAGCGGGAGCACGGCCATGGGCAGCCTGGAAATTTCCAGCGGCAAAATAGTAATATGCGAACACACTACACCCCACCGGACTAATGATGATGGAATTATCGCTTACACCGTAATCGATGAGCGCTTCAGCGATCATTTTATGGAGAATGCCGTGACCACAACCGGGACAATAGTGAGTTGTTTCTTGATCGCTACCCGGACGGCGTTCGTACACATCGTAGAATCCCCGGGACTTGCTTAAAATCTTGGCGCTCATATTTCCCTCATCTGCTTTTTGACCTGGTCAACGATTTCCTGAATGGTGGGTACGTTACCGCCCATTCGGCCATAAAATTTCACCGGTTTGGAGCCATTCACGGCCAGCCGAACATCATCTACCATCTGGCCATTGTTCAGTTCAAATACGGAGAAAAATTTCACCCGCTCGTCGGCGGCTAGTTTTTCAAGAACCGGCGTGGGAAAAGGCATGAGGGTGATTGGTCTCAACATGCCCACCTTCACCCCATCTTCCCGGAGAGTGTCCACGGCGCTCTGAACCAGACGCGACACAATGCCAAAGGCTACCAGAATAAATTCCGCGTCCTCAGTCTCATACTCCTGGAAGCGAATTTCATTCTTCCTGATGATCTCATATTTCTGCTGGAGTTTTCGGTTATGCCGTTCCAGATCATCCGGATCCAATTCGATGGAGCTGATAAGGTTGTCCTTATCCTCGGGAACCCCCTTGATCGCCCACTTCTTTTCCGGTAATTCGTCAATGGGATCAGGAAAAACAACCGGCTCCATCATCTGTCCGATAAAGCCATCGGCCAGCACAACCGCCGGATTGCGATATTTATCCGACAGCTCAAATGCCAGCATGGTCAGATCACACATCTCCTGGGCGGAATTGGGTGCCAGAACGATATTTTTGTAATTCCCGTGTCCCCCACCCTTCACGATCTGGTGATAATCACCCTGCTCCGGCGCGATATTCCCCAAACCGGGTCCGCCACGCATCACATCAACGATGACGCATGGTAATTCTGCCCCGGCAATGTATGAAATCCCCTCCTGTTTCAAGCTGATGCCCGGACTGGAAGAAGCGGTCATCACCCGCTGACCGGTTCCTGAAGCGCCGTATACCATATTGATGGCGGCTATTTCGCTCTCAGCCTGTAAAAACGTTCCGCCTACCAGGGGCATATACAGGGCCGCCGCCTGGGCAATTTCGCTGGCAGGGGTGATGGGATATCCAAAATATCCCCGGCAACCAGCCAGAATCGCACCTTTGACAATGGCTTCATTTCCTTTGATTAATTGTCGTTCCATTACATCACTCCGCAAAATTGAGTTTCCGAAAATCGCTCAGAACAATCGTATCACCGGTGGATTCGATTACAGCCACACCTTTAACAGGGTCTCTAAGAGACAGCGTCGTTACGCCATCACCTTTCGGATTGAGGTATTTATGACGGGATTCTTCCCAATTCTTGAATACCGTAATGGCACCGGGTTCGGGACAGGCATAAAAACAGACACCACAGCCCGTGCACCCTTCCCCATCATATTCTGAGGGATTGTAACCATGCGTGTTGAAGTGTTTCGCCAGATGTAAAACATCCATGGGACACGCCTCCACACACAAATCACAGCCCTTGCATTCTTCTTCGTTAACTGCAACAAATCCACGTGCTTTCGCCATTCCAATCTCCTTTTTATAACAATCCGGCAGCAATTGCCTGCTCTTGTAATTCTTCCCTGAATTTTGGGTGGGCAATATTAATGAGAGCTTTTGCCCGAGCCCGGGTACTCTTGCCATGCAGGTACGCCACACCATATTCAGTTACCACATAATGCACATCACCCCGGCTGGTGGTCACCGCAGCACCAGGCTTCAAATCCAACACAATTCGGGATTGGGTATCCTTCTTCGCGGTGGACGGCAGCGCGATGATGGGCTTACCGCCTTTACTGCGAGCCGCACCCCGGATAAAATCCACCTGACCGCCAATTCCCGAATAATTCCACCGTCCCATGGAATCAGAACAAACCTGGCCGGTGAGATCAATCTCAATGGCAGAATTAATGGCCACCATTTTATCATTCTTGGAGATGATGAACGGGTCATTCACATAGTCGGAAGGATGAAATTCAATAAAAGGATTCTCTTCAATAAAATCATACACATGCCGGGTTCCCAACACAAAACTGGCAATGATTTTTCCCGGGTGTAATGTCTTCCGTTCCCCGTTGATGATTCCCGCGCCGGCTAATTCCACCACACCATCGCTGAACATCTCTGTATGAATTCCCAGATCCCGCTTATCCTTCAGATGATACAATGTGGCATCCGGAATCCCGCCAATCCCCATTTGCAGTGTGGAACCATCTTCCACCATTTCAGCGATGAATTTCCCTATCTTCATATGCCGTTCGGAAAGCTCAATACGGGGCAGTTCTATCAGTTCAAAATCCTGCTCCACAATATGGGTTAACTTGGATACATGAATGAAATTATCCCCGTGCACCCGCGGCATCCGGCGATTCACCAACGCGATGATGACTTTGGATACTTTCGTGGCGGCCATGGTGGTCTCTACACCAACCCCAAAGGAGCAGAATCCATGTTCATCGGGCGGACTCACCTGGATCAGTGAGACATCCAGCGAGATCTGCCTGCTCAGGTAGAGGTCTGGGATTTCCGATAAAAAAATGGGCGTCCAGTCGGCGCGCCCACTATTAACGGCTTCCCGCACATTAGCGCCTGTAAATAGCGAATCTACCCTGCAATGCTTTTCCATTCCCGGTTCGGCATAGGGCGCATCACCCAGGGTGAGAATATGACTCACAGTCACATCCTCCAAAGCTTTCACCCGCTCGCTGAAGCCTTCAACCAAGGGCAGCGGCGTGGCACACCCGGGATGGATATACACGGTGTGGTGCGACTGTATGGCTTCCATCGCTTCTTCGATGGAACAAATCTTCTTGCGGTAAATGTCAGTCCAGTTCATAGCAGCCGGGATCACCTTTGATTATTTATGAGTGAAATGGTCTTTTAATGCAGGGATGAGGCATTCGCCATCCAGTAGATACGTTCCGCGTCGTAAAGCAGGATTTTTGTTCAACGCTTTTTTGGTTCCCAACTCGCCGATTGTTTGTAAGACATCTACCAGCATATTTGCCAGTGCCCGGGACGCGGTGCGATTCACACCTGCCGTGATATTGGGAACACAGTAGTGAATGACTCCTTCTTCCAAGTAAATAGGATCGGAAAGTGTGGTGGGACGACTGGTTTCGCTGATACCGCCCTCATCAATTGAAAAGTCTATAAAGATGGATAGCGGTTTCATGGCAGCTATCATGGAGCGTTTCAGGATATGGGGTGTGAGGCTCCCGCGGATCAACACCGCTCCCATGAAGACGTCGGCAAATTTCAGGGTTTTGGTGATATTGTTTTCATCCGCAAAAAGTGTGGCCACCTGATTTCCCAGCCGTTTCCGTACTTCCCTTAATTTATCCAGATTACGGTCCAGAACATGCACCTGAGCACCCAGCCCGGAAAAGGCGCAGGCTGCGTTCAGTCCGGATGTTCCCGCCCCCAGAATCACCACCGACGCCGGCGAAACCCCTGCCACGCCCCCCAAAAGAACACCCTTCCCCATGGGATCGCGCCCCAGATAGTTCCCGGCAATAATGGGCGCTAATTGACCTGCGATCTCACTCATTCCCCTCAAGATGGGTCGTGAACCATCGTCGTCTTCGATAATCTCCATCCCGATCAGGTTCACTTTTTTCTTGACCAACCCGTGATAGACCTCCGGACTGGCGATAGCCAGGTGTTGGAATGAAATAATGGTCTGGCCGGTATGGATATACGCCAGATTTTCAGCTACTACCGGCAGGATTTTCAGAAGAATTTCAGCCCGGCCATAGATCTCCTCGTGGTTAAAAACGATCTGGACGCCCTGATTCTGATAGTCCTGATCCGTCCAGCCGCAAGCCAGCCCGGCGCCTGATTCTAAGTAGACCGTATGTCCAGCCCGAACCAGTGTGGCAGCACCACCGGGAGTGAGTGCAACGCGCTTTTCATTCAGTCGGGTTTCATGTACGATGCCGAAATTCATGGGGGTTCTATCCTTACATCGGTGGATTATTCAATTTGTGTATCACGGTCTTACTATCAAACAAACAATATGCCAGAGGGGACACAATCGGGGCAATTCCTGAACAATGGCAAATGCTGAGACTGGAACCTACCCATTCCCCATTTCAATGTCACTCTCCCCGATTAACACCTTGGAAAATCAAGCCGGTCTTAGCACATTTATTATCTAATGAAACGCACACCCCTGAACCAACCCCCCGATTTAGAGCTGGACTTCAAGCACCACAAAACCCTCTCGTTTCGTGCCCTGATGCAATTTCGGGTACACGATATTCTCATTGTGGCCAGCATGTATGATGCGTTTAAGCTGGAGGAGGGGGGTCACATCACCGAGATGGTATTCATGGAGTATCATCAGCTCAATTTGAACAATCCACCCCATGTTATTCGTGTATCCACTGCGCGGGAAGCCCTGGAATATTTGGAGCACAATCGCGTGGATCTGGTCATTACAATGGCACGGTTGGGCGATATGAATGCGGAGGAATTCGGTGAACGGATCCGGAACCAGCACCCCAATCTGCCACTCATTCTGCTGGCAGCCGATAAGCGCATTCTGGAAGCTGCGCCCGATCCCAACTCTCCTTTTGAATTTATCTTCGCCTGGGTAGGCACACCTTCACTTCTGCCCGCTATTATCAAGGTGGTGGAAGATAAGCACAATGCCGAACGGGATATTTTGGAGGGCAGTGTTCGCTGTATTATCGTGGTGGAAGACTCACCCCAATATTACTCGGTCTTCATGTCCATGATTTACCGGGAGATCATCCAACACACCCAGCACCTGATGCGCGTTGAGTACACCGATGCTTTACGCCTGTTACGCATGCGCTCCCGGCCGAAGATCTTGTTGGCCACCACCTATGAAGAGGCTCTCGCTTATTTTAATAAATTCCAGCAACAGGCGCTGGCCGTGATTTCCGATGTGCGCTATCCAAAAAATGGCGTCTTGGATCCCGACGCCGGTGTGTCACTGTTATCCCTGATTCATAAAACCGACCGGGATCTGCCCGTGGTGCTCCAGTCTAAAGACCGGAAAAATCGAATCAAAGCCCAGCAGATTAATGCCTATTTCCTGGACAAAAACTCCCCACGGCTGGTAAAAGATTTACGCGAGTTCGTGGTGAAGCACTGCGGATTCGGCAATTTGGTTTTCTCAAGCCGGGATGGCACTCCCATTGAAGAGGTGAATGACTTAAAGGGACTGGAGCATGCCTTATCGAAAGTTCCGGATCAAAGCGTGGAATATCACGCTCGACGGAACCATTTCAGTAATTGGCTGGCGGCGCGTGGCTATTTCCAACTGGCAGATCAGATCAAGCCACTCCATTTGGAAGACTTTGCCCATGTGAATGAATTGCGGAAGCGCATTGTTGAAATGGTAAGCCGCGAACGGGGTACCCAATATCAGGACAAGATTTTGGACTTTGTTCCCGAAACCTACGATCCCGCCTTCCGCTTCGTCCGGTTTGGAGCCGGTTCACTGGGTGGCAAAGCACGCGGACTGGCATTCGTCTCCACTTTTTTGAGACGCTTCGAGTGGCATACAAAATATCCCAATGTTGTGGTGGATATCCCCCATACTTCGGTGGTTGCCACCGACATTTTCGATCAGTTCATTGAATTAAATCGCATTCAACCCGCATTGATGGATGCGGAAAGTAACGATGAAATTGACGCGATCTTTCGGTCAGGTCGATTTCCGGAAAGTTTTGTCGCCGATCTCCGGGCTTATCTGGAACACCATCGGGTTCCCCTGGCGGTGCGCTCCTCGTCCCTTCTGGAAGATTCTATGTTCCAACCTTTTGCAGGTATTTATTCCACTTTTATGTTGCCCAATAACACACCCCGGCTGGATGATCGCCTGCAATTGGTATTGGATGGGATCAAAATGGTCTATGCATCTACCTTCCACCTGGAAGCGCAGCACTACATGACCGCCACCGGCAACCGTCCGGAAGATGAGAAAATGGCGGTTATTATTCAGAACTTGGTTGGTTCTCAGTGCGGAGAGTATTTTTATCCCACCATCTCCGGAATCGCCCAGTCCTATAATTATTACCCTTTTAAAAACATGAAGCGTGAGTATGGAATTGCCAATGTTGCATTAGGCCTGGGTCGGACCGTGGTTTTGGGGAATAAATCTTTGAGTTTCTGTCCCAAATTTCCAAAAATTCTGCCCCAGTTTTTTGACGCGCGCTCTGTTTTAAAAAACAGTCAGAACACCTTTTTTGCGTTACCCATGAACTCTGAACGCGACCCGCTTGCGGAAGGTGAGCGGGGCAACCTGGAACTCTTGTCGATCCAACACGCCGAAAAGGATGGGACACTGGAACCTCTCACCAGCGTGTATGATGTAAACGATAATACTTTTGTGGAAGCACCGGATATCAGCGGGCCGCGTGTTATTTCATTTGCTAATATTTTAAAATGGAACGTCTTCCCATTGGCGGACATCCTTCAGAATCTCCTGCACTATGGGCGTCGCGGTATGGGCTGTGAGGTGGAGATTGAGTTTGCCGCCGATGTTGGTATGGATCAGGATGCCCCGGCTATGTTTAATATTCTTCAGATCCGCCCCATGTTGACCTATGCCCAGCTTACTATTTTAGACCCGGATGAAATCAAGTCGGAAGATGTAATATGCACAAGTGATCGTTGTCTTGGTCATGGCACCACCAATTCCATCAAAGACATTATTTTGATTAGACCGGACGCTTTTAACGTCCAGGTGACTCGTGAAATTGCATCTGAAATCGCAGCCTTGAACAGGTCAATGGATGAGAAGTGCCATTACCTGCTCATGGGACCGGGACGCTGGGGGACGGCTGACCCGTTTTTAGGGATTCCCGTGAACTGGGATGATATTTCGCAGGCCAGGGGAATTGTTGAAGTCGGACTGCCCAAGCTGTACATCGAACCATCATTTGGCAGCCACTTTTTTCAAAATCTCACAACTTTGGGAATAAGTTACTTCACCATACCCCCCGAAGACTATGAAACCGCCATTGATTGGGACTGGTTGAGTCACACCAAAGCTGTGGAAGAGACAAAGTATCTACGGCATTTGCGATTCAAAAAACCGCTACCCATTCGGATTGATGGACGGACTGGATTTGGTGCCATTCTCAAACCAGGGCACAAATCTTACATCAACGATTTGATGACCTGAACGCCTCCGGATTGATTCGAGTCAGTGTACAAAATAAACGCCGTGGTTTTTATCTGAGAAAGCTACGCTGGTGACCTGAACACAGTTTTCTTTCATCCTCGGTCGTCTAGACGAGACCTTGATCCATCATGGCATTGGCTACTTTGAGAAAACCGGCGATATTCGCACCGGCTACATAATTACCGCTTTGACCATATTGGGCGGCTGTCTCAACACAATTTTGGTGGATATTAATCATGATTTCATGGAGCCTTTGATCCACCTCTTCTCGTGTCCAGGAAAGTCGCATTGAGTTTTGGGTCATTTCCAGACCAGAAACAGCTACACCACCCGCATTGGCGGCCTTGCCTGGCCCATAAAGAATATGACTGCTCTGAAATACATCGATGGCAGCTGGTTCACAGGGCATATTGGCTCCTTCGGCGACGGCGGTACAACCATTTTTCACTAGTGTTTCGGCTTCCACTTTGTCGATTTCGTTCTGCGTCGCACAAGGCAATGCCACATCACATGGGACACCCCAGGGACGTTCACCAGCCATGAACTCAACGCCATCGAACTCAGCAGCATATTCCTGAATCCGGCCACGCCGGTAATTTTTAAGCTCCATAATCCACTCGAGTTTTTCACGCGTAATTCCGTTTGAGTCATATACCGACCCTAAAGAATCCGACATGCTGACAGGGATACCCCCCAGTTCCAAAACCTTTTCGGCTGCATACTGAGCGACGTTTCCCGAACCTGATATAGCAACGTGCTTACCTTCGAATGTTTCACCATTGGTTTTCAGCATCTCTTTGGCGAAGTAAACCGTGCCATAACCAGTGGCTTCGGGGCGAATCAGGCTCCCCCCCCATTTGAGACCCTTGCCGGTGAGAACACCCTCAAAGGCATTACGAAGCCGCTTGTACTGACCAAACAGGAACCCGATCTCCCGGCCACCAACACCAATATCACCAGCAGGGACATCCGTATTGGGACCTATGTGACGCTCTAATTCAGTCATGAAAGATTGGCAAAATCGCATAACCTCTGTGTCGGATTTACCCTTGGGGTCAAAATCGGCGCCACCCTTTCCGCCACCCATGGGGAGTGTGGTAAGCGAATTTTTAAATACCTGTTCAAATCCCAGGAATTTTAAAATGCTCAGGTTCACACTGGGATGGAATCGCAGCCCCCCCTTATAAGGTCCGATGGCACTGTTAAATTCTACTCGAAATCCACGATTCACATGCACTGTTCCCTCATCATCCGTCCAGGGAACGCGGAACATAAGTACCCGTTCTGGTTCCACCAGACGATCAAGTATCCGAGCCTCGCGATACCGTGGATGTTTGTCCAAAACAAGATTCAGAGACTCCAGAACTTCATCAACAGCCTGTAAAAATTCAGTTTCATGACCATTCTTCGCACGGACTTGTGCGAGGACTTCATCTGTGTAAGATGCTGACATAAATTCTTCCCTCCGTCATTAATAGTGTGCAATCGTTTGGTATGTATCGGCAGCGCGAAAACCTGATGGACTCCGGTTTTTCCATTAGTTTCCATTGGGTAATCACGTTTTGCTGCTTAGCTTTGATCCAACAGAAGGACCCACACCAACAAATCTGTAATGAAATTGGTTATCAACAGGTTGGCAGATCAGATTTCCAGCGTGTGGAATGAATTTTGAAAAACAAACAATCTGGAGTTTACCTTCCGTGAATTGCCCTTGCATTTTAGTGCATTTGTGGGTGATAATGAATCAAATATGAGGCCAAATTCACCGGTATTAGCCAATATTCAACTTTTTTATTTTAATTCATGACCTCTGATCAACGAATAACACTGGAACCCAGTAATCAGATTTCCTTCCGGGATCTGATGCACCTGCGTGTTCACGAAATTCTCATCGTTTCCAGTCTGTACGATGCCTTCATTCTGGAAGAAGATGGTCGTCTCACAGAGTTGATTTTCACCGAATATCAGGACATGAATTTGTCCAATGCCCCCCGGATGACGCGGGTTTCCACGGCTAAACATGCCCTGCAAAAGCTGGATCGAGAGAACTACGACCTGGTGATTACCATGTCGCGTCTGCCCGACATGCATCCCTTTGAATTCGGCCACCTGGTGAAGGAACAGCATCCGGAACTGCCGGTCATTTTACTAGCTTCCCATCAGCGGGAATACAATTATTTGATCTCACAACACAAGAATCTCCCCGGTTCTTTGGATAAAATCTTCTTCTGGTCAGGCGATTCCTCGCTCTTCACGGCCATCATCAAGTTCATTGAAGACCGAAAAAACGCCGACCGGGATATCCTGCATGGTGGCGTACGCGCCACCATTGTGGTGGAAGATTCGCCCCAGTTTTACTCAGTCTTCCTGCCCATGATCTACCGTGAGACCATTAAGCATGTATACAAGCTCATGAAGCGCGAGTACACCGAATCCCTGCGCCTGCTGCGCATGCGTTCACGGCCCAAGATTTTACTGGCGTCCAATTTTGAGGAAGCGTCCGCCTACTTCGCCAAATACCAGAATAACATCCTGGCGGTGATTTCCGATGTACGCTATCCCCGCGGCGGTAAAGTTGATGAGCAGGCCGGCGTCACATTTCTACGGATGGTCCAGTCCAAAGTACCTGATCTGCCCATTGTTTTGCAGAGCAAAGAATTAAAGAACGCAACATTGGCCAAAGAGATCAACGCCTACTTTCTGGATAAGAATTCTCCGGAATTGGTAACAAACCTCCGCGAATTTGTGGGGAAGCACTGCGGCTTCGGTGAATTGGTCTTCAGTTCCCAGGATAAGCATGAGATCTGTCGTGTGAACGATCTGCGCTCCCTGGAAGCGGCATTGGCGGTGGTGCCTTCACAGAGCATTGATTATCACGCCCGGCGCAATCACTTCTCAAACTGGCTGGCAGTCCGGGGGTATTTTGAAATCGCGGATATTTTACGCTCAAAATCCGCCCGGGATTTCGAAAACCTGGAAGCCATGCGAACCCTCCTGTTGGAATTGGTGCGTAATCAGCGCAAAATCCAACACCAGGGTGAAATTATTTACTTTGATTCGGAGACCTACGACCCGGAATTCAAATTCGTCCGGTTCGGGCGCGGCTCCCTGGGAGGTAAAGGACGCGGATTGGCATTCATGAACACCTACATGCGGGAGTTCAATTGGTACCGCACCAATAAGCAGATCATCATCGATATTCCGCACACAGCGGTTCTGGGCACCAATCTCTACGACCGATTTCTGGAAATGAATAACATTGATGCCGCATCCCTCATGGAAGCGGACATGGAAACCATTGACAAGGTTTTTCTAGCTGGCATTTTTGAAACCAAGACTGTGGAGAACATAAAATCGTACCTCTCATATCATACCACCCCTTTGGCGGTACGGTCATCTTCATTGTTGGAGGATTCATTATTCCAGCCCTTCGCCGGGATATACCGCACTTACATGATTCCCAATAATTCATCTAACTCTTCAGACCGGGTTGCCGATGTATTGAATGCAGTGAAGCGCGTATACGCATCCACTTTCTACCCGGATGCCAGAGCCTATATGGAAGCCACGGGAAATCGTCCGGAAGATGAAAAAATGGCGGTGATACTACAAAACCTGGTAGGTACTCAGCACGGAGATTACTTCTATCCGGTAGCATCCGGATTGATACAGAGTCATAATTTTTATCCCATCGGTGTGATGCAACGCGAAGAAGGTGTGGTTTCCATGGCTTTGGGATTGGGACGAACAGTCATGGGTGGAAATGACGCTTTGCGATTTTCCCCAAAATATCCCACGGTGCTGCCCCAGTTTTATAATCCCCAATCGGTGCTGAAAAATTCCCAGAAAAGTTTTTTTGTCCTGCCGCTGACCAAGATGGAGCGAGCGACCGTGGATTCGGAGTTGAAACTCCGGGTAGGTGAAGCCTTTGATCAGGGGTTGGCCGATTTTGTGGTTAGTTATTATTCCCGGGAGGATGGACGGTTTTATAACTATGCGGTTGATGACGGGAAGCCCATTATCACCTTGAAACCGCTATTGGATGCGTCAAAATGGCAGCTCACACAAGTCTTCACCCAGTTTATTGATGAATGTCGAGTGGCCATGGGCGGGGATGTTGAAATCGAATTTGCTCTGGATGTGGAAGACCTCACCACCAAACCCAGTTTGTATATCTTACAAATCCGGCCTCAGCACACAGTCAAAACTACTGAAGATTTTGAATTGGACGAATATCCTCTGAAGAAAATCGCCTTTAAAAGCTCACTCGCCCTGGGAAATGGGATTAATGATCACATCCGGGATATTGTGTATGTGAAACTTCAAAAATTCTCCCCCCAGGTGACACATCAGATTGCCCGGGAGATTGGGCAGCTGAATCGGTCATTGGATGCTGAACACCCCTATTTGTTAATTGGACCCGGGCGCTGGGGTACCAGTGATCCCACTCTGGGAATTCCCATCGGTTGGGAGCAGATCAGTTATGCCCGGAGTATGGTGGAATTGGGTCTGGAAGATTTTGACATCGATCCCTCGTTCGGGAACCATTTTTTTCAGAATATCACAGCATTGGAGATTGGGTATTTTAAGGTCAGCGTCCATGTGGAAGAAGATTACATGGACCGGAAGTGGCTGGATGATTTACCTTCGGCTCAGGAAACAGAATATCTGCGTCATATCCGATTGAAAAAACCCCTCACCATCATGATTGATGGTAAAAAGGGCGTGGGACTGGCCTTAAAACCCCAATAATGATATTGCTTTTTTGCCACGGCTGAACGCAGCCGTACACGAACTAGAGGTCTAAATTTGGGGTTACCGCGGGCTGAATGGAAGGAGAAGTGTATCCTTCCTCGTTTGCGCTCACGCTCTCTTTCCTCTTCCTCTTTTTCTTTTTCTCTTTCTTCTTACTCTTTTTTAAACGTATTCCTCACAGTGCCATACCCCGGCTTCAGCCTTGGGTAAAGTACACTCGTTGCGGATATCACAATTGGAGCAGAGCCCTAACAACTGATCCGGAGCAGATGATTCAGGCTTGGCAGTATGGTGTAATTTCAAATTTGTACCCCCCTCAAAGTCATATTCTTCACAAGCTACGATTTTATGGGTGGCATGACGTTTCAGGGTGCAATTCAAATTATGCAGACAGTTAACACATAATCCGGTGTCTATTTCTTCTGCGTGGCTCACTTTTGACTGATAGGCAATTGATTCACTGGGTGTTACCATTTTCCCCCTCCAATCGGGTCTGAGTTTTCATTATTGGCTTTCATCACCCTCCTGTAAATCAATTAGCCTGCCAAAGAAACCGACAATTTCAAACACGCCGTTATATCATTATAAACAGAAAGTTACAGAAACTTATTTAAAATCATTTTCGGTTAGATGGCATCAACAAAGCGGGGAATTTTGTACCAGTGGGACAATTTTACGCAGGATTCTATCTTGACCCTTATTTTATTGGTTTAAACGGGTAACCGAACTTATTACAGTAAAAGGGAGCTTTGCGGGGTCAGTCTTCACAAGTATTATGGGTGTAAGCCCGACCCCGGAATTGTGAATGAGGGGTGAATGCCTTACGCTTTCTCAAGCTGCTATTCAATCCCATAACGCTTCATTTTCTCACGCAGTGTTTTTCGATCAATGCCCAGGATACCAGCCGCCCTGGATTTATTACCGGCAACGTTCATGAGAACACCCCGAATATGTTCGGCTTCAACTTCAGCAATCGTTCGATTGTACCCCCTCTCCCGAATCACGGAAAAACGCATATAACCCGGCAGGTCGGACATCTCCACCCGTTCATTATCCGACATAAGGATCAGACGCTGAATGGTGTTCTCCATTTCGCGAACATTCCCGGGCCAGCGATATTTTTTCAGTGCTTCCAGCACCTCATCGGCAAAAACAACCTCCGGACTTCCCAGTTCGCGTCGGTACTTGGCCATGAAATATTTGACCAGGAGCAAGGTATCCTCCCCTCGTTCCCTTAATGGCGGTATACCAATATTGATAATGTTCAGACGGAAGTATAAGTCTTCCCGGAATAATCCCAATTTCACCAGTTCCTGTAAATCTTTATTGGTGGCGGCGATGATGCGCACATCCACTTGTTGGGTTTTGGTACTCCCCACCATGCAGACCTCTTTGGATTGGAGCACCCGTAGCAGTTTCACCTGCATGGAGACTGTCGCCTCACTAATTTCATCTAAAAAAATGGTCCCACCGTCTGCGGTTTGAAAAAATCCGGCCCGGGTTGAGGTTGCTCCGGTAAAGGCACCTTTCATATAGCCGAATAATTCACTCTCCAGTAAACTCTCCGGGATTCCTCCACAATTGACCGCCACAAATGAGGCGGATCTGCGACGTCCGGAATAGTGGATGGCACGTGCCACCAGCTCTTTACCGGTGCCACTTTCGCCGGTAATTAAGACCGTTGCTGTAGTGTCGGCTGCTTTTGAGATGGTACGAAAAACCCTTTTCATGGCAGACGACTGACCAATCAGTCCATAGAATGAATCTTTAAACAGATCCGGGAAAACACCTTCAGAACGTCGTAAGTGTAATTTATCGAGGGACCGTTCAACCGCCGTGAATAACTCATGATCCGTAAAGGGTTTGGCCAGGTACTCTTCGGCACCTTTTTTCACCGCTTCCACAGCCCCCTCCACCGTGGCATAACCGGTAATCATCATAACTTCTGTATTTTTATAATTTTCCCGAATGTGCCGGATCAAGTCCAATCCACTGATACCGGGCATTTTCAAGTCGGTGAGAACCAGATCGATCTTTGTCGACTCCAGGATCTTTAGGGCACTTTGAACATCCTCGGCAATAAAGACATGATATCCCCTGCTGGTGAGATTGCGCTGCAAAAGTTCCAATGCATCCGGAGAATCATCCACTGCAAGAATGGTCGCTGTATCATAGCGCTTCATGCGAATTTCCTTCTGATTGTCCATTTTTAATCGGTAGGGTCAGTGTAAACTTAGCCCCTGTACCCACCGTTGACTCCACATCAATTTTTCCACCATGGGAAGCTACAATTCCCAAAACCACCGGGAGTCCCAGCCCGGTACCTTCGTGGACTTCTTTGGTCGTAAAAAAAGGAATGAATATCTGATCTTTGACCTTGGCGGTCATACCCACACCTGTATCCTGAACCCATAGAACGATCTGATCAGCCTGGCGTTGAGTATGAATAACTAATTCTCCACCGTTCGGCATGGCCTGAATAGCATTGACAACCAAATTTACTACGACCTGATTCAGTTGAGCCGGATCAGCGACGATCCCGGGTATGGCCGGATCGAAATCCAGCGTGAGCGCAATTTGATTGGTTTCCAGGCGCTTGGCGAAAAGGTAGAGTGCCTCCCGGATTAATTCATTCAGATTAATCCTGGATTTCACGGGTGGCATCTGACGCGAAAAGAGCAATAGCTTTTGAACGATGGTGCGTGCGTGCAATGATGCCTTGATAATTCGTTCGATATCACTGGTAATCCCGATCGGCAGGTCCGTTTGTTTCTGAATCAGTTGGGCGAAACCCAAAATGCTGCCTAAAGGTTCATTCAATTCGTGAGCCACACCGGCAGTCAGTTGCCCAATCGTCGCCAATCGATCGGCATGGCGTATCTGATCATTCAATCGTGCCTTTTCACGCTCAACCTGTTTGCGTTCAATGAGAAAGGCCAATTCCTGGGCAATTGCCTCCAATAAGCTGACCTCTTCCCGTAAAAAAGGCCCCTGATCCAACACTCTCAGATCCCGGTCATAACACAACGCCACAAAACCGCGTTCCTGTCCATGCACCCAAATAGGAGCCTGTAAACGATGTTTGCATTCCCGGTCAACGTGCGAAGTATAGTTCTGATCATCCACCTGAATCACACCAAAAGCAGCCTCCGGATAGAGAAAAGCCGGCGGGATCATATTTACTGCTTCCGTGAGCGTCTCCTCCAATGCCGCATCCAAAACGGTTGCCAGTTTGGCAATTTGATACACACAGGTAAGTTCTTTGATGCGTTCCCGCAAATGGATTTGGGCATGTCGATAGGCAATGGCAATACTGATAAGGCTGGCCAATCCTTCAAATAATTCTACAGCATCCGCGTTAAAATGACCGCGTTTTCCCACTTCCAGATGGAGAATGCCGATGTGTTTCCGGCCTATAATGATTGGCAATAACAGACACGATCCCTTTTTACGTGGTGGATTAAAATCCAAACTACGGGTTCTGCCTGATTCTGAATTTGTATGGAAGAACTGAATCGGACGGGCAAGATTTTCGGCCCAAAATGCACCATAGGATGTTATGTGAACGGATTCGAGTTTATCCTCGCCAGCGTGGAGCAGAAGCAATTTCAGCTGATCCAAATCGATGGTCCGGGAGATCGTCGATTTCAGCGTGTTCGCTGACTTTGCTTTCAAGGTTTCCAAATGAAATTGGGGCGAACCATTTTGAACGTAAAAACTCGCCTGAAGCCTGGCATCCTCCAGGAGTAAAAATTCAATCCGGTTGCAGTCAAAAAAGTCTATCAGGGCTTTTGATAAGGCCTGTAAAAAATTAGGCAATAACAACGCCTGTTCCGCCAAATCCGATAGTTTCTGTGTCAGAATTGGGTAGAACTGGCTGATTTTATCAGCGGTTTCCTGTTTTTGGGCAACATTCATTGTGGTTCTATCTCCCCCCGGGGACATGTCCGGTGCGGTTCGGTTTTCTGCAAGGGTTGCGCCAATCTAATCCAATATTGGGGAATTATGAACCAATTCCGGCATACTGAAATGCGGGACGACGCAAAATAAGTAACGCCAGACCAACCTCCCCGTGCTGGTTGGAACATGCCTGATCTGGTGTCAGAGGGTTGCGTGATGGATGCGTTCGTTCAAAGGAGAAAATATATTCAGACCCTGGGGTTTAAAATTCGGATTTATTTGAGTGCAGGTTTTGGGATACGGCCTCAAACCCTGTCTGGAAGACACCTTTTTTTCAGCTCCATTATTCTCTTTTTGCCAAGAAAAAGCCCTGCCATCTCCGGCAGGGCTTCTATTTCAGTGTTTGCGAGGCACACTAAAGATACATGCCACGAATTTCAGATGCTTTCAGAACCCGCTGAATGGCTACCACAAATGCGGCCATGCGCAGGCTGATCTTTCGGGCTTGGCTCATTTTGAGCACTTCACGGATGGCACCGGACATTATCTCGGTCATCTCTTCGTTCACCCGTTTTTCCGGCCAATAGTATCCCATGCGATTCTGTACCCATTCCAGATAACTCACGGTGACGCCACCGGAATTACACAGGATATCCGGAATGATATGGACTCCCTTTTCGTGAAGAATATGATCCGCGTTGGGTGTAATGGGACCGTTGGCGCCTTCCGCGATTAGCCGGGCTTTGATGGCTTTGGCATTATGGGTGGTGATTTGATTTTCCAGGGCGGCCGGTACCAGAATATCCACCTCCATTTCCAAAACGGACATGGGGTCGTCAGGCATGGTAACACCTTCTGCCATATAGCCCTGCAAGGTCCCATGATCTGCGACCCATTCGATCATTTCCGGGACATTGAGTCCCTTATCGCTATCCGTCACATAAGCGCCGGAAATATCCGCGATACCCTTAATGGTCACACCGGCATCGTGCAGGAATAATGCGGCATAACTGCCTACATTCCCAAATCCCTGAACCGCGGCTGACTTTTCTGACAGGTCCCAGCCCAGGTGCTCTGCCATTTTCATCACATTAATGTAGACGCCCCGCGAAGTAGCCTCTTTACGTCCCAGACTACCCCCCAATTCGATGGGTTTTCCAGTGATCATGGCTGGTAAATGATCGCCCTTGTTCAGGGAGAACGTGTCCATCATCCAGGCCATGATCTGGGCATTTGTGTTTACATCCGGTGCTGGAATATCGCGATCCGGACCAATCACATCGGAAAATTCCAGTACATAGCGCCGGGAGAGAGATTCCAATTCGTGGGGTGAAAGAGCCTTGGGATCCACGATGACCCCGCCTTTTCCGCCACCCATGGGGATGTTGGCTACGGCGCATTTAAATGTCATCCAAAACGCCAGAGCTTTTACTTCATCCAAACTCACATTGGGATGAAAACGAATCCCGCCTTTGGCCGGTCCGCGGGCTGTGCTGTGCTGTACCCGAATGCCGGTAAAAATACCCACATCCCCATTGTCCCGGCGAATGGGAATCTTGGAAATGGTAATTTTCTGGGGTTCTTTGATCAGATTGATCTGATTATCCGTCAGACCCAGGATTTTTGCGGCTTCATCAAATTGAGCCACCGCATTTTGAAATGCGTTCATGTTGTCAGACATGCTGACCCCCGACTTGGAGGTCGGCTGAGTCGAAGATACTGCGTTCATTTCATCCTTCAACTTTCCTATAAAGTCTGGTTAGAGCGTTTATGTTGTTCTTGTGTATTTGCATACGCGATAATCTGCAAAAAGTAATCCATGGCCGGAAATTCACAACGGCTTGTTGTCCTGTTCGCCACCTGATAAAACTCAACTTCCCCGTCTCTCCACGGTGTGGCTTTTTTTAATCCATCCGTGTGGAATCAAATCGCAAATCAGGGTGCATGGTCTCAGGATAATCCCTTGAAATGATGGCCTCAATCCGGCGTTGATCTTCTTCTTCCTCACCCAGTTTCACCACGTGATCATACGTTTCCGCAACCTTTTTGCTGAAGGCTTCCACCTCCCCAACATTCCGGTCTGACGGTCGCCGGCGGGCGATGTTCAGTTTTTGAATCAAGCCTTCATACACCTCATTGGATGTATATCCCACCAGTCGATATCGGGAGACAAACTCACCACAATGGGCGCAGCGGACATAAACATGGATATCCTCGCCACGACGGAAATGAAAATAATTGGTGAGTTCCACCGACCCGCATTTGAGACAATGTTCGCGTCGTACAGATTCCATTTTATCACCTTTCTTTTAGCTGAAAATTAATTCGCCCAAACCGGAATGCTGTAGATATCAATGTCTAAGACCGGCACGGCTATAAAATAGGACACTGCAACAGATAGAACCGTACCCACCAACAACAGCACCATGCCCGATTTAACCATGATGGGAATGGTGAGATACCCGCTGCCAAACATGACCGCATTGGGCGGTGTCGAAACGGGCAGTAAAAACGCACACGAAGCGGCTATGGTGGCGGGTATCATGAGAACAATGGGGTGAATGCCTGCTGCAATCCCTGTCGCTGCCAGGATGGGCAGCATGACCGTGGCGATGGCTGTATTGGAGGTCACCGAACTTAGCAGCGCCACCACCAGCGCAATGCCTGATAACAGCGGAATTATGGGTATATGTGTAAATGCGCTGATGTGACCACCGACCCATTGATCCAGCCCCGATTTATGAAATCCGTCTGCAAGGGCAAACCCGCCACCGAACAGCACCAGAATATTCCAGGGAATGTTTTTATACCAGGTGCGATCCAGCAAAAACACACGATTTTTTAAATCCACCGGTGTCAGGAACAACAGCCACGCCATAAACATGGCCACTGTGGAGTCGTTGATATAGGCTGCGTGTGAACCGAAGAACCGACTCCAGCCGGGCAGGATAAACTGGCCCAACTCTAGGTCTTTCCGGAATATCCACAGAAATACGGTGAGGGTAAATATGATCATGGTGAATAACTCACCCCGCTGCAATTTCCCCAGCCGGATATATTCCCGTTTCAGAAACATGGAATCCTGGATCAAATGTTCCGATTTGAATGGCCAGATGATTCGCACAAGCGTGTAATAGGTCATTGGCAGGAAGACCAACACCAGCGGGATTCCGATCTTCATCCAGGTAAAGAAGGAGATTTCCGGTGCGTCCGGGAAAATGCGTTTCAACATGCCAACCAGGATAATATTGGGCGGTGTTCCCACCAGGGTGCCGATACCGCCAATCGAAGCGGCAAATGCCACACCCAACAGGAGCGCGGTGGCAAAATTTTTCTGCGAACGCTGGACATCGGTGAGTACCTGCGCTTCAATGTCAAAATCTGTCATACGACCAATGATGGCCATTGAGATAGGCAGCATCATCACCGCAGTAGCAGTATTGGAGACCCACATGGAAAGCACCGCGGTAACCGTCATAAAACCAGCAATAATGCCCTTGGGAGAACTTCCGATTCGTAGCATGAGCCATAAGGCAATCCGGCGATGCAGATTCCAGCGTTGCATGGAAACGGCCAGCAGAAAGCCCCCTAAAAACAGGTAAATATTATTATTTGCAAAAGGCTGCGTAGCTTCCGTGCTGGTTGCAATGCCCAGCAAAGGGAATGAGAATATCGGGATAAGCGCAGTAATGGAAATAGGGAGTGCTTCCGTCATCCACCAAATGGCCATGAGCAGTGTGACAGCGGCCATTCGCCGGGTCAGTGGCTCCATTCCCCCGAAAGGAACCAGCAGGACCACCAGAAAAACAAACCAGCCCAGAATAAATCCCAAATATTTCAAATCGCGCAGCACATTACCCTCCGTGGTATGATTTAGCCCGCTATTGCATCGCATGCCACTGGTGCAATGGGCATGCCACCGGAGTCACTTTTCATGGGATTTCAAAACGCCCTGGGACACATTCCCCATCGGTTAAAATAGCAACGCGGCAGAAGTTTGTTAAATTATGTCTAACATACAAGCCAGAGAGATGTCACGCACTTTATTCCGGTTCTATTTGCGCAGGTGGATTTAATGGTTATACTTTTAATCAGCATGGTCATTTCTGGTATAAAAAATCTTGATTCAGCAGATCCCTGATGGCTGAGCTCACCCTCATAGTGCCTGAATTAGAGATTACCGATCCGGAGCAATGGGAGCGCCATTTTCGACGGCAGCTCCAGCAAATCTACGAATTCAATACGACCGCACCCGATTCCCTGGCAGAAGAAATTTTACATCTGGGTCAATCCATTCTTGAAAGAGGCACACCCCATCAGCAGGAAGTGTTGTTGGATCAGGGGCGCCAGCGTGGGTTCATTGATACGCTGGAAAATCTGGGACTCACGCACCGGTGGTTCGAACTTGAATGGGCGCTCATCAGCAAACTGAATTTTACACCGGGTCGACTGATGCTGCTGCGTCAGCAACAATTTCCACAAAAAGTACTGCTGCGCTATCAATCCAATTTTCAGTGGCAGGAACTGAACTGGACTGATGTGGTAGACTTCTCCCGGCGGTTCGCAGCAAGTATCCTGGGACTTACGCAGAATAAACCGGGTCCCATTGCCATTATTTCCGAAAACCGGGTTGAAGTAGCGCTGGCGGACATCGCCTGTCTCTCTTATGGGATTCTCAATGTCCCTATCCAGCCCTCGCTCCCCCCACAACAACTGGCTTACATTCTGGATCATGCGGGCATTGAAATCGCGGTTATATCCAACTCCGGTGTTTATGAGCGGCTCCAGGCGGCACTCCCCTTTCAATCCACCTTAAAACAGATTATTTCATTGGACGAATTGAGCAACAGCGGTGGTCTGCCGTTACACCGTTGGTCCAAACTCCAGCAGCCCCTTTCGCAAGCTGAATATAAACAGTTAGAGGTCCGCCGGGCAGCCATCAAATTAGACGATATTGCCTCGTTAATGTACACCAGTGGTACCACCGGCCACCCCAAAGCCATCGAATTCACCTATGGGAATATCATTTCCAAGCGCTTTGCCCGGGCGTTGGTATTCAAGGTTGACGAAAAGGACACGTTCCTGGCCTATTTACCACTGTACCACACCTTTGGAAGATTTTTGGAGCTGTGGGGCTCGTTGTTTTGGGCTGCCACATATAATTTCGCCAGCGGGACCACCAGCCAGGCTCTGCTTTCTGATATGCAGGTCATCCGGCCAACGGTGTTGATCAGTATTCCCAAGCGCTGGCAGGAAATTTACGAGCGGGTCACCAGTCAGTATGATCCTCTCCATGCCAAACGTCTGGACATTCGTAATAAACTGTACGAATTGGTGGGCGGGCGTCTGCGCTCCGGTCTCTCCGCGGCGGGATATCTGGATCCGGAAATCTTTCAGTTTTTCCAGAGCTTTGACATTCAGTTGCTAAGCGGTTACGGAATGACAGAGGCTACCGGTGGTATTACCATGACGCCCCCGGATGATTATGTACCGACCTCGGTGGGCATTCCCCTGCCCGGCATAGAGGTAAAACTGGCTGATGACGGCGAATTGTTCATCAAAGGTCCCTATGTTTCACCCGGATATTATCATCCGGATTTTGATGATAACCGGCAGGAAGGGTGGTTTGGAACCGGCGATATTTTTCGTGAACTACCGCGCGGCCATCTGGAAATCATAGACCGTAAGAAAGAAATTTATAAAAATGCCAAAGGGCAGACCATCGCGCCACAAAAAATCGAAAATCTTTTCAGGGATTTTGATGCGGTGAAGCAAATCTATCTGGTGGGTGATCATCGGCCCTTCAACACCGCCCTGGTCTACGCCAATGAGGAAGCGCCTCAAGTGCGCCAGTATCTGGACGATACCGAGCAGTTGAATGCCTACTTCGCCTCGCTGGTGAATTCGGTGAATTCCTTTTTAGCGCCATTTGAACGCATTGTGAATTTCACACTCATTAATCGGGCGTTTTCCAGCAATCTGGGTGAACTCACGCCCAAAGGCACGTACAAACGGCACACCATTCATGAAAATTTCAAGCGGGACATCGAACGGATGTACGAAAAGCCCTTCCAGTCCGTTTTTGTGGATGATCTGGAGGTGCAGGTACCCATGTGGTTCCTGCTGGAACGCGGCTGGATGCGTGAGGACCTGGAAGGTAATTCCAACGGTTTGCGACATGAGTTTGAAGAACTCGATCTGCCCATTGCCCGGTTGGGGTCCAATCAGATCAAACTGGGTGACCTGGGGTATCAGTACGACAATCAAACCCTGGATCTGGACCTGTTTATCCGTCAGCCCGCATACTGGATTGGGAACGAATCCCTGCTGCAGTTATTGGGGTATGAAACACTGCCTCACCGTAATTATAATCCCATTCCCCAGTATTATCCCGGTGAGTGGACCACGATCCATTTCTCCGAAGCCGACGCCTCCGAGATGGCAGATGATGTTCTGGCAGCATTGAATGAGAATAAATTTGATTTTTTCAGTCTGCATAATGCCCTGTGTCTATTGCTGGCCGAGGGGAACGGGCATAGCACAATCGCCTTTCAGTATCTGGTGCGAGCGGCTCGTCAAGCCGGTTCCATCCACCACAGTACCATCTATTACGCATTTGTCAGACTCATCAAATCACCCCAACCGGGATTGCGCCAGGCTACGTTTCAGCAGGCATTGGCCATGTGTAACAGCCAGGAATTGAGTCGCCTGTTAGACTACGCGTTGCAGGATGAGGTCGTGTTGAAACTGGACCCGGAGGGTTTCGAAGAATGGCCCAATATTAACACGCAGAAACTCAAAGGATTATTGTCCCGTGCCGAGCGGGAACGGCAGAAATACCATCCCGCAGATAATATGACGCTTACGCCTTTTGATGAAAATTTACTCTCCCTCTTAACTGCGATTGGCATAGTCTACCCCCAATATCACGCCGGTATTCGCAGCGAAATTATCCGCTGGCAGATCGCGGTGAAGGGGACGCAGGAATTAACGACACTGCTTCAGAATCATCACACCGCATTGGTGGAAGCGTTCCGACATCGGTTAGGGAGTCCGGCAAATATGGCCACATCGCCCGATTCGGAACAGACCTACGGCTGGCCGGATGTGGTGGAATTTGGCCACGACGTGCCCGATGATCATCGACGGCGCATTTTGGATGCCATGAGCAGCACACCTCTGGTGAATGAAGCGCTGTTCATGTTCTATCACGGACGGTCGGTGCGCCTTCAGGACATTCCGCCGGAGGGCATTTCCATTGACCTGCTGGGATCCGCGCACCGGAAAGCCGTTTACCGCGTGGTCATTCAATCCCGGGAGCTGGACACCTATTATTTTGCCATTAATGTAAATATTGATCTGCCCCTGGAAATTCTGGAATCAGAAGTGCGCTGGCTCCAGGCCAGCTCCAGTTATCAACAGCAGGGCAAAATCGTAGAGGAGTTTGGCGGTTTTTATCGGGAACAGGCGCTTTGGACGGAAGAATATATTCCCGGAAAAACGGTGGAACAGCACCTGTTCCAATTGAAAAACGGTCGTCAGGATGAAAACAGTCCGCCAGCCACCTTCCTCTGGCCCCATTTTGTGTGGACCGGGATTGGCGCCTACTTCGCCTTCTGGCGCCAAACCCAATTCGAAGTTTTTGTCGCTGATCCCACACCGGCCAACATCATAATTCCGCCGCACGACTATTATCGGGGTGGGCGCATTATCTCCATTTCCTCGCGTATCCGCAATCAGACCGCATTCCAGACACTGAAATTGGTGTTAGACCGGTACATCCACGACACCGCCAAACTTTTCCCGGATATCAATACGTATCTTACACCCATTGTGGTCTATTCGCCCATTTATGAAGCGCTGGAGCCTGAGGAGGGACGCCACTTTTTAGAGAGCGCTATCGCCGATTCCGATTGTCCCGACGATTTGCGTACGGAAATTCAAGAATTTCTGGATGAGGTAGAGACGCAGGGCTTCTGCCCCAAGCCGGTGTTCTTCGCCATTTTACGCTACCAACGTTGGTTGAAATTGAATCCGGATGCCACCTTGCGGGCCAAAGGACGCTACATTCAAGAGCTTCTCAAGGACTACAATATCGCCGAAGCTTCAAAGCATTATCCGGATGCGCGCCTGCGTCTGTTTCTGGATACGGTTTTCGTCGAGGCCGGTCTGGTGGTGCGGGCTCACCTTCGCAGTTGGATGCATCAGCAGCGGGATATGACGTTGTTGGATACACGGCTCCAGTGGGAAATTCGCGAATTGTTAACCGACCACGAATTGACCGAGGATGAGGCGTATTTTCTAAAGCGATTACCACTACCCCACCTGAGCGGCGCTGACACCATCGAGATCATCGCGAATCCCCACACCGGATTGCAGGATGTGGAGATCATGGTGACCCGCCGGGATCAATTGGGTGAGACCTTCCACATTCGTAAACCCATTAATCCCAAAGAAATCCTGCGGCTGCACCGCCTGTTTGGTGAGGTGCATCTGGATGTGCAGTTCAAACCGGAGCATGAGTATTTATTGGCTCTGAATGAAAATGGGCATGTGATTGGTGGATTGTTCTACGAGCCGGTGGATACCAGCAATGTTTTCATGGACAAAATCGTTATTGCAGCGGCCTATTCAGGACGTGGCATCAGCCGGGTGATTATGGAGGAGTTTTTCAATCGGATGCGGGGCCGTGGGTTTGATGTTGTCACCACAGGATTTTACCAGCCCGGTTATTTTTATAAACAGGGATTCCGGATCGAGAAACATTACGAAGGTTTGGTGAAACAGTTAGATTGAATATCGTACCGTCCCGCTGAAATCCATTTCAACGGCAATAAAAAAGGGCAATCATAAGATCGCCCTTTTTCATTTTCCAAAGAGACCGTCGGGTTAAATCACCGATTTGATGTAATCGGTGGTTACCGATTTGGGTCGCTCCAGTGGCAAACCCAGAGCACGATCCCAGATGAGCGACGCCAGGACGCCCATTGCCCGGGAAACACCAAACATGACGGTGTAAAAATCGAACTCATGCATTCCATAATGGACCAACAATACACCGGAATGGGCATCCACATTGGGCCATGGATTCTTCGCTTTACCGTGCTCCATCAGGATGTCGGGTGCCACGTCATAAATGGTGCTCACGACCTGAAAGAGCTCGTCTTCCGGCAGATGCTTCAGCGCGAATTCACGCTGAGCCATATAGCGCGGATCGGTCTTCCGCAGAACCGCGTGACCATAACCCGGGATAACCTGTCCGGAATTCAGCGTATCCCACAATGCCTTCACAATCTGGTCTTTGCCGGGAACGCCGCCGCCCAGTTTCTGCTGCAACTCAATGATCCAGCGCAGCACTTCCTGATTTGCCAGTCCGTGCAGCGGTCCGGCCAGTCCGTTCATTCCTGCAGCCAGGCTGTAATAGACATCTGACAGGGCAGAGCCCACCAGATGGGTCGTATGGGCTGAGACATTACCGCCCTCATGGTCTGCGTGAATGGTGAGAT
>JAIPJQ010000135.1 GCA_021734065.1 Fidelibacterota bacterium | reverse complement strand
CCGGTCCGTTGCCGAAACCGGATATTACTGTGAGTGATATCTGGCAGGATGGTGAAACCGTGTGGGCTGAGATCTCCAACATTGGCACCATGGACATTACCAGCTCCTCCATCTCATGCCGGTGGTATGTGAATGATGAGTATGTTGGTTATCAGTACCCAGTGCCGTTGGCGGTGGGTGAATCTGACACACTGGGAATCACCGGTTTTGCTTACGCGAATCTGGGACCTGGTGAATTCGATGTTCATATGATCACCGATTACTGGGATGCCTTAGATGAATTGGATGAAACCAATAACGAAGACTCCATTACGGTTACGATTACAGAACCGGATTATATTCCGGCCTATAATGTGTATCGTGATGGTGCTTTGATCGCCGAAGGTGTAGAACCTGTTGACTTTGCTTTCAACGGTGCCTACACCGATATGGGCATGACCAATGACGTGGAACATTGCTACACTGTGACGCAAATTCTTCCGGATGACAGTGAATCTGATCCATCCAATGAAGCTTGTGCCACACCATGGTCGCCCGCATATGTCTCCTTCCCGTACAGCCAGGACTTTGAGAGTTTCTCACCTGGCGATCCGCTACCGACCGATTGGTTTGTGGAAGAGGTGGAAGATGCCGATGGTCCCAACTGGGAAATCGGTGATTCTGCATACTTTGCCGGAAACAGCTACAACTACTGGGATGTAGAAGATCACACTATCTTTGCAGCCATTGATGATGATGGCCAGGGATCCGGCGTATCCGGGAATGAAATCCTCTGGATGCCCTGGATTGACCTGACCGGATCCACCGCTCCGCGCATCCTGTTCAGTTACTCTGCACAGGGTGGTGCCGGAAGTTCATTGGTAATTGAACCGATGGGTGGCGAGATGGAATCCTATCTCCTGACCAATACCAGTGGTGCCTGGGCTGGGGCACAATTCGACCTGTCCATGTATGTCGGACAATCAATCAAGATTGGTTTCCATTACGATGATAATGGTGGTTGGGCTTATGGTTTTGGTGTCGATGACATCTTTGTCAATGAAGCACCGGCTCCCGGAACCATCGCAGGAACTGTTCTGGATATGGACGGCAACGAACTGAGCTATGCCGTAATTGATGTGGAAAATGAATTATTCCACTTCAATACGCAGGCAGATGAGTTTGGCGTGTACTCCATTGATGTACCTGCAGGCACTTACAATGTCCATGCTTGGGCGTTGGATCATGAACCTGCTGACACCAACGGTGTGGAAGTTGTCTCTGAAATGACCTCAACGGTGGACTTTGCCCTCGCAATGCACCTGCCAGGTACTTCCGGACTTCATCGGGTACCTACAGAGCCCGGCGATGTAACGCTGGGGTGGCAGGCACCATTACCCATGGGTATGCTTGCTCAGGATGATGGCACATTTGAAGGCTTCTGGTGGGTTGCTGGTCCATCCACCTCCTCCCAGTTCTTCGCTCAGCACTTCCAGTCCCCGCTGCCGGTTGGCTATTCTGTGAATCAGATCGCTGTCCTGGCCACGGCTGATGCCGCCCGGACTAACTTCGAGAAATTCCTGGTGGTCGGTTCGGACGAAGCCGGAATGCCGGATATGGAAAATGTGCTGTGGAGTGCCACCAATATCCAGGCTGCGACCTATCCGGAAGTACGCTGGGAGGTTCAGGATGTAGGTGCTGTACCTGCAACCACTGATTTTTGGGTCCTGGTACAATGGCCGGAGGGCAACACGATGGGACCATACATCGCTGCTGATGAAGATGGCATGGCCCGGGAAGCTTCCTTCTGGACTTCCGATTCCGGTATGACCTGGAACGGAGTTGCTGATAACTTCATGATTCGCGCCTTTGTTGGTGAGACACCTGTTCGTGAGCAGGTTGCTCTGGCCAGCTATACCGTGGAAGCTGCGAAGATCACAGCGCGGCACGCGGTGGGTGTGAAAGAAGAGTATGTGGCCAACAACGGTCGAACAGAAGCACCGGGTCTCTATAACGCAGCTCGCGAACTCCAGAGCTATAATGTCTACCGTACTACTGATCCGGAAGTCTGGGGTGATGTGCATGCCAATGTAACCAGCACCATGTTTACCGAATTGGATTTCGAATTCGAAACCGATTATTGGTACACAGTGACGGCTGTATACGATGAAGGTGAGTCAGGTCCTGACATGCCGCTGCATGTGTATGAATGGACACCGCTGTACCCGAGCTATGTGGAAACCTTCGATTACGAAGATGACACGCCGTTTGACTCCATTGACTGGGTCGCGGATGATGGTGAAGGCACGGATGGCAACTGGAATATCGAAGATATGACCGCACATTTTGATTGGTCGCCATCACTGGATTCCGGTTTTGTCCATACATTGACTTCACCTCCAGCCGATCTCACGGATGCGACGATGGTTCGCCTGCGCTTATTCCAGTTCTTCGATGATTACGATGATACTGAAAACGGCTTGTTTAATCTGAAAATCTCCGCCTCTTCCGACGGTTTCGCCTCTGAAACCATCTTGTGGACGCATAATGATTCGGTCTTCGGAAATATTGAAGGTGAATTCGCTTTCGATGTATCCGAATTCGCTGGATCTGACAACGCTCAGGTTCGATTCACTGCCTGGGGTGATGATTCCTTCACCATGGATGGCTGGTGGATTGACATCGTCATGGTGGAAACGGACATGTTCCCCAACGAGCCACCCATGGCATTCAACATGCTGACACCTGCTGATGACGATACCCTCCATATCACCAGTGCCAATCTGGAAACGGATATGCTTACCCTGAGTTGGGAAACTGCCGATGATCCGGATGGTGATGCGGTGACCTATGGTATCATGCTGGGTGATGGTCTGGCTAATAGTATCGCCTTTGGTGATACAACGGGAACCAGCGTTTCAATTCCGTTGGAAGCAATCTACACAGTGCTTCAGGCGGCTGGTGAAACGATGGTGTCTGGTGAGTGGGGTATCTATGCCACAGATGGTATTGATACCACCTGGGCTGAGAATGCACCGTTTACGCTGACGATTGATGCGTCTACGGTCTCCATCGACAACATGCAGATTCCGGAAGTCTATGCCTTGCATCAGAACTATCCCAACCCGTTCAACCCAACGACCACGATTCAGTACGATCTGCCGGAAGCGACAGATGTGACACTGGTTGTGTACAACATGCTGGGTCAGCGGGTGGCCACCCTGGTGAATGGTCAACAGTCGGCTGGCTACTACGCCATCCAATGGCGTGGTTTGACCGACACGGGTACGCCTATTGCGTCAGGTATTTACCTGTATCGCATCCAGGCTGGCAAGTTCAGCAAGACCCTGAAGATGATGTACATGAAGTAAACCACCGTGTTTACTTACAGAAAATAACAGGACTGAAGCCCCCTCAATTCGTTTGAGGGGGCTTTGCTCCGTTAATCGACCAGGATGATGTAAATCATACAGGTGTGAATAAAGTTGACATGAATTTGGGAAACAGGTACATTCGCGCCATGAAACGAATCATTGCACTGGGATTATCCCTTTTCCTCACAGCCAATCTCTTTGCCGGTGCCACGGTCATCGACTTCAGCGGATATTCAGAAACGACCCGCATCGTCATTCAGTGGACCAGCATCGCCGAGCAGAATTTGGAAGGCTACGAGGTCCAACGCTCCATGGATGGCCAGAATTTCACAAAATTGGGATTTCTGGACGCCCGCGGAAGCAACACCGGCTATACCTATATTGATGATTCAGTGTTCGCCAAAATTTCCGGCCGGGTCTATTACTACCGCCTGAAAATAATTGATCGTGATGGCAGCAACCAATACTCCGACATGGTAACCATCGAATCCCAAATCTCCAGTGTGAAACACACCTGGGGCTCCATCAAAGCCATGTTTAAATAAAATCAATTTTTTACAGCATTCATTTTTTGAAACCCGCTGCTCGTCAGTGGGTTTTTATATTTAATACCACTGAACTCACGCGCTAAAGCGCATGGAAATGATATCCTCAGATATTGGATTCTCCTACTCCATAGCGCCGGGCTTTCAATCCGTCCTTAAAATCTTTCCCGGGAAAAGCTGGAAGCGCCGCAGCGTGAAACAGCAAATCATGCTTGAAGTCCGTGTGACGGACTGAGTTCGATTTGCTGTAGCGGAGGCGCTGAATGGCACCGGAGAAAGATTTTACAGACTTGATTTTTTGGTTCTTTTTTATCAAGAAAAAAGAACAGGAGAATTGGGCTAAAGCCCCGCTTTCGTTGTATTTTGCTATCCACGCGCGGCTAGCCGGAGGCTCCACCGAGGCTAAAGCGTGTGGCAATGAAACCCCGGGTGCATTTTGAGTCTCATGGCATCTGCTTCTTTGGACAGCCTTTTATTTATTGTGAACCTTTAACAGCTGTTCGCATTAAAGCCATGTGAAAATAACCAATGGAGAATATTGAATGAAATTGCGACAGCTACCCAACACGACACTTCTCATTACACTTTTCGTTTTGCTGACATCAATCACCCGTGCCGATGGACTGAATATCGCCCGGGCGCTTAGTGATGCTTTCTCGCAGATTGCGGAACAGGTACAGCCCTCTGTGGTGACCATTACCAGCGAGCAGGTGATCCAGCACCCGGCATTGAATGGCCGTGACGGGCGGAATCCATTTGGCGATAATCCCTTTTTCTGGTTCTGGGGTCCCGATAATAACCGTGAATTTAAAACCACCAGCCTGGGCTCCGGTGTCATCATTGATCCCGACGGGTACATCATCACCAACAACCATGTGGTGGAAAAAAGCCAGAACATCAAGGTACAATTGTATGATGGCAAAATCGTAGACGCGGAAATTGTGGGGACTGACCCCAAAAGCGATGTAGCCCTGATAAAAATTGATGCCAAAGACTTGAAGCTCAAAGCAATTACCGTGGGAAATTCTGATAACCTCCGCGTGGGAGAATGGGTCCTGGCGGTTGGCAGTCCCTTCGGCAGTGAACTCTCCCACACCGTAACCCAGGGCATTGTCAGCGCCATCGGTCGTTCCTCCGTGGGGCTGGTGGATTATGAAAATTTCATCCAGACCGATGCTGCCATTAATCCGGGCAATTCCGGTGGGCCGCTGGTGAATCTGGATGGTGAACTGGTGGGCATTAACACAGCCATCGCTTCCCGCAGTGGCGGCTACCAGGGAATTGGTTTCGCTATTCCTGTGAATATGGTCAACCGGGTCACCAGTGACCTGCGCACCAAGGGTAAGGTGGTCCGCGCCTGGTTGGGCGTGAAAATTCAGAGTGTGGACGCAGACATGGCTAAAACCCTGGAACTGGACTATGCCCAGGGTGCTCTGGTGGGTGAAGTGGTGAAAAACAGTCCTGCGGATGATGCCGGTCTGGAGGTGGGGGATGTCATCACCAAAGTTGATAAAAACGATGTGAAAACCTCCCGCGACCTCATGAACATGATCGCTTCAAAACACCCGGACGAGCGGGTATCCCTCACCGTTTTACGGGATGGAAAAACCAGGACAATTAAGGTGAAACTGGCTGAATTTCCCGAAGAATACAGCCTGGTGAGCAGCTCCCGGCAGCAAATGTCCTCCGATCTGGGTATGCAGGTACAAAATCTCACACCCCAGGATATCAAGCGTTATGGATTGGATGAAGACAGTAAGGGCGTGCTGGTGGCCAGCGTCATGCGAGGTAGCGAAGCCCGGCAGAAAAATATCCAACCGGGTATGCTCATAGAAAAAATGGGACCCACCGTGCGGGAGCTGGGGACCATCACCTCAACCAACGAATATCACCGCCTGCTGTCACGATTCAAACCCGGTGATACAGTACTTTTTCTCATGCAGCGGGAGGGCGAGAATTTCTTCGTGGCACTGACGATTCCGGAAAAGTAAGCCGGTATCAAATAAAAATTCCTAAAATACTGGTTATTCCGGAAGTATCGGACACCTGTTCCGGTTTTTGTCGGACACCCTGATTGCCCCTGTTCAGGTCGAGCAATTTTAAGGCGAGGTGTCCGAGAGACCTACCCTGTTTTTGAGCTTTCTCATACTATCTCCT
>JAIPJQ010000134.1 GCA_021734065.1 Fidelibacterota bacterium | reverse complement strand
GTTTACGATGAGAACACGAATGACAATTTTAGCACCAGCAGCACTGGCAGTAATCTTTGCGTTCACCAATCCGGTGTCGGCGCAGGGTATGGGAGGACCGGGCGGAGGCCACGGACACATGTTCGATTCTGATAGCATGGGTCACGACTCGCTCACCAGTGTCACAGTTACAGGAACTATCTTTACAGAGTTGATTTTAGTGGATCCCGATTGTGATTCCAGTTTTGCGGGACCCGGTGGACACCAGGGACCCGGAATGGGTGGTCCGGGGATGTGTGACAGTCTGGGATTCGGACATTGGGACAGCACATTCTTCGACGGTTTTGGCGGCTACCACCAAGGCAATGAATGGAGTGGTATACACGGCAATAATCACAATTGGGAGCATCGAGTCAATGCCTCCCATGACGCCACCTATCGGATACGTTTAGAAGAACCGGATAGTCTGATTTACCACGAAATATTTTTTATGGATGTGGACGACGACTCAACCATGGATTATATCCTGAATTTTGGACCTGCCTGGTATCAACCTGTAGATTCTACTCTCAGTCGTCCGGTTGCCGGAGATGTGGTAACTGTGACCGGTATTCAGATGATGGATTCCCCACAATGGGAGGCAGGTGTACTGGTGGTAACCGAATTGGATGGTGGCATCTGGCGAGAATTTGGATCCATGGGACCCGGTGGCCCTCATGGTCCGGGTATGATGCAAGGCGGAAATCATATGATTGGTGATAATCGAAACTTCCCCAATCCGTTCAATCCTACAACAACCATTAGCTATAACATTCTGGATGCCGGGAACGTCACGATCACGATTTATGACATCACCGGGCGAATGGTAAGGACGCTGGTGGCCAGTCGATATCAAACACCGGGAATGTATCGCGTTGTATGGAATGGCACGGATATGAGTGGCTCTTCGGTAGCATCAGGATTGTACCTGTATAGTATTTCAGCCGGTGGCGAGCGCGTGAACCGGCTCATCACCTATCTGAAGTAGTGGATAACAGACAGATAATCGCAACCTTAATAAAAACGGGGTGTTTGACGCACCCCGTTTTTTTTATATCCATTTTACTGGAGTCAGCCTAAAACGGCCAGAAAACCGGGATGAGCAGCGACCCCAGTATCCAAAAGAGCAGGTTAAGCGGCATGCCGGCTCTGAAGTAGTCGGACATGCGGTAGTTTCCCGGTCCGAAAACCATTAGATTTGTATTATAACCCATGGGTGTGAAAAAACTGGCTGAAGCTGCGAAGGCCACGGCAAAGATAAAGGGGCGGGGATTTACGCCCATACCAACGGCTGTGGCTATGGCGATGGGCGTCATGATAATGGCCACTGAATTATTGGAGAGGTATCCGGTTACCAATGCGGTTACAAACAGAATTAGAGAGAGCACAATGTAGGGCGCCCAGTCAGCCCAGACCGAATTGCCGATGAATTGAAACAGGGTGGCCATCAGGTCTGCCGCCTGGGTGTTCTCCATACCCCGACCTACCGAAATAAAGGTGGCGATGAGAAAAATGACACTCCAGTTAATACTCTGATACATCTCCTGGGGCGTGAGAATCCGGAATAGCAGCAGCAGGCTGACGCCCACCAGTGAGGCTGACATGATGTCCATGACTTCAAGTGCCGAAACTACCATGATGGCGGGTAATATGATCATCGGCATCCACCAGAATTTCATTTTATGGAGCTGCACCGGCACCACATCCAAAACGAAAACATCCTGAGACTGACGCAGTTGATTGAATTTACTGCGGTGACCGAAAACCAGCAGCGTATCGCCTTCCCGCAGACGAATATGTGAAACCTTATCCCGAAGTGTGGTGCTGGCACGCTGAATCGCCAACACGAACAATCCATACCGTGCCCGGAAATTGATATACTTCAGGCTGCTGCCGATAAAATTGGAGCCGGGACTCACCACCACTTCCTGAACCATATTTTCCGCATCATTTAAATCTCCGTCATTCAGTTTGATATCCGTCAACAGACTGACTTTCAGTTCCGATTTCATCTTCAGAATATCGTCCAGCTTTCCCTGTACGATCAACATATCACCAACCTGCAATATGCGGTTTCGCAGGTCTGTACTCATCTTCTCGCCATTGCGCACAATTTCCAGAATAATGATGTCAAACCGGCGACTCACATTCTGAGCCAGACAGGTGGAGCCCACCAGAGGTGAGTTCTGGGAAATCTGCACTTCCGTCAGGTAGGAAGTCATGTGGTATTTTCGTGTCAGACTGGAGATAATAGCCCGGTTGGGCATAAAGTATTTTGCTTGAAAAAAGACATAGATCAGTCCCACTACGGTAAAGATCAGCCCCATTTTGGTGAATTCGAACATCCCCAGCGCTGAGTAACCGGCTTTGATAACCACATCGTTCACTAACAGATTGGTTGAGGTACCGATAAGCGTCATGGTCCCGCCAAACATGCTGGCGAAGGAGAGAGGCAGCAGTATCCGTGACGGAGATAATTTGAACCGCTGCGCCAGCTGCATGGCCAGCGGGAGGGTGATGGCCATGGCCGCGACGTTGTTGATAAATGATGAGACGATGGCGACTGAAGTAAGCATAATACCGATGACCAGCCACTGCCGCGCACCGCCAATGTCCTCCAATTTCAGGACCAGCACATTCAGGATATTGGTTTTCACCAGGGCAGCACTAAGCACGAATAACGCGCCAACCGTTATCACTGCTGAATTGCTAAATCCGGACACAGCCTCCTTGGGAGTCACAACGCTGAACAGGACCAGCAACACCATAGCGCCGAAACTCACCACCTCCATTGGAAACCACTCCCGGATAAAGGCGATGATTGCCAGTCCCAGGATAATGAAGAGTATCAGCGTTTGAAAATCCATAGACATTAAATCTCATGCACGGACCGGATTGAAACAATGGGAAGTTGGGGAATATTTTTTCTTCACATCACAAGCATTCATTGACTGAATTCCCTCAAAACGGTATTATAGGACAAAATGGCAGAGTTTAAATTACATACCAATTATACCCCTCAAGGCGACCAGCCCCGGGCCATTGCCGACCTGACCTCAAACCTGAAGAAGGGGGTGCCGTTTCAGACACTGTTGGGTGTGACCGGTTCTGGTAAAACCTACACGATGGCGCAGGTTATTAAGGAGGTGAGCCGGCCCACGCTCATTATTTCCCATAACAAAACGCTGGCCGCCCAACTCTACGGTGAATTCAAGGCGTTTTTCCCTGAAAATGCCGTGGAATATTTCATCAGTTATTATGATTACTACCAGCCGGAAGCTTATCTGCCGGTGACCGACACCTATATCGAAAAAGATATGTCCATGAATGAGGAGATTGATAAGCTGCGCCTCAAAGCCACCAGCGCCCTTCTGTCCCGGCGGGATGTGGTCGTGGTTGCCTCGGTCTCCTGTATCTACGGATTGGGCTCACCGGAAGATTACCGGAAAAGTATCGTCATCATGAAGAAGGGTGAACAGATCAAGCAGCGCGATCTGTACCGCAAATTAATCGATATTTTCTATGAGCGGAATGACCTGAATTTTGAGCGGGGAAAATTCCGTGCCCGGGGGGATGTGGTGGAAATTTTCCCGGCGTATGACGATTTTGCCGTGCGGGTGGAATTTTGGGGAAATGAGATCACGGAAATTTCACTGATTGACCCGCTAACTGGTGAAATAACAGTGACCGAAGAGATGTTCGTTCTTTATCCGGCGCGCCATTTTGTCACGGATGAACAAAAAATTCAGCGGGCATTGGTCTCCATCGAGGCAGAACTGCAGGAAAGGCTCCAACACCTGCGGGAAGGCGGAAATCTCCTGGAAGCACAGCGCCTGGAACAGCGGACCCGTTTTGATATCGAAATGATTCGTGAAATGGGGTATTGCAGTGGGATTGAAAATTACTCACGACATTTGACCGATCGCAAACCGGGGGAACGGCCCTATACACTTATTGACTTTTTCCCGGATGATTATTTGATGATCATTGATGAATCCCATGTGACGCTGCCCCAGTTCCGTGCCATGTATCGGGGCGATTTAGCCCGGAAACAAAATCTGGTGGAATATGGGTTCCGTCTGCCCAGCGCCCTGGATAACCGCCCCATGAAGTTTGAGGAATTTGAGAAAACCATGAAGCAGGTGGTTTTCGTTTCAGCAACACCCGCCCAGTATGAACTGGAAAAATCGGAAGGTTTGGTGGTAGAGCAGGTCATTCGTCCCACCGGACTCATGGATCCGGAAATTGAGGTACGACCCACCGATGGCCAGATCGATGATTTGATTGAAGAGATCCAGCAGCGCGTAGCAAACAAGCAGCGGGTGTTGGTCACCACATTAACCAAGCGCATGTCAGAAGATCTCACCGATTATCTGGTGAATCTCAATTTGCGGGTGCGTTATCTCCACTCGGAAATTGAACCTCTGGAACGGGTGGGGATTTTGCGGGATTTGCGTCTGGGTGAATTCGATGTGCTGGTGGGTATTAATCTGTTACGGGAAGGACTGGATCTGCCGGAAGTGAGTCTGGTGGCCATTCTGGACGCAGACAAGGAAGGTTTTTTGCGGAGTGAAACATCACTGCTGCAGATCTCCGGTCGTGCCGCCCGCCATGTGGAGGGCAAGGTCATTTTTTACGCGGACAGAATTACCGACAGCATGCAAAAGGTCATTGACATCACCCGGTACCGCCGAGAAAAGCAGACCCAATATAATCAGGAACACGGCATCACGCCGGAGACGATTTACAAATCCACGGAAGAGATCATGGGGACCACCATGGTGGCGGACCAGTTGGCGAAAAAGGTTGAGCGGGTGAAGGAATCCGTACGCCGATACAGCAAAGCTTACGAGAAAAATGAACTATTGGAATTGATGCGGAAGGATATGCTGAAAGCGGCAGAGGATTTGGATTTTGAGCGGGCGGCACTCCTGCGGGATGAGATTAAGAAGTTGGAAAAGGAGATGAAAAAGGTGGGCGCGCAGTGAGAATGAGCAGGCTCGGTTGTCCTCCTGGGCTTATCGATGGACAACTGGAAGTATATATCTGGATGATTGTTTGAAATAAGGCAATACGCCCTTCGACGGTGCTCAGGGAGACGCATTGCGAATGCGCTCTTCAGCGCGCCCTGCTACGCATCGCTCTGCCAGGGCAGGCGAGCTCAGGGAGACGCATTGGAATCGTTTGGTAAGTACAACATTTTTTGGAGTTGAAATTTTGAAAATATTAGTAACCGGTGGCGCCGGATTTATTGCCTCTCATGTGACAGATGCTTTTATCGCTGAAGGTCACGATGTGGTCGTGCTGGATAGTTTGATTACGGGACGGCAGGAACTTGTGAATCCCAAGGCCAAATTCGTTAAAATGGACATTCGGGACAAAGCCGTCAGTGATTTATTTGCTGCGGAAAAATTTGATGTGGTGAATCATCACGCCGCCCAGATGGATGTGCGTAAATCGGTGGCCGATCCGGCATTCGACGCAGATGTGAATGTCATTGGTACGCTGAATTTGCTGGAAAATGCTGTCAAACATGGCGTGAAAAAGTTCATGTTTGCTTCCACCGGTGGCGCTATTTATGGAGAGCAGGATTATTTCCCCGCGAACGAAAACCATCCCCAGCGTCCGCTTTCACCGTATGGCATTACCAAGCTGACCACGGAGAAATACCTGCACTTTTACCACCATGTCCATGGCTTGAACTATTTTGTCACCCGCTACGCCAATGTGTACGGACCCCGGCAGAATCCCCATGGTGAGGCCGGCGTGGTGGCGATTTTCTGCTCAAAATTGCTGGCTGGTGAGCAGCCGGTGATTAATGGTGATGGCAAGCAGACCCGGGATTATGTGTACATTGAAGATGTGGTTCGCGCCAATGTGGGCGGATTGCATTACAACGGGAGTGAAGTGGTGAATGTGGGCACCGGCGTGGAAACCAATGTGAACCAGCTCTACCAGACCCTGCGGGATGAATTGGCGCCGGACGTACCGGAGAAACATGGGCCGGCCATGGCGGGCGAGCAGCTCCGGAGTGTTATTGACTATGACAAAGC
>JAIPJQ010000133.1 GCA_021734065.1 Fidelibacterota bacterium | reverse complement strand
GGTTGGTAACACACGTTTCTGCGCAACCTTTCAAATTCGTTGAATTTAGCCGGTTAAGTCTGGGAATTTTTCCCCGTGACTTCAGATTCCGGCATTAGTTCATACAAGCAATCAATAACAGTAATAACAAGAATATATGTGGCACTTGCTTTGCAACTTTAATGTTCAAGGGAGGCAATGTGCCACGCAAAAACGCAGCTCATTTAACACCATATAATAAAGAGGCGAATTGATGGAATGTTTTCATCTGGCCCAAAAAGCCGTACCAGAGTTAATTGAACATTTGAAAAAAAGTGCACCGCTATACGCACCCCACCGGAAGGGGGAAAAATCGTATAGCTTCGAGCGGGTAACCAATAGCGGGGATGTGGTTCTGGATTACAACCGGACCCTGCTCTCTCTGAAGAAATACTTCCTGCCACCCATCGAACGACTCCTGAGGTTTTCCATTCAAAAACAAAAAGTGGAGGAAGCGGATATTAAACCAGTAAAGCGCATCTTTTTCGGCGTCCACAGTTACGACATGCAAGCGATTCTACGGCTGGATCACAATATGATCGAGGGTCATCCCGAGGCCGGTTATATCCTGCGTCGGCAGGACGCCATTTTTGTCGGAATTTCCTTTGAGCCTGACGAATACCACTTCTCGCGAAGTGTAGGTATCCGGGTGGAGGAGATGGAGGGATTTGACCTGTTTCTGAACAAGGTGGACAAGGATTACCATCTGTTTATCCTGAATAAACGCGGTTCTGAGTTGTTAAAAGGTTTTAATAAACTGAAAGAAGTGAAAGAAATTGTCCGGTTCGAGCGGAATTTCAAGAATAAGATCAAATATCACTATAACCGTATCCCTGAGGTATTCGAGCATGTCTATCACTCGGATGTGTGGAAAAAGGTGGCGGAGCGCTGTGTGGGCTGCGGGACGTGTAATCTCATGTGTCCCACCTGTTATTGCTTTGATGTGAGGGATGATGTGGCGCTGGATATTCAGTCCGGTGAACGGCTCCGTAAATGGGATAGCTGTATGCTCACGCCCTTCGCAGAGGTGGCCGGTGGTGAAAATTTCCGGGATAAGTACGACCAACGAACCCGGCACCGAGTCTATCGCAAATTCAAGTACATCACTGACCGGGAAGGGGTTCCGTGGTGCGTGGGATGCGGGCGTTGCACCGCATTCTGTCCCGCCGGTATTTCACTCACAGAAATTGTAAATAACCTGATCCAGGATTATGAACACCAACAATACGCCAAAACGGGAGTCGTGGCATGAAACAGTTACAGGATTTATCGCTCCCGGAGAGTCGGGGACTTTACCTGCCGATCATGTGTAAAATCGTTGAGGCTAAAGAGCTTACCGAATTGGAAAAATGGTACCGTATTGAGCTGCCGGGCGTCCGGGATCTGGGACATACGCCCGGTCAATTTGTGGAAGTCTCCGTCCTGGGTGTGGGTGAAGCGCCCATTTCCGTCTCCTCCTCACCCACGCAGAAAGGCAACTTCGAACTTTGCATCCGCAAGGTGGGCATGCTGACCTCCGTCCTGCGGAAGATGGGTGCCGGTGACACCATCGGCATTCGCGGCCCCTTCGGACATGGCTTTGATGTGAATGCGTTCAAAGGCAAAGATGTCCTCATTATCGGCGGTGGTATCGGCATCGTTCCCCTCCGATCACTCATCAATTATATCCTGGACCGACGGGCAGAATTCGGACGGTTGATTATTCTCTATGGTACCAAATCACCAGCCGAATTGTTATACCGGGAGGAGCTGGCACATTGGGCAGCCCTGGACGATATGGAATTTCATGTGACGGTGGACCGGGCGGCCGATGATTGGAAAGGTGATGTGGGTGTCATTACCACCCTCATACCCCGCCTGCAATTGGATCTGTCAAACACCGTCGCTGCAGTTACCGGCCCGCCGGTGATGTACAAATTCGTCCTCATGGCATTGAAATCAAAACGCCTTCCCGATGAACAGATTTTCGTTTCTCTTGAGCGCCGAATGAAATGTGGTGTGGGTAAGTGCGGACATTGCCAGATCAATGGGAAATACTGCTGTCAGGATGGTCCGGTATTCCGTTACACGGATATCAAACCACTGGAGGAGGCGCTGTAGATGAAACCGAAAGTTGCATTTTTTGACTTCACCGGGTGTGAAGGCTGTCAGTTGAATAAGCTCAATTTCGAGAACGAGTTACTGGACTTGCTTGCTCATGTTGATTTAGTGGAATTTCGGGAAGCTATGGATGAGACCAGTGATGAATATGACATAACCTTCGTAGAAGGATCCATTACCACGCCCGCCTGTGTGGAACGAATCCATGATATCCGGCGAAGGACGAAAGTTCTGGTGGCGCTGGGAGCCTGTGCAGTGAATGGCGGGATCAATGCTATGAAAAATATCCAGCCAATTGACGCAGTAAGGGAAGCCGTTTACGGCAAAGACAAATACCGTTTTGCCACACTGCCGGCCATGCCTGTTTCAGCCATTGTGGCTGTGGATCATGAGGTGCGGGGCTGCCCCATGAGTCAGCCGGATTTTCTCCAATTGTTCAAAGCGCTGGTGATGGGGAAAAAACCACCCACATATAATTACGCAGTCTGTGTGGAGTGTAAATTGTCAGAAAATGAATGCCTGCTCACCAAAGGTCAGGTGTGTCTGGGACCCGTAACCCGGGCAGGTTGTGAAGCCATTTGTCCCGGTGTGGGTCAGGCTTGTATCGGATGCCGGGGATTCATCGAAGATATGAACCAGGAAGCCATGTTGAATATCCTCACGGAAAAGGGCTTGTCAGTGGATGAAGCCAGGAAACGATTACAGTTGTTCAATGCCTATGAGGTGGCCGTATGAAGAAGAATTTGGATATCAATGTCCACCACATCACCCGGGTGGAAGGCCACGGTAATATCATCGTAAATATGCGGGATGGTGTGCTGGAAAAAGCGCATCTGAATATTGTTGAGCCACCCCGTTTCTTTGAAGCGATGTTGAAAGGTCGTAGTTTTACAGAAGCTGCTATTATTACCAGCCGCATTTGTGGAATCTGCAGTCTGGGTCATCAAATCACCTCGCTGAAAACCACCGAAGCCGCCCTTGGGCTGGAGGTTTCGGAGCAGACCATCTTACTCCGCAAGTTGTTGGTGAATGGAGCCACCATTCAATCCAATATCCTCCATGCCTATTTCCTGGCTGTCCCGGATTTTTTGGATGCCCCCAGCGTATTCCCACTTATCGCGACCAACAAGGACGTGGTGCTGCGGGCATTACGCATGAAACGCCTGGCCAATGATATTGCGGATATCGTTTCCGGGCGGGCAGTACATCCCATTACACCGGTACCCGGCGGATTCACACGCATTCCCTCCCGCGATGAGCTATTGCATTTGAAGGAAAGAATTGTCACTGAGGGGCTACCAGACGCTGTCGAAACCGTGGAAACCATGAAGGCGCTGGCGGATGCCATTCCTCAATTTGAGCGGGAAACCGAGTATATTTCTCTCACGCACGATGATGAATACGCTTTATACGACGGTGATATCTGCTCTTCCGACGGCGGGACGTTCCCGGTGGAGGACTATCTCAATGTCACCAATGAATTCGTAGTGGAACATAGCACCTCTAAGCATGCCCGGAATAAGCGTGAAGCCTATATGGTGGGCGCACTGGCCCGCTGGAATAACAATTACACCCGGCTTACCGAGTCCGCCCGCGATGCAGCTGAAACATTGGGATTAAAACCCCAATGCTATAATCCCTACATGAATACGGTGGCGCAGGTGATTGAAGTGGCGCACTGTATGGAAGAGAGCATATGCATCATTGAGGAGCTGTTGGGACGCGGTCTGAAAGCTGAAAAACCCAATCAGATACCCACCCGGTACGGTCGGGGTATTGCCGCAACCGAGGTGCCCCGGGGAATTTTGTTCCATGATTACACCTACGATAACCGCGGGCAGATTGTGGCAGCAAATTGCGTCATTCCCACTGGTCAGAACCTGGCCAATGTGGATGCAGATATGCAGAAACTGGTACCGGAAATCGTGAATAAAACCAAGCCGGAAATTACCCATCACCTGGAAATGCTGGTACGTGCTTACGATCCCTGTATTTCCTGCAGCGTTCACATTCTGGATGTGGAATTCAAGGATTCCTGACACATGTCCGTGCTGACCGTAATTGGTGTGGGAAATCCTCTGTTCGGGGATGATGGTGTGGGAATTGCTGTGATTGAGGCATTGCGTGCTACGCAGTTGGACATGGAACTCATTGACGGTGGAACCGATGCGTTGGGTTTATTGGAATATTTCGCGGACCGGAAACGCCTGGTGATTGTTGATGCAGCCAGGATGGGTGAAAAGCCGGGAGCCGTGCGCTGTTTTGATCCTGCTGAGGCAGACCTGATCCTGAAATGGGATCATTTGTCTCTGCATGGTGTCGGTCTGGCAGAAGCCTGGCAGTTAGCGACTAAACTTGACATGTTGCCCGAAAAATTGTGGGTCATCGGTGTGCAGCCGGGGGTTGTGAGGGTGACAAATCATCTTTCAGTCGCTGTCCGGAACGCCGTTCCCATTGTGGTGACGCTGATTAAAAAATTCGTCCGGTACGGGGAGGAACTGCCCTGTAATGAACCCATAAAAGACAATCCTTCATCAGGATTTTCAAAGGAGGTCCATATTCATGGTTGATAAAAAGAAAATTCTCATTATTGACGATGATATTGATTTGGTGGAGGCCATGCGCGTAACATTGGAATCGGTGGGATTTGAAGTCATCGACGCCCAGGAAGGCAACCGTGGTCTGGAGAAATTACGTCAGGAGAAACCCGATCTGGTTCTGCTGGATGTGATGATGGCCCATCTGGATGAGGGATTCCAGCTGGCTTATCAAATCCGGTCTGAGGAGGAAATCAAAGATACACCCGTGGTTATCCTTACCGCAGTGGGCAATCAGACAGGATTTACCTTCGACCCGAATAAGGACGAGGATTTCCTGCCGGTCCAGGCTTTCCTGGAAAAACCGGTGAATCCCCGGGATTTGATTGACACCGTGCGCCAATACGTGCGGGCATAATCTCCAGGGCGGAGCTATTTTGTTGACCCGGAAACCACAGAATCAATTCACATTGCCCTTTTTTACCGCTGCGGCCTTGCGGCGTCGGGTCACGTGGTTAACCAAGATTCGCTGGCTGGCAATTATTGCATTCGGAATCGGCATTGCGCTGGGGTGCTACTTTCCTTCCATCCATGTCCAGTGCAAAGCCCTGGTGCTGATACTTGTTGGTCTGGTTATTGTGAATGTGGTCTACATTCTATTACGCGATTATGTGATCCGTCAACATAAAGACTATCTGGTCAATCTGATTATTATCCAGATGGTTGGTGATCTGCTCATCCTCACCGTGCTGATTCATTTTACCGGTGGAATTGAAAGCCCGCTCTACTTCTTCTACCTGTTTCACATTATCACCGCCGCCGTCATTTTCCCCGGGACCCGTCCGTATGGATTCGCGGGGCTGGCGGTCATCTTATACACAACCTTATTAGCCACAGAATGGCTTGATATTCTCCCCCACTTCAATTTCTACGAAGGTGTGGATATTACCCGGTACACTGAAATAGTGGTTTTCACCTGGCTCATTTTTCTCATGACCATTTTCCTGTCAACCTATTTGGCGAAAAATGTCACCGACCGGTACCGCCGGGTGCGAACGCGCCTGGAATTCACCAATCGACGGCTGCAGGAACTGAATCGCGCCAAAACCAACTTTTTACGGGTCAGCAGTCACGAATTGAAAGCGCCCATCAGCACGGTTCAATCCACCTTAGCCGTCATTCGTGACATTCTGCATGATCAGGTGGATGAACGGGTTCAGGATATGGCGGGGCGGGCGATTAAAAAAACCGAGGAGATGATTGGATTACTCAATGACCTCTCAGACCTCACCTATGGTGATCTGCGACGAGCCGGGGAATTTGTGGAAACCGACCTGCGGGAGTTGGTGAAGGAAATTTTGCAGGATGAGGAGATCACCGCTGACGCGCATCATATAACCCTGAATGCGGAAATGCCCAAATCCGCAGTAAAACTAGTTTGTGATCCGGACGCCATCCGGAAGGTCATCCGGAATCTTGT
>JAIPJQ010000132.1 GCA_021734065.1 Fidelibacterota bacterium | reverse complement strand
TTCATTCAATTGGTGGCGAAACTCCACATTGTAGCGCTCAGACCATTTCCGGTTAATGTTTTTGCCCTCCTCGTAGAACTGGTAAAAACGGTCGAAGGTCTTGAACTCAGAATTCACATACCAATAGGTGAAATTCACTTGTTTATAGTTGTCAATTCTCCAGTGGAGCTTGGTGAAGATGTCGGAGGTGTTGTCGAATCCGAACGACCGCCAGCCGTCATACCGATCCAGCCAGTTGACCTTGTTGGCCTGGTTGTTCACACCACCAACATCATTGGGATCATAGACTTTGTCATCAAATTTCAAGGTGCGATAGGCGCCGGTGGTGATGTCCCCGGAGATGGAAAAGGTGAATTTATCGCCTAAATGCGGAAGAATGGGTCCGCTCAAGCGACCGGCAATTTTTTGATAATCACGCAACTGGTCATTTTTCTGGGGACTTACGCCACTGCCTTCCACAGTCAGTTTCACTTCGTACTCGGCGCCCCCGGTAAAAGAAATATTGTTCACAATACTGGACATGGCATCACCATATTCAGCGCTGAAGACACCGGTCTGGACTTCCAACTCCTCCACTGCGTATTTATTCAGTCGGGTTCCTTTGCCGATGCCACCATAGATGGGGTTCTCGATATACATCCCGTCAATGGTATAACCAATCTCGCCTGACCGGCCACCACGAACATGGATCTGTTCAATACCGCGATCTTCAAACCCGGGGATTCCATACTCCGCACTCTTAATCTGGATAACTCCCGACTGAAGTGTCAGCATTTCAGTGAGGTCACGGACTGGTAAATTTTGGATCTCTTCCGCAGAGCGAACGATCTTTTTCACGGTCACATCTTTTTCCACCATGGGGCGTTCTGCGGTAATGACAACCTCTTTCCCCTGAACAAAGCCTTCCTGCATTCGAAAATTGATGCGGGTGGTCTGATCCATGATGACCCGTACATCCTCATACGTCAAGGCATCGTAACCAATCATGGTTGCTTTCAGGGTATAGCGTCCCACTGGGACATTCTCGATAAAATAATCGCCCTCTATGTCGGAAGAGGTCCCCAGTCCCAGACCCTCGACGACAATATTGACGCCCGGCAGGGGCTCACCCGTATTGTCATCCACAACGGTTCCGGCAATTGTTCCCACTGTTGCCGCGAAGGTTAAGTTACTACCCAGCAGAAACAGCAAGCCAAGAACAACGAACCGCCTCATAAATCTCTCCTTCATTCAATCACACTTCAGGTGTTTGTCAGCTCAGAGTCGACGTAAGTAGGGGTTACCAGAGAAGATGGGGTACATTCGATGGCGGGTTTTCAGACACCAACCTTCTGTACTTTTATAATGATTCTCAGGTAACCCCACTTCAACACGAAGTCTGATTACTTCATCAACATCATTTTTCGAACAGCTGAATAGCTACCCGCATTCATTTTATAAAAATACATCCCGCTGGCCAGATCGCTGGCATCGAAGCGTACCTCGTGATGCCCGGCTGTCTTGTAGCCATTCACCAGTGTGGCCACTTCCCGTCCCATCAAATCATACACGGCTAATTGTACCTGCCCATTGACCGGGAGGTTAAACGCCAGCGTGGTGGTGGGATTGAAGGGATTGGGATAGTTCTGATCCAACGCAAAACCATTGGGTCGAACGCCGCCTTCATCAGCTATATCCGTTCCCGAAACAGGAAAGTCATAGGAGCGGAAATAAATCCGACATTTGTAATCTTCACTGGTGGCGGGTGGATTTACTGTGGGCACATCAAAATCGGGCATTTGATAGACCATGTAAACCGTACCGTTGGACGCAATTCCGGCAAAGTGTGGATCAATCTCGTCCAGCGCAGGATCTTCCGTATCCGAAATATTGATGGGCTCACTCCAAGTGGCGCCATTATCCTCGGAGAATACAGCCATAATGTCCATATAAGCGATATCAGCGCTGGTATCCGGAAACGTGTACCAGGACACATACAGCGTGCTATCCAGAGAATTGTCCCGGGCAATCGTGGGGAAAACGCCCTGCCAACCCGGATCTTCCAGTAACCAGGCATTCTGCAAACTACCAATGGGGTTGATGTCCCAGGTCAGAAGATCATCCTGAGGAGAATAAAAATGGTAGAGTCCATTATACTCTGACCAACCCGGATATACGCCACCCGTCGCAGAAGGCAACACGCCGGCCACAATATGACAGCCGCCATCATCATCAACCATCACATCCAAATCGTAATTAACGAACGGCGTCCAGTCGGAGTCTAGAACTGCCCAGTCACTGGCTGATTCATCCCAGATACTATCGGGGAATATCTCCCAAAAATAATTATTCAGAACCTGATCCGGGATATAATTCCAGTCACTCCAGGTAGCACCATAATCTGTGGTCTGTTTAATGAACAAGGTGTGGTCGGCGATGGCCAAGGTATCAGTCCAATAGCCGGAAACCACAAAGTAACCAACACCATTATCGTTAATGTTCATTGTACCATTGGAGGTGTAGTTACTGGCAGCATCACCTAAAAACTCCCGCGACTGGTCTAACAGTACTGCTGCGGGCTCCCATGCCAGCGGCGTACCACTCCAGGCACCGTCAGTGGTGGTCCGGAACAGGTATTTATTCCGGGGATCGGTCCAGTCGGCGAAACTGGCATTCACATACATATTGCCCGTTTCGTCATAATTCACATTCGGGGATCCCTGCCAAATATCATTTGCCGTAGGATCGGAATGCAGGTCAGCCGGTGGCGCAAAAATTTCACCGCCATATTCACCTTCATCATACGTATAGTAGGCACGACCACCGTAATCGCCGCCGCCCCCGCCGTATTCATTCCAGATAATCATGGGAAAATTGGGCGTAGCAAAAGCGCTGGGATAGCGACCGGCCTGCTGCACGCCCACCCCTGCATTCAGATTGGAGTAGGTGAAAAAGCTGTTGCCACCGTCTTCAGACAGAGCTGCACCAATTACGCCTGAGGAACCGGTCTCACCAGCCCATTGACGATAGGCAATGAGGAAGCGATTGTTCACCGGCTCCCAGCTAATGGGATTGGTTTCACCCACCAGCAAACCATAACCATTCAAGGATGAATCAACCAGTACAGCATTGTCTTCCCGTGTGCTGGGCAGATAAGCAGGTCCGCCCGTACCAGTCTCAGGAAAAATTTCCTGTCCCTGGGGAACTAATTTTTTGTTCAATGTTGCCGGTACCCGCGCCGCGCGATCCAGCCTGACAGCTCTTTCAGCGCCAAAAATCGCGGTAGAAAAAATAAAAATCGACAATAGTACCCCAAACTTCTTCATAAATGCTCCCTTCAAAACCTATTGGTCTGTCGTTTGTGACCGAAATTTTAAGGGCAGGCCTTACGCTATGCAAGATCGAAAGCCCTTGCGGTCTCTTGTTAATGTTTTGTAACATGGATCGCGCACTGCCTTGCATCGCGGGCGTGATTGCCCCCACTAGAATACCAGGTGACAGACTAAAACAGCCGCGATAATTCCCGCCAGATCGGCGGTGAGCGCGGCGGGCAAGGCATGGCGACTATTCCGTATGGATACTGATCCAAAATAGACGGCCAGCACATAAAAGGTGGTCTCGGTTGACCCTTCCATCACCGATGCCATCCGGCCGATCATGGATGACGGACCATGGGTGGTAACCAGCTCACTCACAATGCCTAAGGCGCCACTGCCCGACAAGGGTCGCATGAACGCCATGGGAACCAGCTCGCCCGGCATCCCAATCAGTCCTGTGACCGGTGAAAGCAATTTGGCTAATAATTCCAGCGCGCCGGATGTACGAAACGCACCGATGGCGACTAAAATAGCCACCAAATACGGAATAATCTTAATGGCTACCTGAAAACCCTCTTTGGCGCCGTCAGTGAAAACCTCATAGACCTTTACTTTTTTATAGTATCCCCAGACCGGAATCACCAAAACAATGATGGGAATCGCCAGGACGGAGACAGCATTAATTAGATTTTGAAACATTTAAGCCTCCTCTCCTGCTTCAGAACCATTCCCATTGCTTTCATCCACCTCTGGTAAACGGAATCTCGGCAGGCGCTGAAGTGTCTTCGTCATGATAATGGCTACAGTCGTTGAGACGCCGGTGGCCACGATGACCGGACCGATAATCTCAGCCGGACTGGTGGCACCGGCAGCCGCCCGGATTCCAATGACGGTAGCGGGAATGAGTGTCACACTAGAGGTGTTCAACGCCAGGAATGTGGCCATGGCATTGGTGGCGGTATCTTTGATCTTATTCAATTTTTGCAATTCCTGCATCGCTTTCAGACCCAGGGGTGTGGCGGCATTTCCCAATCCCAGCATATTGGCGGAAATATTCATGAGCATGGCACCCATGGCAGGATGCTCTGGTGGAACATCCGGGAATAGTCGAATCATCACCGGACGTACCGCCCGGGCAAACACCCGGATCAGTCCGGATTCTTCTGCTATTTTCATCAGCCCCAACCACAGCGCCATGATACCGATTAATCCAAATGCCAGTTCAACAGACGCTCTGGCTGAATCGAATAAACCAGTTGTCAGCACCTGCAGGGGTTCAAATGACGGGTTCATGGTCAAGCCCGCTGCGGTCTGCTCAATTCCCAGACATTTCACACCGGACAAGATGATTCCGATTGCCAGCAAAACCAGCCATACAATATTAATCAAGCTTTTACCCTCCTTGTGTTTTCCTCCAGACCCATGCGGATTCCCCCGATGTGTGTCTGGTGTGATGAGATCCGAACGGATTATCGCTTCATATCGCGCTGCTGCTCCTGCAGTTTTTTCAATTCCCGCTCATAGAGTTTTTTCCGGTACCGTCGAAAAATGACAGCCGCGATGATGATGAAAACAGCGTATAGTGACGCAAATAGTAGCGACATTTCCCATCCTGTCGATTGAGATTGAATTTTAATTCTCATGCAGGACTATCCAATAGAGAAAGGATATTTCGGGAATACAAAAAGGGGCAGAAAAACTGCCCCTTTTTGAGAAACTGTCTATTTGAAGAAATTACTTCAGATAGAGCATCTTATGCTGAGCGGTAAAACCATCAGCAGTCATCCGGTAGAAGTAGATTCCGGAGGAAACCGGTTTGCCAAGGGCATCGGTTCCGTTCCAGACTACGTTGTAGGTACCGGGCTGGTAAGCATTATTTACCAAATCCACAACCTTTTGCCCCAGCAGGTTGTACACAGCAAGTTTCACATCGGAAACAGCAGGTACGCTGAAGGAGATTGTTGTGGTGGGGTTAAACGGATTTGGATAATTCTGCGCCAGAGTGAATTCTGTCGGCAGCTTAGCATTCTCGTCATTGACACCCACACCAACATCAAACCAGTAGAGAGACTGAGTTTGGATCGAAGTCGAATCCTCTCCATACCAGTAATACGGTGTAGCATTGAGTGAGAGCGGATCAAACCCTAAGAAGACGATTTTATCATCACCCACTTCGCGATTCAAACCGATGGAGAAGGTAGTATCACCGATGGTCAGATTTGTATCAATAAAGGTTCGCATATTAACGTCTGCTTCATTGATTGGTTCGAACCCATCCAGCCAGTTGCTGACTTCAATTTCGTATGCGGGATCATACAGAATTGTATCATCAGCAGCAATATGCTTATTGTACATCATTCCGGATAGTACATTACCTTCAACTGGGACAACCGGTGAGGCACCAGACGAACCAGGATTCGGGTAATTGATATCATTATAACTGTGGGCAATACCCAAAACATCATACTCAAAATCACCTGCGGTGAATTCCATATTCGTCCAATTGGACAGAGCACCAAACCATTCATCTCCACAAAGGAAATAATTCTTGGCACCTTCATCTATCCAGGCAGAGATTACCTCACGGTTATCATAGCTAGGACCATCAGTAGCGATCTCATAGATCGTTGTGTAGGCCGAAGCTAATTCAGGCGAGAGGGCTTTTTCCCACGTATCATGTGGAAATTCTGCAAATAACCACGGTAAAGGTTCGGCATTCAGACCGAAGTAATACGCGCCAGGATAACCACTAACTGCATCACCTGTCATACCATTGAAATTAACAAGAGTTGCGGCACTTGGGGCAAAACGCTCGAACATATACGGTTCGGAATCCATACCCGGAGCGGTGGACATTTCACCGGCAGCTTCAGCCAGAATAAACCACCAGTAGTAACCTGATTCGGTTACATTGGGGATTTGGGCAGAATACATGTCGCCGTCGGCAG
>JAIPJQ010000131.1 GCA_021734065.1 Fidelibacterota bacterium | reverse complement strand
CGCGGTTAACGCCTTCTCTGCGCTCTCTGTGGTGAGTGTTTTTTATCTTCGCACTCTTTGCGTTCTACTTCGCGTCTCTGCGGTTAATTTCTTCCCCTTCCCTCTCTGTCATCTCAAAAACTTTGCGCCCTTTGCGCTCCCCTCTGCGCCTTTGCGGTTAATGATTCCCCTCTTCTCGCCAATTAGCCGGTATTATCCCGGTATCGATGGCCAGTTTAATCGTCCGCATTGCCCGCTTCACCACCGGTGGGTCGATCATTTTGCTTCCCAGTGCCACCACACCCAATCCCTGCTTTTCCGCTTCGTCAGCGGCCAGAACGATTTTTTTTGCTTTCTCAATTTCCTCTGCCGTTGGTGCGAAAGCTTCATGAATCGGCTGAATTTGGCGCGGGTGGATACAGCCTTTGCCGTCAAATCCCATCGCTTTTGCTTCCTGCACCGATTGGCGCAATCCGGCCTCGTCATTCACATCACTGAACACCGTGTCAATGGCCTGAATCCCCACCGCCCGGGCGGCATTCACCAGCATGGAACGGGCGAAAAAGGACTCCCGGCCCTCCACCGTGCGCTGGGTCCCGATGTCGGCAGTGTAATCTTCCAGACCAATGGCCAGCGCTACATTATGGGGCGATGCTTCCGCAATTTCCAATGCCTTCAAAATACCGCGTCCGCTTTCCAGAATGGGCATGAAATAAACCGGATCGGTTCGACCCGAAGCTTTCATGATTGCGGCCACCTGCTCATCCACCGCCTTCACCTGGGCGGCGCTTTCCACCTTGGGAATCAGAATCAAATGGACATTGTGCGGTATGAGAAAAGCCAGATCATCCAGTCCCCGCTGCCCCTGATTGATACGCACCATCCGCTCCGCGCCCAAAAAGTCCAGTGTCCGTAAGGCATTGCGCACCAAATACCGGGCAGCATCTTTCTCACCGGGCGGGACGGCATCTTCCAAATCCAGAATCACAGCGTCCGGCTTATGAATACCGGCGTTGATCATCAATTTGGGTTGATTGCCCGGCAGATACAACCTGCTGCGACGAAAATGATCCCGTGTCGTGCCATATAAACAATGTTCTTTCATTTCAGGTAAAATTTCAGTCGCAACATCCGATTTGGCTCGTTTGATGACGGTTTCAATCCGCGCCTGAATGACCCACGGCAATGCACCAAAATCATCCAGAATAAATTCCCCGCTGGTAATCCACAACTGGTTGAGACTATCCGTCACCAATTTTTTCAGGGAGCTCCCGAACAGAACACCGACCTTACTGTTTACCTGAATGTTCAATGGTTTTGAGCCCGGTTGGTAACTCACCCGGCAATCGGAACGAATTTTCTCGCCGGTTGGTCCCGCGGTAAAAATGGATTTACTCATTACGACATTATCCAATGGTTTGTATGACTTGATTTTCTTTGAAACACTCCATGACCCGTCAGTCCCCTTTTTAATTCGCGCACCGGAAAAACCAGGCTGGAATCCCTTATGAGTGCGGAAATATATCACAGGCAACTTACGCACCAAAGGGATTGCGGCCGGGTGACGGCATTAAAACATTTTTCATATGATGCATCTCTGGTTTCACGCGACCAAATCTGAAAGACGAAGAGACCAAGGAGGCTTCTGTTGTTAACCGGAATCAGGAGAGGAATTTGGTAGCAATCCGTATTGAAAAGTCCGTGCAATCAATGCTTTAGCAACCTAATTTTGATGCATGCCCAGACTCCACTTTCCCGGACAAATGGGACTTTTTCAGTACGAAAATCCGTTGAAAGAACGCATTGGGACGGAATGGTTCAAAGCCCTGCCCAATCAGCCCGGGGTCTATCTCATGTGGGATCAGGACGACCGTCTGCTTTATGTGGGGAAAGCCAAAGATTTGAAAGCCCGGCTCATGTCCTATCAGCGCGCCCGACCCAATGACGCTCCCCGCAAGGTTATCCGACTGATTCATCGCGTCCGGAAAATCACCTACGAGTTATGCGAGTCGGAGGAGGCAGCCTTGTTGCGGGAAAATGCCCTGCTGCGGGAGCATCAACCACCCTTCAATGTACAGAACACCCGGCCCGAATGGTACGCCTACGTGGGATTGGAAGCTGACCTGCACCACATTACTCTGGCGGTAGAGGAATCCGTGGACGAGCATCCGGAATTCGAATATTTCGGCGCGTTCAAGGGGCGCGCATTTTTGCAGCGCAGGCTCCAGGCGGTGATGCGCTGGTTGTGGTTTATCCAGCATCCGGATTCCACTTTCGTCGATTTCCCGACTGAATTTACCCGGGAAAACGGAACCCAGTCTTTCACGATTGAGCTCATCGACACACCGGTTTATCCGCGCTCGCGACGCTGGGATTTTCTGCTCACTCAATATTTCCGGGGTACAGCCCAGAGTTTTCAGGTACGCTGCATGGATTATCTTTCCCTCGCTAAGGATGCTTTCGTACGGGGAATTCTTTCCCAGGATTTGGAACGATTAATGGAATTCTACCAGTTCGGCCCCTACCGGATTCACCGCCTGAAACGACATTTCAACCTGACGGATAACACCATTCCGCGGGAGAAACTGGACGACTATATTGTCTCCTTCCGGCAGCAATTTCAGACCATTGTGTAAAGGGCTTACCAATATTTTCCACCATACATTTTTTTATACAAATCGTGACTGGCATAGCCCGTGCACACGCCAGACAAGTGCTCCAGACAGCACACGGATGAATCAGCGCTGCGGACATTTGAAGAAATTGAAATACAAAGGATAACGCATGCAAAAACGGCTACTCTCTCTGGATGTTTTTCGCGGTTTGACCGTGGCATTAATGATTTTGGTGAATAATCCCGGTAGCTGGCGTCATATCTACGCGCCTTTGCGTCACGCCAGTTGGCATGGCTGGACGCCTACGGATCTGGTCTTCCCCTTTTTCCTCTTCATTGTGGGCGTGGCTATCAGTCTCAGCTTCTCCAAGCATCGTGAGAAGGGGGAAGGACGCCGGGACTTGACCCGGAAAATTATCCGGCGCACCATTCTCATATTCGCGTTCGGATTGCTGCTGAATGGCTGGCCGTTCGGGATTCCCTTCAACGCGCAGATGGCCAAAGAGTGGGATATCTGGTTTTTCTTCCGTCGCTGGACGGATATCCGCATTTTCGGGGTTTTGCAGCGCATTGCGCTGGCCTATTTCGCGGTGGGACTGATTACGCTGTATCTGCCGCGTGTGCGGAACCGGGTATTGGCCGGACTGGGATTTTTTGCACTCTACGAAATCCTGATGCGGGCTCCGCTGGTTGCCGGTTGGGGCGCAGGTGATTTTTCACTGCAACACAATTTTGCCCGCTGGTTCGACCTGCTGATTCTGGGAGAAAACCATGTCTGGGGCGGGCAGGGTATTCCCTTTGACCCGGAGGGCATTATCTCAACGCTACCGGCAGTGGTGACCACGTTGCTGGGTGTGTTTGTCGGTGATATCATCCGCAAAAAACAAAGCCACCAGGAGAAGCTGTCCTCCATTTTCACCATGGGTGTGTTACTCTATTTCATCGGGAATCTGCTGAGTCCGTGGGAGCCCATTAACAAAGCATTATGGACCTGTACCTATGTGCTGGTTACCGGCGGACTGGCCATGATCATGGTGGTTTTTACCTCATGGATCGTGGATGTGAGGGGCTGGGTGAAATGGGCGAAACCTGCCATTGTCTTCGGCAGTAATCCGCTGGTGGTTTTCGTGGGGTCCGGTATTTTAGCCCGGAGTATGAACCTGATTCGCTGGACCACGGCGGACGGCTCAGTGGTCAGCGTGAAGGGGTTTATTTACGGCAACTGGATTGCGCCCTATTTCACACCCATCAATGCATCCCTGACCTACGCGTTACTGAATATCGCGTTTTGGACCGCGATTTTGTGGTATCTGTACGTGAAAAAGATTTTTATCAAGATTTAGTCAGGTGTTGAATGCCCGCTCATCCGGGAGCAACCCAACATCAGATTACCGATTGTGGTGAAATTTCACCGCTGCGTGGACAAACTCCCTGAACAACGGATGGGTGCGGCCGATTCGGGATTTCAGTTCCGGGTGCGCCTGTGTGGCCACGAACCAAGGATGATCTTTCAATTCTACCATTTCCACCAACATGTCGTCCGGTGATGTACCGGAGATAATCATGCCCGCTTTTTCCAGACCCTCCCGGTAGTCATTATTCACCTCAAACCGGTGCCGGTGTCGCTCGGTGATATGGGTTTCACCGTAGGCCAGAAACGATTTGGTGTCTTTACGGAGTTTGCATTCATAAGCGCCCAGTCGCATGGTGGCGCCTTTGGTGGTGACAGTTTCCTGGGAGGGCATGAGATGAATGACCGGGTGGGGCGTATTCTCATCAAATTCGGTGGAATTGGCATTTTCCAAACCCGCCACAAACCGGGCAAATTCAATCACAGCCACCTGCAATCCCAGGCAGATTCCCAGAAATGGAATACCTTTCTCGCGGGCATACCGGGCCGCGCGGATTTTCCCTTCGATGCCACGATAGCCAAACCCACCGGGAATCAGAATGCCGTCCAGTCCTTCCAATTCCGCTTCAATATTTTCCGCTGCCTCGTTCTGCTCCGCGTCAATCCAGCGGATTTCCACTTTGCAGTCATTGTCCACACCGGCATGGGCAAACGCTTCAATGATGGATTTATAAGCATCCACTAACTGCACATATTTCCCCGCCACACCAATTGTCACCGTGGTTGCGGGATTGGCGATGTGGTTCACGAAGCGTCGCAAATAGGTTAATTCCGCCGGCCGGTCGTCCATGCCAAGCCGCTCCAGCACAATTTCCGACAGATGTTCGCGATTGAAAAACAGGGGGACTTCGTAAATGGTCTTGGCGTCCAGTCCCTGAATGACCCGCTCCGCTTTCACATTACAAAACAGCGCCAGTTTTTCACGAATGTCCCGAGTGAGAGTGTACTCGGTGCGGCAGACCAGAATGTCCGGCTGCAATCCGATTTCCCGCATGCGCATGACCGAGTGCTGGGTGGGCTTGGTCTTCATCTCAGCGCTGGCCTGCACAAAGGGAATCAGCGTCACATGCACAATGATCACATTCTCCGGACCCCGCTCCTGCTGAAATTGCCGCACCGCTTCCAAAAAAGGCAGACTCTCGATATCACCCACCGTACCACCGATCTCGGTGAGGATGATCTCCAGGTCATCATGATCCTTCTCCAGCGCAGTGATACGCTGCTTGATCTGATCAGTAACATGGGGAATGATCTGGACGGTAGAGCCCAGGTAATCACCGCGCCGCTCCTTCTCAATCACATCATAATAGACCTGCCCGGCAGTGGTATTATTCGCGCGCCCCATATCAATATCAATGAACCGTTCGTAGTGCCCCAGATCCAGATCCGTCTCCGAACCATCATCCAGGACAAAGACTTCCCCGTGCTGGAACGGGCTCATGGTTCCCGGGTCCACATTGAGATAGGGATCCAACTTTTGGATGGTGACTTTGTAGCCCTTGGACTTCAGCAGCAATCCCAAAGATGCAGCTACAATGCCCTTCCCCAGACCGGAGATAACGCCACCGGTGACAATGACATATTTTTTACTTTTGGTTCGTTCTGGCACAGTCGGTTTCCTTCTGTAACGCTCGTCTAAGTGATAAGATTAATAAATATTTTTTCCATAAAAATTGTCGATCTGCCCGGGAGCATAAATCAATTACGGTGTTGTTTAATGAAAGATGAGTGGTTTTTCAATTAGAGGGAAAGGTGGGTCGGTGATGCAGGAGGCGGTTCGGTTTCGGCGCTCCTGCAACATGGGTTATTCCTTGATAACCCGTGGGACTTTGAAGAATGTCCCGTCAGTTTCCGGCGCGTTTTTCAGCGCATCCTCCCTGGACATTGATGGCTCTGCTTTGTCTTCCCGCAACCGGTTCACCATATCGTGTACATGGGAAAGCGGTTTCACATCCGTTGTGTCAACCTCATTCAATTTATCCATGTAGGTGAGAATGTCACCCATCTGATGGGAGAGTGTTTCCACCTCCGCATCGGTCAGTTCCAGCCGGGCTAATGTGGCAATGTGGCGGACATCTTTTTCGGAAATTTTCATGATGGAATCAATATAGACGGCGGCGTGTGAGTTGTCAATGGAGTAAGCGTTGTCCATCGTTTTTACTTAAGAATTTCACACAAAATATCAGCCCCTCCGCCGAGTCTGTTGATACTCAATTCATCTACCCGTTTGTAAAGAAAACC
>JAIPJQ010000130.1 GCA_021734065.1 Fidelibacterota bacterium | reverse complement strand
TGGCCCACGGCGAAATCGGCAATGTCAATCATCTCCTGCACTTCGCCATCACCCTCAGGCTTGATCTTGCCCATCTCCAGAGCCACCAGGCTGCCCAGAGCATCTTTTTTCGCGCGCAGTGCCTCCCCCATCTGACGCACGATTTCACCCCGCTTCGGTGCAGGTACCTGCCGCCATTCCAAAAAGGCGGCTTCCGCATCAGCTAAAACTTTTTCGTAATCGGCCTCTGAGCACTGGTTCACCTTTCCGATCAGTTCACCAGTAGCCGGATTGATGGACTCCAATACACCGGCATCCGATGTTTTGGACCATTGACCGGGACCGGAACAAGCCCCCGGATTGATCGCTTCGATACCCAGTTCGGTCAAAAATTCATAAGCCATAATCTTACCTCGCTCCGTTTAATCTTTTCGATTATTCATGTAATCAATCTATTGAAATTTCCTGCTCATCAAATGCCACACCCAGTTTCTCCAATTCCGTCAATACGGGCTCGTAAATTTCCGGGATTACCGGAATCTGGACACCGGTGGCAGTGATCTGCCCGCCTGCGATGAGCTTCACCGCAATACCTACCGGCAGAGTAACGGTACGCGCCATGGCGGTGTGACCATCCGGGATTCCAAAATCTTTCAGCGTGGAGAAGTATTTTTTACGACCATGGGGAAACTCGGCTTCAAACTCATGGTGCAGAACCACCATATCCCGTTCGCCGGGAGCATATGACATTTTCTCCAGCATTAATGCCGTTAAACAATCGATGGGTGTATTTGCCCGCCATTCTCGTGGTGTAGCGTCAAATAATCCCAGCCATTGCAGGGCTGTTATCTCCGGGCCATTTTCCCCAATCCGGAATTTGTGCACAATTTCAGTTTCAAGGTTTGATTCCGACAGTCCGGAAATTTTTGCCGTGAGCGTCCGCGGGGAATATGTTGTGCCCAGGTCCGCGTCTGCATCGGCCAGGAATCCCAGTTTCTTAACAACATCCATGGTTTCGCACCAGTTGGCATTCCGCAGGGTTCCCCGGAACATGGTTTGAATGCCCTCCAGACCATAGGTTTTGATGTAACTCAGGGAATCGCGGTTGGGGTAGGTCTGGTAAACCTCACCGGAGGGTAATGACACCTCCCAGTTGTGTTGAAACAGTGCGACGCCGCTGATGTCAACCTGATCACCGTCTTTCAGGTAATGGGCATCGTTTTTCCCTGCCAGGAGCACGCCTTTGGGACTCCAGGAAAATTTATATCCAAAAGGGTTATTATTGTCTTCGGGAGTCGGCAGACCGCCGCAGTAGGAATAGAAACTTGTGACGGTGCCGCCTTTTTTCTGAATCTGATGAATAATGCGCATGGCCGACATGTGATCAATGCCGGGGTCCAGACCAATTTCATTTAGCAGAATGATTCCCGCGTCACGGGCTGCTCTATCCAATTCCCCCATAGCAGGTGAAACATAGGATGCCGTCACCAGGGAGACCTTGGCATTGATACAGGCTTTCGCGACGGTGGGATGCAACGCGTACGGCACCAGTGAGACAACCACATCAGCATTATTGATCAATTCCTGGAGCGCAGTATGATTACCAATATCCAATTTCACTGCTTTTCCGTGAGGATGTCCTTTGAGTAATTTTTCCGCGTTGCGAACATCGATGTCCGCCAACACCACCCGATATTCAGCATCTTTCAGGAGGAGTTCCACGATGGGACCGGAAACCAGGCCGGCACCCAGGATTAGAATATTATGTGAATTCTCAGCCATTGAAAAATCCAATCATATGCTTATCCGTTTCCAAATAATTTGCCAGATATTCAAAATCGGGCGTGAGCCGTCCCTGATGGGCGATGACGGCGCGTTTTAACTCCGGCGGCAGGTCCAGCTCTTCGAACGGTTTATCGAAATCGCAACTCGCAAGATTGGGAATAAAGGGCATGAGCGCTTTGCCAAAGGCTTCCGAGGATTCCCGGGGTAGTTCGGTGGGCAGATTATCCACGGCCATAATCACGGGTCCGCGACCTTTCACACCCATGATGCGTCGATCTTCCTCCGGCAGATACACATAGACCGGGTCACCGCTGTCGGTGGCCCCCATATTGCATTCAATAGCGCCCTCAATGTCGCAGGAAATATCGCCGATCACCTTCAGTTTGGGATTATCGCGATAGAGTTTCCAAACATCGTGCTTTGTCACTAATCGCGGGTAAATCGTGTCCCAATAAATGCAGTTCACCAATACTGTTAAATGGGGCATATATTGATCAAAAATGGAGACATAGCGTTCCGGGAATTGATAATATTCCTGTAATTCAAATTTTCCGTCATAATGACGAGGCCGCACCAGATGTTCTTCATTAAATACAACTTTATAGAGCCGATTCGCTGATTTCCGGGCAGCCACACCGGGCAGATCGTCGGGTTCGATCTCCTCGTGGGGCAGGATATCGAAAATTTCCTGCGCACCCTTGGAGACATTCCCATAACCGGCAAATCCCACGATCACCGGGGGAATGGTTTTAAGAAATTCGGGTAGCCCCTTTCCCATCAACTTCAGTGCTGATTTAATTTCCTGAGAATGGCCATAATCTTTGGCCGGTTTCAGTCGTGCGAAAGGCGATTCCAACCCTTCTGTTTGCCAGCGCTGTCCCAGTGCCCAGAGTGAATCAATCATCCCCGCCATACCGGCGTGTCGCCCAAAAAAGACCAACCGACGGCCGGTGTCGTCTTTAATCAACTCGTAATCAATCAGGGTTGCTTCATCATCCAACAGGCGCTGCAGCATGGGCATATTGTAAGCCTGCCCTTTTATTGTATGGGAGAAGAACAGGTAAGTTTTACGGGGGCGTAAATAGGGAATGGGAATCTCTTTCACGCCCAGAATGATGGGAGACTCTTCCAGCTCGTCTGCCATCTCGATATTCAGGTCAGCAAACTCGTTTTCCCTGAAGACGCGTTGCTCGGAGGGCATGACCACGAATTGGAATTCAGGATTTTCGGATTGAAGTTGTGCAATTTGTTCAGGAGTGAGCGGGATGCGTGATTCCCACTGATTTTTGGTCTCTTTCAGTATGCCGATTTTTACAGCCATGAACATCCTTTCATCCGGTTTGAACATTGGGGCAGATTTGCCTGGAAAAAAGCGCGGCAAATATATGCTGACCCCTCAGGAGCTCCAAGCAAATCCCAATCCAGAGTGCCACCGGAAGCTTGTAATTCCACAATGAATCCGGTAGTGAAATGATAAAACGAAATGACTCTAAGATAAATTTTGAAGCATCACGGGTAAGCCTATGGTCATCTCCCTTGCAGGAGGGGCGACTTCGCGGGGAGGCGGATGAATAAACCCGAAAAGATACCTGTCCGGTGAACTAGCTGGTCGAATCCAACACCTCCCGAGCTTTGCGGGTCAATTCCACCGGAGAGAAGGGTTTACCAATAAAATGGGTGCCCTCGTCCAAAACCCCATGCTGGACGATAGCATTGTCAGTGTAGCCGGACATATACAGCACCGGTAACTCCGGCCGGACCTCCAGCGCGATTTTCACCAATTCCTTCCCACTCATCTCCGGCATAACCACATCCGTCACTAATAAATCAATTTCCATTGATTCATCACTGAGCCATTGAACTGCAAGGTGTACCGATTCCGGAGCCAGGACCGTATATCCCGCAGCTTCCAACATTGCCCGGGCGATTTCCCGCACCTTCTCTTCATCCTCCACCAATAAAATCGTTTCATGGCCGGTTACCATAGTGGAATTCTGTTTGGTATGCTCTTTCTGTACTTCATCCATCACCCGCGGCAGGTAGATTTTAAAAGTGGTACCAGCCCCCGGTTCACTGTACACATTAATAAATCCATTGCTCTGCTTGATAATACCAAACACTGTAGCCAACCCCAGACCGGTCCCCTGCTCTTTTTCTTTGGTGGTGAAGAAGGGTTCAAAAATATTGTGCATCACCTCCTGATCCATTCCGATTCCGGTATCACTCACGGCAACGCGTACATATTCACCGGCGGGAATGGCATAATGAAGATGGGAATAATCTTCATCCAATGTCATATTCTGGGTCTCAATTGTGAGTTTTCCGCCCTTTGGCATGGCATCGCGGGAATTGAGTGCCAGATTCATAATCACCTGCTCAAACTGTCCGGTATCAATTTTTACCGGCCACACGTCTGATTCGGCATCGAACACCTGATCAATATCTTCACCGATAATTTTCTGCAGCAGTTTCCCTGCTTCTGAAATGACGCTGTTGATATTCACTACCCGCATTTCCAGTATCTGCTTCCGGCTGAATGCCAGAAGATGTTGGGTCAGGGATGCAGCGCGACGCCCTGCATCGTGAATATCTTTGATCGTTGGACGAATGCTGCTGTCTCCCGGGAGATCCATCAAAAGGAGCTCAGAGTAGCCGTTGATGACGCTGAGCATATTGTTGAAATCGTGGGCAATGCCGCCCGCCAGACGCCCAATGCTCTCCATTTTCTGCGCTTGCAGGAGTTGCGTTTCCAGAAGTTTCCTGTCGGTAATGTCTTCCACCGAACCATCATAATAAAGTGTTTTCCCGCTCTCATCCCTTACCACCCGGGCACTCTCCCGTATAAAAATGGTGGTCCCGTCACGTCGTATCCATTCGGATTCCATTCCCAGAACCGATCCTTCCGCCTCCATTTTTCGAATGAATTCAGCCCGGGGATAGGATGGTGAAAAACCCTCCTGCTCCAAATCTACTTCAGCCAATTCCTCGAACGAATCGAATCCCAGCATCTTTACCAATGTGGGATTGGCCATGAGAATATTCCCCTCGGGAATGGAGCGATAGAGGCCAACGGTCGTGTTTTCGTACAGGGTTCGAAAGCGTTCTTCACTTTCCCGAAGTGAGTGCTCTATCGATTTTTGTTTGGTAATGTCACGTGCCACACCGCGCACAATCGGCTCGGAAACACCATCGGTACGCAGCGTATTCCGGTATTCCCAGATAAATCTCTGACCCGTTTTGGATTGGACAGCCATGAGTCCTTCCGCATGGCCGTTCTCCACAATAGCTCGGATGTACTCATCCCACTGAGGCCGGAATTCCGGGAGCAAAGCATCTTTCAGATTCATATTCAATAATTCAGCTTCGGAATATTCCAGCTGGCGGGTGACAGCCGGGTTGACAGACAGCAATCGACCATCCAGGGTGTGGGTACAGATGAGATCCTGGCTATGTTCAATGAGATCGCGATTATGTTCTTCGCTTCGCCGTAATTCAGTCAATAATTGTTCCCGTTCCGTCACATTGCGAACCAATGCCAAAAATCCGGTGACACGCCCTTGCGAATCCCGGATATATTGAGCACTGGTTTCTCCCACAAAGCTGTCGCCGGATTTCTTTTTATAATGAATCGTGGTGACAAACCCCAATACATCCATGTGTTTCCGCAGCTCCGCACCCATGGTTTCGTATTCATGGGGATCCTGGTAAACTTTAACTGTGGGCAGCCCCTTGATTTCCTCCAGTGAATATCCAAACAATTCTGAAAAGGCCGGATTACAATCGATGATTTTGCGATCCGTATCAGCTACGAGGACAGCGTCGCGCAGGGAATTGAAGAGCATGCGATACTGGTTTTCCATGTGTTCGCGGGACTCTTCAGCACGTTTCCGCTCGGTGATGTCACGAAAGACACACAGCACATATTCGGGTTTATCATGGAACCGGACATAAGCATTGGAAATCTCGAACCAGCGTTTTTTCCCATTATGCAGCTCTAACGCACGGGTAGTTCGCTCAGGAATGGTCCGTTGTTGAAATCGCTCCCGATGTCTGCGTATGATGTGGTCATGGTTTTTCCCATACATCACGGAAAAAGGCTGTCCCTCTACGTCCGCTTTTTCCATTTCGATCATTTCGCAGAATGCCTGATTGACTTCCACCACAATCCCATCAGCGTCGGTAAGCCGCATGCCATCTTTGGTGCTGTCCCAGATAAGGCGGTAGTGCTGCTCACTCTCGCGGATGGCCTCTTCGGCGATTTTCTCCGCAGTCACATCGGTGATGAAGCCTTCCAGCCGCTGCAATTCTTCCTGGTCATTGAAAATGCCACTGCCTCGCTCCCACACCCAGCGTCCATCACCATCCGCGGTGAAAATGCGGTAAGTCAAGGTGAAAGAGTTCTTCTCTCGCAGCGCTGCCTGAATGGTATTCCAGACATGCTCCCGGTCATCCGGATGAATCAAATCACCATACGCGATAGTCTTGGTTTCCGTAAAGTCCCGGGGCGTGTAACCGGT
>JAIPJQ010000129.1 GCA_021734065.1 Fidelibacterota bacterium | reverse complement strand
ATGTGGATAGCGATCCGGTCGCCGGGTACTCCATTGACAATATCGTACCGGGTGTACCTCAGAACCTGGCCGTCACCAGCAGTTCTACTGAAGGCGTTTCCGTGGAATGGGACGTCAGCCTGGACGATGACTTCCAGTATTACGAAGTCTATCGTTCCGAGACCAGTGACTTCTCAACGGTGGAACCCATCCTGCAGGTGGAAAATGCCTTCGCGGATGACGACGTGGAGGCGAGTCACACTTACTACTACATGGTGAAAGCGGTGGATGCCAATGGTAATGTGAGTGATGCCTCCAATACGGTAAGCACCTTGATTACGAGTATCGCTGACGCCGGTGTAGTTCCCACTGAGTTCAGCCTGGACCAGAACTATCCCAACCCGTTCAACCCCAGCACCCAGATCCGCTTTGGGTTGCCGGAAGCTACCAATGTGACCATGACGATTTACAATATTCGTGGTCAGGCAGTCCGGACACTGGTAAACGGATATATGCACGCGGGTTATCTCACGGTAACATGGGATGGCAAAGATAACACCGGGAACCTGGTGAGTAGTGGTACTTACATCTACCGTATCACTGCTGGTGAATTCACTGCCACCAATAAACTGGTTCTCATGCGTTAGGTAACTCTCTGAAACAGGTAAATCTGAGACCAGATTGACAGAAGAGGGACGGTTCGCCGTCCCTCTTCTGTTTTTTCCAATTTCAACCGTTTGTTGAATTCCCAAAAAACCATCCATCCCCCATTAGCTCACCTCCCACGCCCGGGTAAAATAATTTCCCCCTGCAGGGAAATTATTTCCGATTACAGTGTCCTCCCTGCCGACTCAATTCCGGCCAATCTGATGATGAACTATCCCGCATCAAAATGAGTATATATTCACTCTAAATTATAATATTATCAGCCATATAGGTGTTAATCTGTGAATCTTTCGCATGTGTAAATTTGTGTTAAATGTACAAATAATCAATCTGGGGTTTTACTTGGCATTTTTATTGACATCTGATTCGACGGAAGCGGCCAACTCACGGGCGGGACAGCTCATTAAGATATCAACACAGCCATGAACTTAATCCGGCTTACCAGGTTGAGCCCATGCGCCCTCAGGAGCTATTGAATATCAGAAATTATTACAGGATCAATCAAACACCCTTGTTTTTTTTCATGCGGATTATTGGTGAATATTCCACTTTAGTTCAATTTTCACCCGGGAAAACGATTGAGAATATCCAAAAGGGGAGCTGAACATGCTGTTGAACTTGAAGAGGGTCATGGTAATTGGGCTGAGCTGGATATTTATTGGAGGGAATAACCTCCAGGCACAGGATGCCGTCACATTGGCGAATGTCATTGCCAGCCTGAAAAGCCATAATTTTATGATCCTGCAGGTGGGTGTTCTCACTGGTGGACTCTCCCAGGCTGAAGTGAGTGAGCTGACCGAATTGCAGATTGCCCCGCCCCGTCAAATGCAAATTTTGGCGACCCAATCCACCATGATCTATGATATGTACCAGGATTTTACCTATCTGGTGAATGACAAACAGGTCAATGCGGTAATTATTTATCCCTCGAAGATCTCCCGGGATCCATCCTTTATCAAAAAAATCGGTATGATGAGTCGGCAAAAGAAAATCCCGGTGATTGCCATGGAGGATGCCTGGGTCGGATCAGGTGCCATGTTGGTTTATACCCATGGTGAAACACCGACCCTCCATGTGAATGAGCAGGTGAGAGCTGTAATGAAGTACCCGTTAAGCAGCGACAAATTGTTCGCTGTGGAACTAAAATAACCGATCCTGGCTGCTTTGAATGGGAACGAAAATAAGGAGTTAATATGAGTAATGCCATCGACACATCCGGCGTCAAACCCCGGGGCGGGCGATTATTTAGTGCGCGCTATTGGCGGGGATTTAAGGGACGCTTTGTGATCGTGCTGGGTATCGCGGCCATCGTTTGCGGCACTTCATTGATGATCATCGTTCCCGAATTTATGAAAAGGAACAACGCTCTCCTGTTCGAGAAACAAAGTGAAACCCTGCACACCATTTTAATGGAACCGGTGGCCCTCTCTCTGGAATTTGCGGACTATGAGAATATACAACTCCTGTTCAATAAAATTGGCAAGATGGAGCAGATCGTCTACCTGGATGTCAGGGATGGTTCAGGGGAATCACTGGCAAATTACACCGAACCCGGATTTATTCCCGGGAAGCTGGAATTTCAGGAATCCAGCTCCGTTATAAAGCGATCCGATGCCTTGATCGCGAAACAACAATTGTCTACAGCTGAACATGATTTTTCTCTGCTGCTGGGACTTCATCTTGGAATCCTGAGCCAGTTCCAAAAGCAAATCCAGGTGACCATCGCCATTTTCGCCATTTTCGCTGTTTTATCAATGATTGCCATGGTGACCATCCTCATCGAATGGTTGACCAAGCCACTCAGATCGTTGATCCATCATATCCACGATGCGGCTGCCGGAGAAGGTGACCTGACAAAACGGATAGAAATTAAACAGGATGATGAGTTTGGCGAATTGGCCTACTGGTTCAATTCGTTCGTCGCCAACCTGAAGGATATTATCGATCAAATAAAGACGAGTTCAGGCAAGGTAGGTGGAACTGCGGAACAGATTTCAACGGCCTCGCAACAACTGGCGGCTGGCGCTGAAGAACAACAGCACCAACTCACCGAGGTATCAACAGCTGCCTCACAGATGACTGCCATGATTCTGGAAAGCAGTAAAAACAGCAATACCACTCAGGAAAGCGCAAACAACGCCAACGCCTCGGCCCAACAGGGTCATGAGGCGGTAGTTCAAGCACTGCAGGGAATGTCCGAAGTGACTCGCCTGGTAAAAGACGCCGCCCGGAAAATCGGTGCTCTGGAAGTTCGCTCCCAGGAAATCGGTGAGGTGATCCAGGTGATCGATGATATCGCGGACCAGACCAACTTGCTGGCGTTGAATGCCAACATCGAAGCCGCACGGGCAGGTGATGCAGGGCGTGGATTTGCCGTGGTAGCCGATGAGGTCCGGAAGCTGGCTGAACGAACCGTCAGCGCCACCGGTGAAATCGGTAAAAAAATCGGTCAGATTCAAACGGATGTGGCTGAGTCGGTAAAATCCATGGGTGACACCGCCGGTCAGGCGGATGAGAATCAGCAGCAGACCGCTCAGTCTCAGGAAGCGCTGGAAGAGATTGTCCGAGCAATTTCCGAGGTGAATTCGGCTATCACTCAAATCGCTGCGGCGACGGAACAACAAAGCAGCGGTGCTGAGGAAATCGCCAAGAATGTTGAAGGTGTCAGTACTGTAGCCGAACAGGCAGCCGGGAGCGCCCAACGCATGTCGCTCTCAGCGGAAGAGCTGAATCTTGAAGTCCAAAACCTGAACAAACTCATGGCTCGCTTTAAAACTTAATTATAAAAAATAGAGTAACCGACTATCCGGCACCCCAGAAGGGCAAATAAGCCAGGCACGGAGGTTTCTCCGCGTGTGTGCCAATTACATGGTATCTGTGAAAATGATTAAAAGAATCAGAAACCAAGCGTTGGGTGATTTAAAAAATTCTCCTATGTTTCAGACCAATCACAGGAAACGGGATAACCATGAGTACAGATGCTACGGAAATGTTCACCGAAAGCCGGAACCCGGCGACAGGAGAGCTGCTCGGTAAAGTTCCGCTAAACCACGTGTCTGAAGTTCAGGTCGCCATTGACCGGATTCGTATTGCTCAGATTAAATGGGCTTCCACTCCGATTCACGAGCGCGCCCAGCACCTGCGGAAAATGCAGCGCCATTTAGCGGCGCACGCCGATGAATTTTCCAAACGCATTGCCGCTGATAATGGCAAAACCTATAAAGACGCATTTGCCACCGAAATTTTCGCAGCGATTTTGGGGATTGACTATTACATCAAACACAGTCACCGGGTTCTCAAGGATAGTCACATTCGTGGTTCCGGCTGGTTTGGGCTCTATAAACGACATCGAATCCAGCATGTCCCCTGGGGCGTGGTGGGTATTATCTCACCCTGGAATTATCCACTCCAGATTCCTTTCACGGAAATTCTCATGGCACTCATGGCCGGAAATGGCGTCATATTCAAAATGGCTACTGAAACCCTCCAGGTCGGTCAGCTGATCAACGAGATCATTACCGCCGGTGAATTTCCCAATGACCTCTTCGTTCAGGTGAATCTGCCCGGTCGCCAGGCAGGCGATGCATTTCTGGAAAGCGGAATTGACAAACTCTTCTTCACCGGCAGCGTTCCGGTTGGGAAATATCTTATGGCCAAAGCGGCAGAAACGCTTACACCCGTTTCGCTGGAACTGGGTGGTAACGATCCCATGATCGTCTGCGCCGATGCTAATGTAAAACGCGCGGTGCGGGGTGCCATTTGGGCGGGATTTCAGAATGCCGGGCAGAGCTGCGGCGGTGTGGAGCGGATTTATGTGGATCGAAGCGCCTATGAACCGTTTCTGGACCTTTTCCAAAAACAATTAACACGGCTCAAGGTGGGTAATGGGCTGGAGACGGACAGTGATATCGGCGCCATGACCACACTGAATCAGGTCAACACGGTGAAAGAACACGTGGCGGATGCGCTGAAAAATGGGGCAGAACTCCTTTGCCAGACTGAAACACCAGCCGATTCAGGTCAATTCCTGCCCGCCCGGGCATTTATCAATGTCAATAACACCATGCGAATGATGCGGGAAGAATCCTTCGGCCCGGTGGTGGGGATCATGCCCTTCGATTCGGAAGAAGAGGCGATTCGTCTGGCCAATGATTCGGATCTGGGATTGACCGCCTCCGTGTGGAGCAAAAACCGCAAGCGGGCATTTCGTATCGCTAGTCAACTGGAAGCCGGCACCATCACCATCAACGACCATCTCATGACCCACGGGATCGCCAACCTGCCCTGGGGTGGTTTTAAACAAAGCGGACTGGGACGCACCCATGGTAAATTGGGATTGGAGGAAATGACCCAGCCCCGCCTTATCGTGTCTGACTTCACACCGGTAAACACAATGCCCTGGTGGTTGCCCATGCGAGAAGCGGTTTATCAGCGATTGGTGGGTGCGGCGATGGTCTTCGGCGGAAGCGCGTCAGTGAAATGGGCCGGATTGAAGAAGCTGATCCGGGGTCGGTGATAGCAGTTCCATGAAATTTTAATGCCAGGACTGATGATATTCTCCTTCTATTAAGGAGAAATTCAGGCTCATTTCTCCCTGCTATAAGGATAGCTAGGGTACCATTTTTTGCATTGAAAAAGCCTGGTCTCAACTCCCACTTTTCAGCTTACTAAAATTCCGCTGAATACCCCCATACCCCGGCCGATTCAATGGACTTTTGTTAAAAGCGATTTGAAATTCAGTTTCCGTTAATTTCTGAAGCGCATTCAAATCACTTCCCCGGAAAACCGGCAGCAGCTCAAAAGCCCGTTCCCGTGTGGGTTGCTGGAACGAATTCCACGGACACACATCCTGACAAATATCGCACCCAAATACCCAGCCGCTCAAATTCTCCTGAATCACCGCCGGCATCTCCTGCTCCGGCTTCAATTCGATCGTGCCATAGGAAATACACTTGCTGCCATCCACCACCCAGGGTGCCACAATCGCTCCGGTGGGGCAGGCGTCAATGCAGGCCGTGCAGGTGCCACAATGATCAGCCATGGGTTCATCGTACCGGTCAAAAGGGATCGTGGTGATAATCTCACCCAGAAAACCCCAACTCCCATAATCCCGCGTGATCACATTGGTGTGCTTCCCCAACCAGCCAATACCTGCCAAAACCGCCCAGGCCTTATCCATCACCGGCGCCGAATCCACGAACACACGGTAGACTTTGTTTCGGGCTTTCCGGCTCTCAGGTAATGCGGATGACTCATGCAGCCGATCCGCCAGTGCATACAACTTATCCTTCAACACATGGTGGTAATCTTCGCCCCAGGCGTAACGGGAAATATGGCCGGAAATGCCTGCTGTCTTTTCTGAATCCGGTTGATAATAGTTAAGAAAAACGGAGATGACGGATTTTGCGCCGGGTACCAATTCACGCGGATCCTTGCGCTTCTCCAGGTGATTCACCATGTAGGCCATTTCCCCGTGGAAGCCACGCTTGAGCCAATCATCCAGTCTGTCCGCGGAGGGAACGCGTTGAGCCCGGGCAACACCGATTTTCTGGAGGCTGAACTCATCTGCAAGTGGCCTGAGAGTGTTATGATGAATAGCTTTAAGCAATATTTACTCGGTTGGTGTCTCCCGGAAT
>JAIPJQ010000013.1 GCA_021734065.1 Fidelibacterota bacterium | reverse complement strand
CTCCGGCGACAAAGGCCTTCTCGCCATCACCGGTGATAATGACCACCCGCACCGTCCGGTCGGCCTTCAATTCAATGAGCGCCGTTTCCAGGTCATTCAGCATCTGGGGATTCAGGGCATTGAGTTTCTCCGGCCGGGTTAGTGTCAGAATCGCCAGATTACCCTGACGCTCCAGATGTACCAGTTTCAGTTCCATAATTTTAAAACCTCCAGAAATAGCGGTTAAAAATGACCATGACGGTAAGAATTTCCAGTCGTCCGGCCATCATGGTCAGCGACAGGAGCCATTTTTCCAGATTTGTGAAAAAGGCGTAACTATCCAGTGGCCCCACCATCCCCAGACCCGGACCAATATTGGAAAGCATGGATATGGTGGCTGTCATGGCCGTAACCAAATCACGACCGAAGAACGTGAGGACTAACGAGAGCACGCCGAAGATAATACCATAAAACAGCAGAAAAGCCGTTGTGTTTCGAATGGCTCCGATTTCAATCAGTTGGCCGTGCAATTTCAGTGGGAAAAATCCCCGGGGATGGATCATACGCCGAATTTCCAGCGTGGCCATCTTGGTGAATACCAGCACCCGAATCGCTTTGATTCCGCCACCAGTACTGCCGGCCATACCGCCAATCAGCATGAGACTCACCAGTGTGAATTGGGCCAGGTAACTCCACTGCTCAAAATCCCGGGAAGCATATCCTGTGGTACTCACAATGGAGGCCACCTGAAATGCAATGGAACGAATCGGGCTTTTGGCAAATTCGGCGGCTGCAGGTGCGGATTGTTTGTAAAAATCAGAAAACGCAAAATCCAGAAAAATCACCAGGCAGGATCCCAGTATTATCAGCATCCAGAATTGCCACTCACGACTACGCAAGTACTTCATAAACTTCGCGCGTATGCCAAAATAGTGCAGCGCGAAATTGGTTCCGGCTATGACCATAAAAATGGTTATCACCCATTCCACATAGGCTGAATTGTAGTAGGCAATACTGGCATTTTTTGTGGAAAACCCGCCGGTAGCCATGGTGGTGAAGGTGTGGCAGACAGCGTCGAACCAGTCCATGGGCCCCAACCAGAGCAGTAGGAATTCAAATAAGGAGATGAGTGCATAAACGCCCCACAACAGCTTAGCGGTCTCGCTGATTCGGGGGGTGAGCTTGTCATTCACAGGTCCCGGTACCTCCGCGGCAAAAAGTGTACTGCCACTGCGTCCCAAAAGGGGTAGGATGGTTACCGTAAAGACAATAATTCCCATTCCGCCAAGCCATTGGGTCATGCTGCGCCAAAACAGCAAACCATGGGGCATGGATTCGATATCGGTAAGGATGGACGCTCCGGTAGTGGTGAAGCCGGACATGATTTCAAAAAATGAATCCGTGTAAGAAAGCGTCGTCCCAAAATAGAGCGGTAATGCCCCGAACAGTGACGCCGCCAGCCAGCTTACCGCTACGCTCACAAAACCCTGGCGATTGGTTATTTCATGCTGATGGCGTGTGAAAAGGAACATTATCCCGCCGGACAGGAAGGTGATAATCGCCGCTTTGCCGATGGCATCCGCATCCCCATCACCATACCCCCAGGCCACCAACCAGGGGATGATCATACACAGACCGATCACGGCAATCAACACACCAATGGTGTTGAGGACCGGAACCAGACTCAGAGGTCTAATTGAATAATGCTTCGACATTGGCCAGCTTGTTGGGACGGGTGAATACCAATACCCGGTCGTCGGGACCCATGATGGTTTTTCCCGTGGCGATTTCCACCCCCTCAGGATGAATGACGGCACCCACCACGGCACCTTTTGGAAAATCCAGATCTTTCAGCGCTTTGCCCACAATGGAGCTATTTCCAGATGGTGACAATTCAATAATCTCCGTGTCAATGCCTTCCAGCATCATGACCGAATGAATCCTGCCCCGTAACACATAGCGCATAATGGCGTCCACCGTGGTGAGATTTTTACTCACCACCGAGTTAATCCCCAGCCCCTTCACCAGGGGGATATAATCCGGTGAATTGATGTGGACGATAATTTTCCGTACCCCTTTACGCCGGGCGATGAGACCGGAAAACAGGTTGGTGGTTTCGTCATTGGTGACGGCGATGTAGGCATCAATCTCCTCAATGCCTTCCGAATCCAGAAAATCCACATCCATCCCGTCACCCTCCAGGAGTAACACATCCGGCAGCTCCCGGGAAGCCACATCCAACCGGCGTTCGTCTTTATCTACCAGCCGCACATTAAAATCATCCCGCAGATGCTGAACGATCAGTCGTCCCAGTTTGCCGGCACCAAGTATCATAACCGTATTAATTTTCTTTTCCCGCCGATACCCGCAGATTTTGTACATCTCATCCAGCCGCTCCCGGCGACACATGACAAAAATTTTATCCCCTTCATGGAAAACATGGTCGCCCTGGGGAATAATGGTCTCGCCATCCCGGTCAATGGCTACCGTACGAAAGGGTAACTCGGTAAACATCTCACCCACCTCGCGCAGGGAATGGTCCATCAAATCGCATTCAGCGGTGGGAGTGAGCGCCACCATGTACAAGCGGCCGTCCGCGTAGGGCATAATTTCCTGGGCAATGGCATTCTGTACCAGTTGCTGAATTTCCAACGCAGCGGTGCGCTCCGGATTAATGATCTTATCAATGCCTTCGGTCTTCAAATTCAAAATATTATCCGGACCCACATAGTCGTCACTGCGCACCCGGGCAATGGTTCGCACCTTGGGATTGATGCGCCGGGCTTTCATGCAAGCGATGATATTAATCTCATCCAGACGTGTCACGGCAATGAACAAATCAGCATCAGCCGTATTGGCTTCCTCCAATATTTTGCTCTGAGCGCCGTGTCCCTCGATCACCATGGCATCCAGATGCTCCCGCGCCCGCTTGCATTTTTGCGGGTCAATGTCTATGATGGTGATGTCGTTGTGCTCCTCAGACAAGGTCTTGGCCAGATAGAATCCCACCTGACCTCCCCCGATAATGATAATTTTGCGCGCCATACTTCCCCTACCGTTTCAAAAGCTTTTTCAGGACCGACACGGTCTGATCCAATTGATTGTCATCGAAATTCAAGTGGGTAACCATGCGCAGTTTGACCGGGCTGGTGGCATTGGCCAATACACCTTCAGCCTTCAGCCGGTCTGAAAATTCCGGGGCATTGTCCACCTTCAGAAACACCATATTGGTGTGGACCCATTCCAAATCATCCGCCAAACGCCCCAATTCCGCCAGTGTTTCACCCAGAACCTGCGCCCGGCGATGATCCTCCGCCAGCCGCTCAACATGATGCTCCAATGCATATAATCCGGCGGCAGCCAGCAAGCCTGCCTGACGCATCCCGCCACCGAACATTTTCCGGAAGCGATGTGCTTTGGTAATAATTTCTTTCGATCCGGACAATACCGAGCCCACCGGCGCACCAAGTCCCTTGGACAGGCACAGACTCACTGTGTCAAATGGCGCCGCCCATTCCCGGGCCGGAATCCCCGTGGCTACCACCGCATTCATCAACCGGGCGCCATCCAGATGAAATTTCAAGCCAGCCCCTTTCACCACCGCATGTACGGCGTGGATCACCTCCAGCGGGTAAACCACACCGCCGGCGCGATTGTGGGTGTTCTCCAGCGTCACGACCCGGCTGGTGGCAAAATGGTCATTGGCCGGTCGCAGGGCATTGGAAACCTGCTCGGCAGTCAGAATGCCGTGTTCACCGGGCAGCGGATGGAGCTGAACACCGCTCAGAGCGGAAGCCGCGCCCGATTCGTAGTTGAACACATGGCAATTGTAATCGCAGATGACTTCGTCCCCCGGAACGGTCAATGCTTTCAGAGCAACCTGATTGCTCATGGTGCCCGACGGCACATACAGGGCGGCTTCTTTGCCCATTAATTCCGCCACCTTCCGCTCCAGGGCATTGATACTGGGATCCTCACCATAGACATCATCACCCACCGGCGCCTGAAAGATGGCTTCCCGCATTTCCGGTGTGGGCGCGGTAACCGTATCCGATCGTAAATCAATCCAATGTGTTTGCGTCATTTTTAATTCTTTCCCGGTAAAAATTTCTCCGAACGCCAAACTTTGCCGGCAAATCGCTCCGGTTAATTCAGGCTGACTTTCCCTGCGGCTGTGCCAATCTCCAACTGCTCCGCGCCCTGACCGGCCACAATGACCTGCGTGAGACGCAGTGGCGTTTCACCGGACATGTCTGTGTGAACGATGACGGGAAATTTCAGGACTTCACTGGATAACAGATCCATAGCTTTCCCCTGCAGGCTGAAAATAATCACCGTTTTGCGATCCACCTTATCCCGGGTACGGATGCTCATGTGTTCATTGTCCAGACTCAGTTGCGGCTCACCTACGGCCACCATACTGGTATCCCAGACCAGGTCAAACTGAATCCCCATCACCTTTTCCTCGGTTTTGAGCATCAGGGGTACCATAAGCGTATCTCCCGTGGCACCACTTTCTGTCCCCAAAACCAATACATCAGGCGGTATATCCATAACCTCATACTTTTTTGATTCGCCCTTTCCACAGCCAATCACTCCCCAAAGTACCCATCCCAGCACCAGCGGGGTAATCAATGTCCCATAGTGTTTCTGCGAAAACATCATCCTTTCGCTCCCCTCATGACTTGGCTCCCAACATTTCCCGTGCGCTCTCCACGCTGGCAGCAGTCGCTTCACCGGTTCCTAATAATTTCGCGATTTCATCCACCCGTGCATCGCCGGACAATGGTTTAACACGCGTTACCGCACGCCCATTCTGTACCACTTTCTCCACACGGTAATGTTCATCTGCCAGACTGGCGATCTGGGGCAGATGAGTGATGCACAGGATTTGGTGAAACCGACTCAGGTTCGCCAATTCATGTCCCACAATCCGGGCGATTTTTCCTGAAATGCCCGTGTCAATCTCATCAAAAATGACCGTCCCGATCCGGTCCCGCCCGGACAGTGTGGCTTTGATAGCCAGCATCATCCGGCTCACCTCTCCACCGGATGCGACACGCACCAAAGGACGCAGGGATTCACCCGGATTGGTCTGCATCCAGAATGCCGTCCGGTCCATCCCCCGTTCATTTCCCGTGAAGCGCTGGCCACCCAATTCCACCAATCCGGCAGGGGTTTCCTCCCGGGAAAGCTGAACCTCAAACCGGGCATGGGGAATCCCCAGGCGCTTCAGTTTTTCCACCACCTGTTGATTCATCTCCCGTGCCGCGGAAGCCCGTTTTTCGCTCAACATTCGGCAGGCCGCGGAATAGACTCGGCGGGCATCTTCAATCTGCCGATTCAACGCATCTTTATCCGGCTGTTCCTCCTGCGATTCCTTAAGCCACTGACCAATTTCAACCTGGTACCGGATCAACTCCGGCAGCGTCCGGTTGTATTTCTGACAGAGGTGTTGAATCTGGGTAATGCGCTGATGAATGGTCTCCAGTCGCGCCGGATCTGCCCGGGTTTTTGCCTGAAAATGCTCAGCCCATTCCGCCACCTCCTCCAGACTTACGGCAGCGGCATCTATTTCCGGCAAATATCCAGCCGCCTCGTCGTCAAACCGGCGTAATTCTTCCAACTGCTTTTGAATCTTCGCGATGCGCGCTGTGGCGTCCGGCGCCAGAGCGGTTATCTCTCCCGCCAGTTCATTGAGTCGCTGGGCATTCTCCAGCAGCCGGCGCTCCTGTTCCAGCATTTCCAATTCATCCGGCCGGGGATCTACATCCTGAATTTCCTTGAGCTGGAACTGGTAAAGTTGCTGTTTTTCCCTGAACTGGGTCTGGTCCATCTCAATGGTGCGTAACCGGGCCAGTAGAGCCTGTAGTTTTTTATACGCATCAGCCACAGCCTCCAACTCGGCTTCCGTCTCCGCATAAGCATCCAGAAAATCAATATGATGGTCTTCATTGAGTAAGTACTGGTGCTCATGCTGCCCGTGCAGATCCACCAATAATTCACCCAGACTTTTAAGCTGTTGCACTGTGGCGGCTACGCCATTGATCCATACCTTTGAACTGCCTTGCAGGCGAATTTCCCGGGTGAGCACCAATTTTTCACCCACAGAGAACTGTCCGTTCCCGGCCGCCAATCCCTGCTTGAGCTGATCCGGGTTGATGCTGAACTCCGCTTCTACCCAGGCGAACTCACTTCCCTCGCGAATCAGCTCCCGGTACGCCCGGTCACCCAGGACCACATTCAGTGCATCCACTAAGAGGGACTTACCTACACCGGTCTCCCCGGTAATAACATTAAAACCGGTCCCGAACTGGACGGTAATCTCATCCACGATGGCAAAATTCTTGATTTTAAGTTGCTTCAACATAACGACGAATACGCTTGAATGCCGGAATCTTCATCAGATAATAAAAGGTAATACCAGCCAGAAGAATTCCCACTGAATCCGCGAAAGTGTCCCACACGCTGGAGGTGCGACTGGGGATGAACGATTGGTAAATTTCATCCAGACAAGCCACCGCCACGCCCACACCGATGGCCTTCAGGTAAGCTGATTTAAATCCTTCGGGAAAAGGTCGGGTGCCCAGGAAGCCCCAGATGAGCGTAAGGCCGTAAACCATGAAATGCATACTGTGCAGGATTTTGTCGCTGAGTTGGAAAGAATATTCTGAAACAACCCGGTTGGGCAATGTGGAAGCAAACAGAATCAGCAGTGTATAGAGAACTGGCGGCAGCCAGAAGTACCAGGCAAATCGTTTCATGGGACCAGCACCCGGGAGATAGCGTTCACAATATCTCCAGCCATCATGCCCAATTCACCAATCTCCCTGCGGGCAACATCACCGGCAGAACCATGCTTATACATAGCATAGTTGAGCATCTCCGGAAGCATCATTTTTTGCGCTAATAACCCGGCGATCATCCCGGTGAGGACATCTCCACTCCCGGCAGTAGCCATACCCGGATTGCCGGTAGAATTAACAAAAATAACTCCGGAAGGTGTCGCCACCAGTGATGGTGCACCTTTCAGCAGGACGTAGCACTGCCAATCGTCAGCAAATTGCCGGGCTGTCTGCCACTGGGGCGTATCCTCAATTCCCGCCGCCGTAAGCAGCCGTTGAAATTCCCCTGCATGGGGTGTAACCACCGTCTCAGCGCGTCGTTGCTTTAGAATTTCCGGGTTCTGCGCCAGCGCAAACAAGCCATCCGCATCAATGACCAGTGGTTTCTCAATCTGTACCATGAGATTTTGAATCAAGCGCAGTGTTTCGTCTTCCCGTCCCACACCGGGTCCCAGCGCCACCACATCCGCCCAGTCCGCTAATTCGGTCAGCGCTGGTTCCGCCGTCAGTGAAAACCCGCCCGATTCGGTCTCCGGTGCATAGGTGACAATGGTTTCTTTCGATAATGTTTCTGCAATACTCCCCATACCTTCCGGTACCGCCAATCGCACCAGCCCGGCGCCGCTGCGCAAGGCGGCTTCTGCCGCCAGAATCGCCGCACCGGAAAATCCCCGGGAGCCGGCAATAATGGCCACTTTTCCTACCTGGTATTTATGCGCATTCCGTGAACGGGAGGGGTAGAATGGGTCCATGTACTCCGCATCCAGATACGCCAACACCGGGAGAGCTACATGGTCCAGGCTGTCGGAAGGAAATCCTATTTCTGCGACGACCAATTCACCCAAAACCTCCCGGGCCGGCGAAAAAAGCATACCCGCTTTGGGATAACCCATGGTCACGGTTAAGGTGGTCTGAATACAGGGATCAGTAACCTGTCCAAAATCACCGCTTAATCCACTGGGAACATCAATAGCCACCACCGGCACGGTCAAGGCATTCACCAGCGTGATGATTTCATCATAAGGCGGGCGTAATTCTGTTCCCGTAATGCCCGTGCCCAGTAATCCATCCACCACAAGTCCGGCTGACTGCAGAGCGTTTTGCCAGCTGTCATGGAAGATGGATATCATGGGAATGTCCATGTCACGCGCTGCTTTAAAATAGACAGCCGCATCACCCGCTATCTGGTCCGGATCAGGGATGCGCAGGATATTGACATCAATGCCCGCTTTTGCCAGCAGGGTTGCCACGACAAACCCGTCACCGCCATTATTCCCTTTGCCACAGAGCACCCAGACAGGACCGGACAAATCCTCCAGAAACTGGCGTTCTTCAAGGGCTTCAAAAACTTTTTGGCCCGCCGTACCCATGAGTTTCTCACCCGGGATGTCACAGGTCTTGATGGCGTATTCATCCACGGCTTTGGAAAGTGCCATGGGCGCGTAATAAATGGATTTAGTCATGATCACGCTCCCCCACTGCGAATGCCTGGGCATATTCACCATCATGAGCGATGGAAATATGACAGACGCTGAAAACCTCCGGGGCAATCGTCACCGACGGGCGTCCGTATTCATCCGTTGTGATTTCGATATTTCGCCAGGGAATCACCTCCAGCCAGCCCCCCTGGTAAGCGGCCTTGGCAACAGCTTCTTTGGCAGCGAATCGTCCGGAAAAGTGTACCGCCGGTTCCGGCCGGTTCGAGCAGTCCCGGATCTCCCTGTCCGTAAAAATTTTGCGCATGAAGCGCTCTCCGTAACGCTGCAGCAGCCCATCAATGCGTGCCACTTTAACCAAGTCAGTTCCTACCCCGGTAATTTTCATACTTACTCTGCTGCTGTCACCGAAAAGAATGTCATCCTGCCCGGAATTTAGGACAGGGGGAAACTTCAGCAACGGCAATCTTCAATTCTGCTATTTTGTAATACCTGTAACAGACAAGAGGTGACTCGCCGGTCACCTCTTGTCTGTTACAATCCTGATCTGAAGGTCGTCTTGAATTATACCCTGTAATGCAGGCTATCGATCGGCCCATTTGGTGAGCAGATTGATTTCATACTCGGCAGCCGACTTCCATCTGGAATCCTTGGCGGCCTGTTTAAAAGCTGCGATGGCTTCGCTTTTCTGATTCATGGCTGCCAATGCCCGGCCTTTCTCAAACAATGCCGGAGCCCAGCCTGATTTCTGGGTCAATGAGTTGGTGGCACATTTCAATGCTTCTTCGAAGTTTTTTGTCTCATTATACGCCTGAGCCATATAATAGCAGGTTTTGTAGCTGGCTGACTTGGTACCTTTAATCGGCATGAGTAATCGAATGGCCTCTTCATATTTATGGTCTTCATTATAGACCAGTCCCAGTGCTTCGTAGGCCAATGTATATTCATCATCCAAACTCAGAGCCATTTGCAGGTCGGCAATAGCTTTGCTCTTCTCCTTCAGGGAGAGATAGGCCTGGCCGCGCTCAAAATATGCTTTGTGATAGGTGGGATTGATGCTGATGGTGCGGCTAAATGCATCCACTGCCTTGCTCATGCGCCCCAGATCGGTATATAATTTCCCCAGGCCAAACCAGGCAATGTAATACCGGGGATCATTGTCGATCGCCTTTTGGTAATAGTCCATGGCTTTGTCGGCGTCATTATCCATTTTCGCAATAAGGGCTAACATGTAATAACCCTGGGAGAAGGTGGGATCAACGGCAACACTCTGCTCATATTCCAGTCTGGCATTCCGGAAATCCCGACGACGGTAATATTTCAGCCCTTCGTTGTAGTGCCTCACCACGATATTGTAGAGTGCTTTATTGTAATTTTCCTGCTCTGGTGCCTTGGAAATAGCTTCCCGGAATCTGGCGGCAGCCTCCGCAGTGTTTTCCTGCCGATAAAAACTCATGCCCCACTGATAGTAAGCCTCTGCCATGGCGCGATCCCAGATGGCGTCCTTATAGGAGGACATGGTCTCAATGGCCTCAGCATACCGTTTCCCGGCATCCGCATAATCCTGACGCTCCAGTGAACGACTACCATCCGCCAGGAGTTGGGTAATGGCTTGCAGACGTTTCCACTCATCACGGGCCGCTTTGCTCTCGGCCTCCTCATAGTCCAATTCCTGCTCAATGACGTCGATAGCCTCTTTATACTTTGCGTCAGCATCACTCAGATGGAGTTCGGCGATAGCCTGCCGGGCTTCCTTGATCAATGCCTGGGCTTCGGTATTTTCAGCTTTCGCTACCCCGAGTCCGGCCATAAAAACAATTGCCAGTACTAATAATTTTTTCATACGATAGTTTCTCCCAGATCTACCTGAAGAATCCATTCAGCAGACCTTCAGATTTCACATTCTCTCGTCAATTTTGGACATCTTCTTCATGTCAATGATTTCCAGCAGTTTAGCGCGGGAATATAGATGGACGACCCACGCTTGTCACCCATTTTATCAGGGTGATTCTAACAACTCCGGGGAATTTTAGTTTCCTTCATCCTGAAGCCCGTTGCTGCCAGAAGTCCCGAATTTTCAATACAGAAAACCCCGCATCTCAACGGGGTTTGACTGATGGTGCCGAGAGCGGGATTTGAACCCGCACAAGCTTTCGCTCACTACCCCCTCAAGATAGCGTGTCTACCAATTCCACCACCTCGGCCTTTACGGTAATTGTAAAAAGCTTAGTTTGCGGTTCCGGTTTCGTCACCGCTGGCCGGAAGAGCATTGTTTCCTTCAGCCTGCTCACCGGGAACCGCCATCTCCCGGGCATCAAATTGCGTACCCGGTACGATGGAGGACGGCACATTCGCGCTTTGCTGAATAACAGACTGGCCGCCTTGGCTGCCAGATCCCTTATTAAGCACACTGATTAAAATGATCAGGACCATGAATGTAATGGCCAAACCAGTAGTCAATCTCGTGAGAAAATTACCGGTACCCGCGCCAAACAACGCGTTGGTTGTCGAGGCGGCGCCACCAAAAGTGCCGGCTAGACCACCACCTTTACTGGATTGCATTAAGATCACAACCATCAAAGAAAGGCTTACAAATGCCAACACAAAATACAGAAAAACCATTTTCGCTCCTATGCGACCTTAAGAGCCGCATGTACAATGCCCGTGAACTGATCCAGCTTCAAACTGGCACCGCCTACCAGGACACCATCAATATCTTCATTGCGCAGCAGCCCTTCCGCATTCTCCGGCTTCACACTTCCACCATAGAGAATACTCATATCATCTGCGCTTACAGGGCTGTACAGGTCATGTACCATCTTCCGAATTTCCTGATGAACTTCCACAGCCTGATCCGGCGTGGCGGTCAATCCTGTCCCAATCGCCCAAACGGGCTCGTAGGCTATGATGATTGACTTCAGTTGCTCTGCGTCGATGCCCTCCAGACCTTTGGATAACTGGCGCTGGATAACCTTATTGGTTTCACCGCTATTACGCTCATCCAGGGTCTCGCCCACACAGAAAATCGGCTTCAGCCCCACCTGCAAAGAACGCTTGATTTTCAGGTTTATCCGCTCATCCGATTCACCAAATACATGTCGTCGCTCCGAATGCCCCAGGATGACATAATCGATTCCCAGGTCCTTCAGCATGGAGCCGGAAATTTCACCGGTGAAAGCACCGGACTCGGCTTCATGCATATTTTGAGCACCAACTTTCATCGGTGAGTCGACCACTGCGTCAAAAACCGGTTTCAAGGCCAAAAAAGGCGGGCATAAAATAATGTCCACTCCGTGGGCCTCCAATAGATTAATCCGGAGCTTTTGGGCATACTTTCCGGCCGCATTCGGGCCATAGTTCATCTTCCAGTTGCCCGCTATTATCTTCTTTCTTTTCAATGACTTACTCTCCCTTCAATGCTTCGAAAGCCGGTAGTTGCATCCCACTCAACAGTTCCAGCGACGCCCCGCCGCCGGTGCTCACATGGGTCACCCGTTCCGTAAGGCCAAATTGAGCCAACGCAGCCGCACTGTCTCCGCCCCCCACGATGGTGGTTGCACCGCCAGCGGTCAGTTCTGCCAGGGTCTCAGCCACCCGCCGGGTCCCATTCGCAAATGGTTCGTGCTCAAATACCCCCATGGGTCCGTTCCACAAAATGGTCCTGGATTCTTTCAAGACCGACTCAAAAGTTTTCAGTGTCTGGGGTCCAATATCCAAACCCATCAGTCCATGGGTCAATGACCGAATTGAAAGATTTCGGGTTTCAGCACTGCTGCTGATCTCCTCCGCCGCAACGCAATCGGTTGGTAACACCAGGTTCACCTCCCGATTGGCACAAAATTCCATGATCTGGGTAGCCAGTTCCAATTTATCCGTTTCCACCAGCGAACTGCCCACATCATGCCGGAGTGGTGGCGCTGCCAGAAAGGTAAACGCCATTCCCCCGCCAATAAGAATGTAATCGGCTCGCTCTGCCAGGGATTTGATCAGATCGATCTTTCCGGAAATTTTAGCGCCACCCATGACCACGGTAAACGGTCGCTCGGGTTTTTGGATGGCATCCACCAGAAATTCCACCTCTTTCATAAGCAGGAATCCGGCACCTTTTTCAGTGAAATGTTCGGTAATCCCCACATTGGACGCATGGGCGCGGTGGGCGGTTCCGAAGGCGTCATTCACATACACATCAGCCAGCTGTGCCAACTGAGCGGAAAACGCAGGGTCATTTTTGGTCTCGCCCGCATGAAACCGCAGATTTTCCAGCAACAGTGTCTCACCCGCCTTAAGCGCCCGGGTCTGTGCTTCTACTGCAGCGCCAATACAGTCTTCCGCAAACCGGACCGGCCGCTCCAATAACCGGCTTAATCGCTCCGCCACCGGCGCCAGACTCATTTCGGGTTTGCGCTCACCCTTGGGACGCCCCAGATGGGAAGCCAAAATCACCGCGGCACCATTTTCCAGCAGGTATTGGATCGTGGGTAGTGATGCTTTAATCCGCAAATCGTCCGTAATTTCCGTTTGCTCGTTCAACGGCACATTGTAGTCTGTACGAACAAATACCCGTTTGCCCTGAACTGCCAGTTCTTCAACAGATTTTGGTTTCAACATGATAACGCCCCGGATGGTGTGTTTTGTGTAGCAGTCATCGTTTATTTGGCAGCTTCGATTGCCTCTTTCAGGGAACGATTCAAATCGAAGACAAATTTATCCACATTGATTTTGGGTTCGTACCAGACACCATAATCACCGGCCATGATGAGCTTCATGATGTAGCTCTGGGTAATGGCGTCAGTGGTCTGATTGTCGTACCAGCGAATGTCGATTTTGGCTGAATTTTCATTCACTGCACCCAACAGCCCGGCCAGATAGGTTTGTCGATTCTCGGTGTCGGTATTGATTTTGGCGAATCCGGCGCTGATCAGCCCCTTGATCTGTTTCCAGTCGGTGCCCACAAAATCCTTCCAGGTCTGTGTAAAACGATCTGCCAGTGCGGAACCGATCTGCCCCATTTGATTCACCGTGTACTCAACCACCTGTGGATACAGCGTGGATGCGCCGTGGGCAACAAATACCGTCTCAGGCTGGACCCGGTCGGCAATTTTCAACAGCTCATGCGCCAATTCAATGTTCAGCTTCACCTTCTGACCCGGCTTGCCTTTGTTGGGTCCGTGCATGGTTCCAATGGTGGGTGCAATGAGCAATACGCCGGTTTCGGTAATGAATTTTTCAAATTCATCCGGATTCGTGTAGGTGGAAAAATCAGATTTGGTATCCTCATCCTCTTCGCCGGCCAGAACACCTAATTCGCCTTCTACAGAGACGCCCACCGGATGCGCCATATTCACCACTTCGCGGGTGTACCCAATATTGTCGGCCAGGTCGGTGGATTTTTTGGTGTTATGATCTGTTGAATTATCCGCCATGACACTGGTGAGCATTTCCACGGCGCCCTGTACAACCTTTCGGCCGGCTTCACTGGTATAATCGCCGTGATCCAGATGGGTGGCGATCTTAACACTGGAGCGCTTGGCCATTTTCGCCACATATTCGGAAGCTACCTCCAGTCCAAACAGCGGATCACCCAGACCAAAATGTTTTAAGGCACTGTTGGAAAAGGCCAACAGACCCGAAGAGCCTAACAGTTCAAAGGCTTTGAATGCAGCATTAATGCCCTGAAATGTGGTAACATTAAAAGCTGGAACCGCGTATCCGGTCTCCTTGCGGTTGCCCTTCTCACCCATTTTTGCTTTCAGTAACAGGGCATGGGCATTGGTCATATTGTCCGGAAAACGCCGGGTTGTATTGAGACTTGGTGGTGATTGAAAAACTTTCATGATGTCCTCTCTATCCTGGTAATTAATTCATTTTATTTACAAACCTGACCACATGTGTATCAGGCGCTTATATATTGTTATTTCTAGTCTTATGTGCTTTACACGCATCGTAACTCAACAATAGGTTACTACAAAATTCTTGCCAAGTCAAGGTATGTCAGGCATCCATCTGGGAGGGCGTGGCCAGTGTCAGCAGGTCAATCCGGCGGGCACCGGTAGCTTTTAGAACCGCTGCGCAGGCATTGGCGGTGGAGCCGGTGGTCAAGACATCATCCACCAGCAGGATATTCATTCCTTCCACAGGCGCATTTAGGCGGAATGCACCCGAAACATTGGAATGGCGCTTCTCTGCATTGAGCTGCGTCTGGGTGGTGGTGTAACGGGTACGCGCGAGTAAATCCAGGGACAGCGGGATGTTTTGATAAACACCCAACCAGCGTGCCAACCCGGCCACCTGATTGTAACCGCGTTCCCTGGCTTTTCGGGGATGAAGGGGAATCGGTGCCACCCGGTCATACGCCACACCATCGAGACACCGGCTGATTTCCGACGTCCAAAAATCACAGAGCCGTTCTACCACCCGGGTGCGGCGATTGTATTTCAACAGATGGATCAATTGCTGCATCACCGGTACAAAATCGGTCAAACACCAAGCGCCATCCAATGCCACATCACCATGGATGGAAAAAGTATCCAGGGAATAGCCCTTGAACGCCACCTGGTCCAGACAGTCATCACACACCAGGTAAGCAGGGTAAGCTAATTTCTCACCACAAATTTCGCACACCGGTGGATACAGCAGGTCAATCAGGCCCATTGGCAACGACCTGAATGGTGTGGTCAGGGTAGTCAGAACACAATTCATTGCCATTGGCTCACAAAATATTTCACGGTGTTCGTGATAATCATGGGTATGTGCACCCGTAAAAAATATCGAATCAGTGAGAGGAGCATAGCCGGGTAGCGCTTTAGCTCGGCTTACCCGGAATCAGAGCCGCCGCGCCAATCACCGGGGCAGCATCGCCCAGCTTGGCGGGAACCAGTTGCAGGCTGTCTTCCTGGTCATCCCAGAGCAATTCTTTCAGAATGGGCCAGGCGGCCTCGTAAATCCACGGGAAACCCGCTGCCAGCGATCCCCCGATAATCATCATTTTCGGGTCAATCAAACGCACCACCGGAATTAAGGCTTTACCTAAATGGTATCCCAGCAACTTAAAAGCCCGGATCGCCAACTCATCGCCACCTTCCGCCAGTTTGAAAATCTCCGCACCGACCAACTTCTGGTTGGTGAAGTCCTGATAATAGCGTTCCAACGCCCGGCCCGAAACATAGTGTTCCACTACGTCCTCCGCGTAGGGCGCCAGACCATACTCGGTGGCCACGCCGTGGGCGCCGTCGAAAATCTCACCCCGGTAGACCAATCCATTCCCAAAGCCGGTGCCCAATGTCATCCCATACACCACATCCATACCTCGGCCGGCACCATACAACGCCTCGCCCAGGGTAAAGACATTGGCATCATTATTCATTACAACCGGCTCAGAGAAATGACTCGCAAAAGCTTCCACCAAATCAAAATAAGCCAATATTTTCAAATTGGGTGTATTCAGCACTCGCCGACGGGATTTGTCCAGCGGACCCGGCGATCCGATCCCGATTCCCGCCAGCTCCCACTGAGTATTGGCGCGGAAAATTTGCCGTACATCCCTCACCAATGCCTTGACCAACACAGCAGCGCTCTTGAAATCCTTTACATAGATTTTATCACCCAGCGTGAGCAATTGACCCGCTTCATCCACCACACCAATCCGGGCTTTTGTCCCTCCCAGATCAACTCCAACTCGAACCTTCATCATAGCGCCATAATTTCTTTGTTTTATTGTTAATATCTGCTTGTTTGCATGCTCAATTAATTGTGTTAAGGAATTTCTACAGGGGCTTAACCAGCGGATACTATTTCAACCAGCGCTGCCAGTTGGGATCCGAAACTTCACTGCGCTCAGTCGAATGAACCAATTCATAGTCACCATAACCGCGTTTGTCCACGAATACAAATTCCACGCCCCCTTCAATTTCGTAGTAGTACCAAATTTCGTACGGCCGTTGTTCCGTGGTTAAGGGCGCCCGTTCAATCTCATTGGGCCGGCCGTATTTGATGAGGGTGCGTCCACGGGAGGTCTGCCAACCCGGTCGGTTGCTGGTTCCCAGCTCGCGATTGGCCATTTCCACACGCTCATAAAAATCCTGCTTATACTCATTGAGGTCCGTCTCAGGGTCGGGATCATGCTGAGTCCAGAAAGCGTATAGCACATTGCGTTTCCCCGTCACATCCGAGCTCTCGTAAAGCTGTTTTTCCCGCTTAATCATGACCAGTTTCACCACTTCGTAGATCTGATCCAACTGTTCTTCATCCAGCTTATCGTATTCGTGACCAGCCTCTGTCTGTTGTACCTGACCCGGCCGGTAGATGTAGAAAGTCTTACTACGGGTAGCTTCCTCCCCGGTGGATTTATCGGTAACACGTAAACGGAGCTGGTAAATCCCCGAGGGAATGCTATTGATATTCACGGCTCCCATGTCAACGGCTGATGTTCCCGGTGATTTTTTCACCCGCTCGGGAAATTCCTTCACAATCTCGCCATTGAGGTCGCTTACTTCATTCACCACAACATATTCGCCACTTCCGGAGAGATTGTAAATTTCGGTGAAATAGTACATCAGGTGGGAGTTTACGCCGAAAACCCGATCCGCGTTGGGTACCACATCTTTTCCGTACTTGGTGAATTCATTTTCGCTGCGGGCTGTAACAATATTATTGGCCAATTCCAGATCAGAGATGGTGAGACCTTTATCCGGGAAGGTGAGCAGATTGACTGGTTGCTCCACCGTTTGGCGCACATCCTGATTCAGGTCAATTACTTCCACATACAGGGTATACTCGCCTGCCAAAGCTGCGAAACTGGTGAGATCCGGAATTTTTTGGGAGCCCTTCAATTCGTCCAGGTCTGCCACATGGTAGTTACGGGGCCAACGATCCAGATAGCGCACCGAGTCATTTTGTATGAGCGCCACCTGGAAAAAGACCCGGGCTTCGTAGCCACCGTCTTCCGATGGCTGGTAGGTAAAATTTGCCCGGGGAACCAGCAGATATACTTCCAGCATGACACCACCCTGCAGCCGGTATTGTGCCAGGTCCACCGCCACGCCCAGATCACCGTGGGTACCCTGTTTGACGGATGAGGCTTGAGCGTGTGCCATCCCTCCCAGAATTAAAAATATCCCGACAGCAAAGGCGAGCGTCCGGATCCGGTAGCGGTAAAATTTATATCCCCATACCATGATCTTATCCCTTCTATGCGGCCGTACCAATCCCGCGCCTACCGCGCAGAAGGTTCAAACCGCCTTAAACAAATTTCACAGAAACCAGTTTGGACACCCCCTCCTCTTCCATGGTCACACCATAGAGATAGCGCGCAGCTTCCATGGTCAGTTTATTATGTGTAATGACAATAAACTGGGTGTTGGTGGTGAAGTGTTCCAGAATTTTGGTGTACTTGCGAACATTGTGATCATCCAGCGGGGCATCCACCTCATCCAGAATACAGAACGGACTTGGTTTTACCTGATAAATGGCGAACAGCAGGGCGATGGCAGTGAGTGCTTTTTCACCGGCAGATAACATTTTCAGATTCTGGGTCTTTTTCCCCTTGGGTGTGGCGGTTATCACCAGGTCACTCTCCAGCAGATCATCGGCATTTTCCAGGCGAATGTCCGCTGCGCCACCGTCAAATAACATCTGAAAAGTGGCCTGGAAATTTTCCCGCACCAGCTCGAATGTCTCCCGGAATTGCTTGCGCGCCACCCGGTCCAATCGCGAAATCGTTTCCAGCAAGCTGGTTTTCGCGTCCATCAAATCAGCTTGCTGTTCATTGAGAAAATTGAGACGGGACTGTTCCGCTTCGAATTCGTCCTTCACCGCCATGTTAATGGGTCCCAAATTTTCGATGAACTTCAGGCTGCGGCCGATGCGCTTTTTCACCTCTTCCGGATCAATGTCAACCGGTTCGGGCGTTGGTGGCAATTCCACTTCATACTTTTCGAATATGCGATCCACAATGCGTTGCCGTTCGGACTTCATTTCCGTCAGTTTGAGTTCCAGCCGCTTCAGCGCCTCGCCCATGCGCTCCCGTTCCTGACGCAGAGCCCGGAGTTTGTGCTCCAGTTCATTGTAGGCCAACCGCCGATCCTGATAGGCTTTGTCCGCGTTGGTAAAAGTCTCTTGATGGCGTTGAAGATGCTCCCGCGCTTCTGATAAAGCCTGGTCGGACTCGGTCTGGATCTGGCGATTTTCAACAAGGGTTGCTTCGTTTCCCTTGCGGTCCTGATCAATCTGCACCAGCCGTTCGCTGATTTCCGCCGCATTTTCCGCCAATCCCTTGAGCCGGGTTTCCAGGTTCTGGAACTCATTTTCCAGATTCACCACTTCAATCCGGCTGGTCTGGACCTTTTCACTGGCGGCATCCCGATCCATCAAAAGGGTCTGCAGACGGCTTTCAACCTGCTTCACCGATTCATCCAGCGTGGCCAATTCCTGCTGTTTTTTCTCAATCTCAGGCTGAATGGCGGCTAATTTTTTCTCAGTCTCCTTTTGATGCAACCGGGTCTGTTTTTCTTCCTGATCCAACGACTTCAGATCTGCACTGGTGGTGGAGATACCGTATTGCGCGCGGGATACCCGGCGGTCAAACTCCAACATCACCTGCCGCTGGTTCTCTCGCTCCGTGCGGGTTTGACGCAGGTCCCGCTCCAATTGACCCAGTTGATTATGGTACTGCTCCACCTCGCCGGACAACGATTCAATTGTATCCACCAGTTTGGTATGACGCTTCCGCAATTGGTCAATCCGGTCGCGGCGTCCCACAATGCTGTTTTTCTCCTCGCCGCCCTGACCACCGCGCATAAATCCGGTGGCATCCAGTAATTTTCCCGATTCGGTCACCACCCGCCCCTGAAATGCCTTCCAGTCCGGCTTAAACCCATCTTCTACCAGAAACAGATCGCCCAACAACGCTTCCACCAGCGGTTTTTCATTGGTGGAAACGGTCACAAAATCTAAAGCCGGTCCGATGACACCCTCGCCCTGTAATCCGGCTTTGGAGGCTCGTTTGTTACTGACATTTTTCAGGGGAAAAAAGGTTGCTGCCCCCTTCTGCTCCCGCTCTAAAAATTCGATAGCGGCCTGGGCAGTTTTACTGTCACGGGTAACGATCACCTCGGCCATGGCGCCCAATCCCACCTGGATAGCCCGTTCATACTTCTCGTCCACCTTCACCACATCGGCCACCGTCCCGAGTATGCCATCCAGCTCTGATCTGGCATTCAACACGCTGCGTACGCCGCTGGAATAACCTTCACCGGTCTCCAGAAGCTCTTCGTAGAAGCTGAGTTGGTTTTCCACACTCACCCGTTCACCGCGTTTCTGTGCCAGGGTCTCGCGAATCTCGTTGAGTTTGGATTGGGTCTCCTGGAATTTTGCTTCCATATCCTGAATGCGCTGGTCCAGGTCTTTATAGACATTTTCCACGCCCGTCTGCTCATTGGAAGCGCCGAACAAATCCTGCTGATAATTCTTCTCAGACGCCTTCAGTCGCTCCCGCTTTTCCGTCAGGGATTTTAGATTCTCTTCGTACTGGGTAATGGCCTGGGTGTACCGCTCCTGCTGATGCTTCAGCTCACTCACTGCATTGAGTAACGCCACCCGTTTGTGATTGTGGGTATCAAATTCTGACTGAGCTTCCCGGTAGAGGCTCACCGCTTGGTCGAAATCGGCCTTCAGCGATTCATTCAACGCGCGCTTTTCATCGATTCGGGGCAACAGATGCTCTCGCTCGTTTTCCAGATCCGCCTGCACATTTTGGGTGGTCTCCAGCCGTTCCTGCAGAGAGCGATCTTCAACTTTAAGACGGTCCAACGCCGCTGTGGCAGCGGCCACCTTTTCCCCGGCGATGAGGAGTTTGCGCTCCAGGTCGTTTACCACCGCTTCCTGCTGGTGCACCACCTCCCGCTGCCCGCGTTGACGGGTTTCCAACTCGCCGAGTTCGGTTTGCATGGTTTCAGCCTGCTGTTCCGTCAGCGATAATTTTTCCGACTGTTCTTCGTGCTTATGCCGCAGGTCGCTTACCTGATTCCGGAGCGGTTCCATCTGATTCAGGTGCTGGTGAATATTCCAGATGGCCAATGCCACCTCATCCTCCTGCAACTGCTGTTTCACCGTTTCGTAGCGGTTGTAGCGCTTTAACTGGCGGCGCAGGGAGGTGACATTTTTCTCCACCTCATTGAGAATGTCGCGAATGCGCAGTAAATCCGCTTCGGTGGACTGGAGACGGCGGAAGGAAAGGTTGCGCTGCTGCTTGTATTTATTCACACCGGCCGCTTCATCAATGAGTCGGCGCCGTTCGTCCTTACTCTCACTGAGGATGGATTCCACCATCTTCAACTCAATCACTGAATAGGCGTCCGCCCCCATCCCCGTATCCATGAACAGATTCAGGATATCCTTCAGCCGGCAGGCATTTTTATTCAGAAAATACTCGCTGGTACCATCGCCAAACACACGGCGGGTAATGGTCACATCCGTGTATTCAACCGGCAAAACGCCCCGGTTGTTGTGGATATTCAACGATACTTCTGCAAACCCCAGCGGTTTGCGTCCGTCAGTTCCGCTGAAAATGACATCATGCATACTCTGAGAACGCAATACGGAGGATTTCTGCTCACCCAGGACCCACCGGATAGCATCCACCACATTGGTTTTTCCGCAACCATTGGGTCCCACGATACAGGTAATGCCCTGGTCAAACTTGACCTTGGTGGGATCCGCAAAGGACTTGAAACCCTTGATCATCAACTCAGATATATACATGCCAACTCAATTTCAACGATTCCAGAATCACAACCCGCTCAATCTCCCGATTTAGCCCGGAGGCCAAAGCATACGCCGGCCACCCAGAACATGCACATGGAGGTGAAAAACGGTCTGTCCGCCGTCATCCCCATGATTGATCACCATTCGGTAGCCATTTCCCAGACCCAGTTTATGAGCCAGCCTGGTCGCCCGATGAACCAGTTTTCCCACCAATGCCTCATCGCCATCCTGAATCTCGCCGGGCTTGGCGATGTGCTGTTTTGGGATGACTAAAAAATGGGTGGGCGCCTGGGGATTAATGTCATTGAAAGCCATGATTTCCTCATCCTCAAACAGCTTTTCAACCGGCATTTCCCCCGCAATGAGCTTACAAAAAACACAGTTTTCTTCCATGGCCAAACTCCTCAATCATACGATGGTTTATCAAATCCTATTATCTGAAAACTCGATCCATTGACTCACCGTGCTCATGGCGCTGATGGCGGCGGTCTCTGCCCGCAGACGACGGGAACCCAGGTCAACCGGCGTCAGTCCACGCGCCATTGCCAGGGACCATTCCTCTTCCGACCAATCACCTTCAGGACCGATCCACACCGTGAGTGGCTGGGTGGCGGGTTTGGTAGTGAGCGTCACCACGGGTCTCGCCGAGGGTGCGGCTATGCAGAACCAATGTTCACCCGTGTTCAAATTCCGGAGTGCGCTGTCAAATGGCGTTAACGCATCAATCACCGGTAACCGGGAGCGTCCGGACTGCTTCAGGGCGCTGATGGCAATGCGCTCCAGGCGCTCTAACCGCAGACCTTTTTTCACCGTGTGATCGGTGAGCAGCGGAACAATCCGCCAGGCGCCCAATTCGGTGGCTTTTTCCACAACCCATTCCAGGTGGTCCGATTTCAGATTGGCTACACACAGCGTGAGTGGCAATGCCAGCTCCCCGGCATCGGTTCGTAATACACCGGCCTGGGCGTAAGCAGTATCTTTCTCAATTTTTTCCAATGTCAACGTTCTGGCGTGTCCCTTCCCACTCACTGCCACCACCTGCTGCCCGGGTCCAAATCGTCGTACCGTCCGCAGATGGTGTAGCTCGGAACCCGTGATTCTCAGGGAAGGAGCGTCAAGATCCAGATCCGGTAAAAAAACCTGTTCCAAACTCATCTGTAGCGCGGGAACTCCATCCCCACTTGCAGAAATATTCCCTGATACCTGGACTGACCATCTATTTCCGTTTCAAATTCTGTGGCATCCAAACCCAATCGGAAAATGTAAATCCCCATGCCCTGCTGGCGTATTTTGAATTCCATTCCCACTTTGGCATAAATAGAGGGATAACCCCGCACATGGCGCCAACGGGTAATGTCGGAGGTCTCATCATCCGTATCCATTGCCAGAATGGGTCCCGCACCCGCGTAAAATCCGAACTGGAAAGAGGGATCCATGGATTCGGCGAAGGGATACCATGTCACCCCACCCAGGAATTTCAGCATGGACAGGTTTTGTGAACCTACCTGATAATACTGTCCGGTATAAGGATCATAGAATTCCAATGACTGCCCGGTCTGCACAAATGTCCAGTTGGCTTCTGCGCCCACTGCCCAATCCGGATTCATATCCATCTGCCAAATGCCGCCAAAACTGCCGCCATACTGGAGCAGTTCGGCATTAAAACCCCAGGTCTCACGCCTATCCTTTTCCTGTGCGGTGACCGCGCTTGTCATTATCAGAAAAACCGTAATAATAGCGATTTGCTTCATACCCGGTTCCTGATCATTACCAACTTATGTCCGTCACCATTGGTTTGGTTCATTACCTGGTCCATGAAGGTACGAATAAACATGAGACCCCGGCCGTTACTCTTCATCCGGTTCTCCGGATCAGTGGGATCCGCCAGGGATTCCATGTCAAACCCAACCCCATTGTCACTCACCACGATCTTTAATTGCGAAGGATTCAGGTACAATTCCAGCCGAACGCATTTTTGTACACTTAAATTATTTCCGTGGATAATTGCATTAGTGACCCCCTCCTGGGCGGCCACCAGAATGTCTTCAGCTTCCGCTTCGTCGAAATCATGTTCCCGGAGAAAGTCGTTCAAAAATGCCTTCACCTGCTCCATTTCCCGGCAGTCGGATGAGATGGTAAGTTGAGAGTATATTGGAGTATTGCTGACTGTGGATTTCATAGCACGCAATTTTATGAACTGAGGGCTATGACAACAAGCGCTTATCACAGTGAAAACATCCGGTTTTGCCAGGAGAATCAAGTGTTTTCAGGCGATTGACACGGTCGGGGTTCATCGAACCGCTGGCTGGTGGAGCGGGTGGCGATGGATTGCAGCTCCTTTTCCGGAATCATGAGTCGGGCTACCGGTTCATCCGATTGGAGGTGGGAGCGGAAAATTTCGTCCACATCTTCCGGTTGTACGCAACCATACCAAATCCCTTCCGGATACACCACAATGGAAGGTCCGTATTCACAGGCATCCAGACAGCCGGCACCATTGACTCGAATGGTATCCTTCAAGCCTGCCGCCTTTGCCCGTGCTTTCAACATCGCCTTAATCTGGTTTCCGCCACAATCAGCGCAACAGCCCTTGCGATGACCCGGCGGACGCTCATTGGTGCAGATAAAAACATGTTTTTCGAATCGCGACACGATTAGCTACTCCATTGAAATGACCACTTTGCCAAATCCATGCTCAGATACCAGATACGTGTGTGCTGCCTGACCTTTATCCAACGGGAATACGCGATCAATCCAGGGTTTTAATACACCCTTTTCCGCCAGAAAGAGTACCGCGTTGAAATCTGCAACAGATCCCATGGTGGAACCCAAAATGGAGAGTCGTTTGGAGAAGATATGTCGTATTTCCACCTCCGCCACGGGTCCGGTGGTAGCACCGCAGGTCACCAGCCGCCCGGCAAATCCCAGGGATCGCAAACTATTCTGCCAGGTGGCCTGCCCCACATGCTCCACCACCACATCCACACCCTTGCCCCGGGTCAGGGATTTCACTTCTTTATACATCTTGGGCTCGGCGGAATTCAGCGTATAGTGCGCGCCCAATAGTCCGGCTGCGGTACGCTTCACAGCCGTACGCGCCGTGGCAATCACCGTTGCACCGACATGCTTGGCAATCTGAATCGCCGCCATGCCCACACCGGAGCTGGCGCCCTGCACCAAAACGGTTTCCCCGGCCTTTAATTCCGCCCGGTTTATCAGCATGTTCCAGGCAGTGAGATAGACCAGCGGTAAAGCTGCGCTCTCCTCCCAGGTCAGGTTGGCGGGTTTCCGTCCCAGGTTCACCGGGTCGTAGTTCTTCAGCGTTTGCATGACACCGGGGCTGGTTTCGCCCAGAATGCCATATTCAGGGCACAAATCTTCCTGGCCACGCTGACACGCTTCACAGTGTCCGCAAAAGGTTCCCGGCTGAATGACCACCTCATCGCCCGCTTTCCAGCCGGACACATTACGCCCCACCGCCTCTACAACCCCGGCGCCATCGCTTCCGGGAACATGGGGCATTATGATGGGAAGTCCGGGAATACCATTCCGAACCCAGATGTCCAAATGGTTCAAGGCCGTGGCTTTCATCCGCACCAAAACGGTATCGCGAGTGACCTCGGGATCCGGGAGGTTCTCCAGTTTCAGAACATCGGGTCCGCCAAACTTGTGATATTGCAGAGCCTGCATGAAACATTACTCCTTTGCGACTAAAACCAGGACGGATGCATGCCCGGGCAATGGGAAATTAATCGGAATGAATGTCTTTGTAATCGGCATCCTCAATATCGCGCTTGTCGATATTGAGCTTGCGCTGTGCCTGACGCTTACCACCCACTTTGGATTTTTCGTCGCTTTGGATCTTGATTTTGCTAAGCAACCAGCGGGAACCGCGGTAAATCAGGTAGAACAGAATCAGGAATGTTATGAATTTTGACATGTGAACTATCTATGTTTGTTTTCAATGAATGTTTCAGCCTGGCAGCATTTTTGAAAGCCTTAAAATCACCCAATCGCTAATGTCTAATGGGATTTAAAAACCGGGTGCCGGTGATGGGTTGGCGAATGGTTTTGATCAGCTCCTCCAGGTCATCCGGATTCTCAACAAAATCAATCTCCGTGGCATTGATGATCAGTAGCGGCGAACTGTTGTAATGAAAGAAGAATTCGTTGTACATCTTATTCAGCGCTTCAATATAATCACGGGTTATGGGGGCTTCAATTTCACGGCCGCGTTTACGGATGTTGTACAATAACCGATCCGTGTCCGCCTGCAGATAGATCACCAAATCGGGATTGGTAATGTTGGCTTCCAGGAGATTGGCGATGTTATTGTATAGTGCCAGTTCCTTCTCTTCCAGATTCAGATACGCGAAAAGCCGGTCCTTCTGGAACATGTAATCCGTGATCAGTAGATTGGCGAACAAATCCGTCTGACGCAGCTCCTGCTGCTGTCGGTAGCGGCTTAACAGGAAAAATAGCTGGGTGTGAAAAGCGTAGCGTTTTTTGTCCTTGTAAAAATTCTCCAGAAAAGGATTTTCATCAAATTCCTCCCGGATGAGTTTCGCGGACAAACGCTCCCCCAGTCGTTCAGCCAGACTGGTCTTCCCAACACCAATCACCCCCTCAATCGCAATATGATATAACGGTCTCATGCGCTGATTTCAGTATCCAATTGTTCAACCCCGTGGACATCCGGACATTGTTTCAGAAGGTCCACAATCGTCTTCCCGCTCACCGGGTCAATGAGATGGGGTGCTAATTCTGCTAATGGCACCAACACAAACCGGCGTTCGCGAAAGCGTGGATGGGGCAATATGAATTCCGCCTCATCCAGGACCAGATCATCATACAGGATAATGTCAATATCCAATGTGCGCGGTTGATTGCGTTCACCATTGCGGGTCCGGCCACCGGCTTCTTCCATGATTTGCAATTTTTTCAAAACCTGGTCCGGTTGCAGACTTGTTTCAAATATTGCACAGGCATTTACATAATCCGGTTGAACAGGTCCGCCTACCGGGTCAGTGAGATAGTATGAGCTGCATTGAACGTGGGTGAAATTCTTCCGCAGTCGCTCCAGGGCTATTTCCAGTTGATTCAGAGGTCGGCTCATATTCGATCCCAGACTCACCACCACCTGACTCATGGACGATCGGTTCCTTTCCGGATTACTTCGGCTTCCACATAATCCAGCACAGCATCAATGGGAACCTTGTTCTTTCGGACAATCACCCGGACTTCATCAACATCGAATTGCTCCACAATGGCATCGGCAATGTGGTCGGCCAAGGTTTCGATAAGATGATATTTACGGGTGGTCACCATGGCTTTTGCCACCTCATAAACCTTCTGATAATCCACCGCCCCAGCCAGATAATCCTCCCGGGCTGCCCGGCGAAAGGGATAGGCCACCGTGATATCAACCTCGAACCGGCCGCCCAGTTCTTTCTCGTAATCCTGGACGCCATGGTAGCCGTAAAAAACCAGATTCTTGAGGGTGAGTTTTCCCATATAAAACAAATGTAGCCGTCGGTTAGATATTTACAAGAGTGAAACCTTGGTCAGGCAGCGGCGCTGGGTATTCCATTCTAATAAGTAGATGGAATGCCCGGTCCCGGGGCTCAGCTTTGTCGACTTCGATCAAGAACGCGCCGGACCATCTCCAGCAACTGATTGGGACCAAAGGGTTTCTGAATGAAATTCACATTATCTTCCAGCACGCCGTGGTGAACAATGGCATTCTCCGTATAGCCAGACATATAAATCACCGGTGTCTTGTGTCCCATCGTCCGGATGCGCTCCACCAACTGTTTCCCGCTCATGTGAGGCATCACCACATCGGTGAGAATAAGGTCAACAGAACCGCTTTCTTCTCCGTACAAACCCACCGCGGTTTGGCCTTCGGCTGCCTCCAGTACGGCATACCCATGATTCACCAGGATATCCCGGGCCAGATGGCGGACAAACACTTCATCCTCCACCACCAGCACCGTTTCACTACCCGATAAAGATCGGGCGGGAGTTATCGCGGCGCCGGCGGGTTGCACCTCTGATTCCGAAACAGGTAGATAAATTTTAAAAGCAGTCCCTTTCCCCGATTCACTGTACACCCAGACAAAGCCGCCACTTTGGCGGACAATTCCATGGACCGTGGCTAAACCCAGTCCGGTTCCCTTGCCCTTTTCCTTGGTGGTGAAGAATGGCTCGAAAATGTGCTCCTGAGTCTCCGGAGACATGCCCACGCCGGTATCCGTTAGCGCAAAAAGTACATAGGTTCCCGGAGCCACTTCCGGATGGCGTTCACCATAATCGTCACCCAGTGTAACATTCTGGGTTTCCAGCGTCAGCGTACCGCCATCGGGCATGGCATCCCCGGCATTCACCACCAGGTTGATGATCACCTGCTCAATCTGTCCCCGGTCCGCGTTGATGGTTTTCAACGCCGGTTCCAATTTGGTCTTCAGCACGATATTCTCTGAAATGATGCGCCGCAGCATGGTTTGGGTTTCTTCCACCAGTGTGTTCAGATTCAGAATTTCCGGCTTGAGAATTTGCTTGCGGCTGAAGGCCAGGAGTTGATTGGTGAGTCGGGCCGCCCGTTCCCCGGCCTTGAGAACATTTCCCAGCATGGCCTGGGCGGACTCCCCCTCTTTCACCTCTTCGCTCAAGATAGAGGCATATCCGTTAATGACCGTGAGCAGATTATTGAAGTCGTGGGCAATGCCACCCGCCAGACGCCCGATGGATTCCATTTTTTGTGCCTGCCGAAATTCCTCCTCCATCTGCCGCCGGCGGGAAATATCCCGCGCCACCGCCAGAACCACCTTCTCCTCCGCCAGATCAAAAACATGCGTATTCACCTCCACGGGAAACGTCTCGCCGGTTTTGGTCCGATGCACCAGCTCGGTGGAGTATCGCTCGTGCTTGATCATCTCTTGCAACAATTCATCGGTATTAGCACCAAACTCAGGCGCGCGGATGTCGGCCGGTCCTGATTGGAGCAATTCATCCCGTGAGTAACCCAACCGCCGACAGGCAACTTCGTTCACTTCGATGTACTTCCCTGCCCCACCATCCGGCAAAATGGTATGAATAAAAATAGCGTCATTGGCATTGTTAAAAATCTCCCGGAATTTCTCCTCACTCCGCTGGAGCGCCAGCTCAATCTCCTTCCGGGCGGTAATATCCTGAATGGTACCCATCATTTTGACGGGCTCACCTTCGGTATCGAGCTCCAGGACTCCCAGACCATGAACCCAGCACATCTGTTTTGTCGTCTGATTGATAATGCGGTACTCTTTATCAAAGTACCCCCGTTTCCCCACCACCTCCTTCCGGAGGTGATGATCCATCATCGCTCTGTCTTCCGGGTGGATGAGCGCCTCCCACCCCTCTACCGTTTTGGCATAGGTTTCGTCAATCCCGAAAATCTTGTCCAGAATTTCCGAACTCACCCATTGGCCGGTTCGAATGTCCAGCACATAGGATCCCAGACCGGCCACCCGCTGACTCTCCCGAAGCTGCCTTTCGCTGGTTCGAAGTTGCACTTCGATGTGGTTACGTTTCAGACTCAGATCCAGCAATTTCCCCAACAAAACAGTCCCCACCGGATAGAGCGTAATGACCGGCAGGGCGATATTTTTGAATGTGGTCAGACGGATATTTTCAGGCAGGAGAATCGTTAAGGTCAACATGACCACATGGACCGTGATTCCCAGTAGCAGGGTTTCATGCCATTGAATATTTTCGATTTTCCCGCGATGCGCGTACCGCAATAACAATCCCATAGCGGCAGAAGAGACGATTACACCAATTCCCATATACATCCCACCGCCCCCCTGGGCGATGCGCAGCAGGATGGTCACCACGGAAGCAATGGCGGTAGGAATGAATCCAAAATAAACCCCGGTGATGGAGAGTAGAATGGAGCGGGTATCGAAAATGACACCGGGACGAAGTTCCCAGTGACCGAACATTACCGCGATACCAATCAGGCTAATGCCCAATCCCACAATAATCTGGACCCGCAGGGAATCCTTTCTGGCTTTGAAGGAAATAATATCGAACAGCAGCGCCAGTGCCAGCAGCAGCGCCACATTGTTGATCAATCCTATGAAAATACTAGTCTGCAATCCGCAAATTCCTCATCGTTCATCTCTGATCAAATGGCGTGTGTGGAAGCACTTGGTGGTAATTGAGATTCTCATTTTTTGGTTTGGTTCGATAATAACTTAATACAGTTAATGCTAATCGCATTTAAGATTTTTACCGGATTGACCCGGTAATTTCGCTTCCGGTTGTGAGATCTATTCCATCACGCCCGCTATGGGGCTGCTAATTGCTTGGCAAATTTCACACCACCGGGATCGCTTCGGCTGCCCTGCTTCCGGTCTGGAAATCAAGCGGAATTCTGACGAAGGGGAATAAATCATCCCCGCCGCAAGCACCGGGGTGTTTACTACGTCACCCTGAACGTGTTTCAGGATCTTTAAGACAGAGCCGAAACAAGTTCGGCATGACGAACGACGACGCGAGCGTCGGGGTATTAAACCCTTTAGAGAATAATTGGGTCGATCGGGTGAGGACCGACCGGGAGAGTGTTTGCCTTAAAGTGCTGGCCTCAGAAACGTTTGGTGTAGATATGACAATAGGGTGACCCGCCAGTCTTTGCGTAATAGTCCTGGTGATACTCCTCTGCCGGGTAAAATTGGGACGCGGGTGTGAGTTTTGTGGCAACACGGTAGCCCTTGTCTTCCAAAATCCCCATGAGTTTTTCCGCGGTGACTTTCTGGGCATTGTCGACATAGAAAATTTCCGAGCGATATTGCTCGCCAATGTCGGGTCCCTGCCGGTTCACCTGGGTAGGATCGTGAATTTCGAAGAAAAATTTGGTCAGCGCTTCGTAGGTGGTTTGCTCCGGATTGAAGGTCACCTCGATCGCCTCCGCGTGTCCGGTGGTGTTGTTGCAAACCTCCTGATAGGTGGGATTTTTTTTGGTGCCACCGGTATAGCCCACCACTGCATCAATGACACCCGGCGCTTGTTTGAACTGATATTCCATCCCCCAAAAGCAGCCGCCTGCGAAAATGGCCTTATTGGTGGCGGATTGAACCATTTTCGATTCCTGCTCACCGGCCGGGATGAAGTTCATGGAGATGGAGTTGACACAATGGCGTGTATTGGTTTCGGTAAATCCTTCTCCGATAAAAACATGGCCAAGGTGAGCACCGCAATTGGCGCACAATATCTCCGTGCGCATGCCATCCGGGTCCGGTTTGCGGGTTACGGCGCCCGGGATTTCTTTATCGAACGCCGGCCAACCACAATGGGCGTCAAATTTATTCACCGAGCGATACAGTTTCGCATTACAGCGCTTGCAGGTATATGTCCCTTCCTCATTAAACTCATCGTACTTGCCCGTGAAGGGTCGTTCGGTTCCTTTATCCACAATGACCCGTTTTTCTTCCGGGGTCAATTGATTCCAATTCGATTGATTTTCGTTGTTGGTTGTCATGGGGCTTCGACTCTGTCCTTTCAGGGTTAAGGTTGCCACGGTCACTATCGCCAGTCCCGTGACGATAAGTATGGAATATATTTTTAGGTTGGGGAGGTGGGTTTTCAAATTCATTTCGCGCTCCTTCCGACCGCAAGTGGAATATTTAACCTAAGCTTAGCCCAGCAAAGTCAAAATGTTCCGGATCTGGTCACAATTTGTCATGTGTGGTTGGACATTTATCCCGTGAACATTGAATTTTGAGACAGGCTGCTCGTCCCGGCCGAAGCGCAGTGCAGAGATCTCGTTATTCCACACCGGACACTGGAAATCTGGCAACTTCTATCACGTTCGCGTACTCGTACTCGTTCTCGATTCTTACTCTTACTCTTTCTTCCTTCCTCTTTCTCTGATTTTTTTATATTGTCTCTGAACTCACGCAGAATCTGAGACAGCAGGAGCAAATACCCATGTCAGATACGATCAAAACGATACGCGGAACCATTGGTGGCGAACCCATTATTTACGGAGAATCCGTACAAGGCTTACCACTGGAAGTATGGCTGCCCGAAAAAGAGCGCGAAACCCACACACTGATTATGGCCGGTCAGCATGGCGATGAAGCTGAGGGACCGGTACTGCTCTCCTATGCGCTGCGCCTGATTGATCTGGCGGACCTGACCTGCGCGGTGATTGTCACCGCCAATCCGGACGGACTCCGCTACGGCACCCGTGCCAATGCCAATGGCGTGGATTTGAACCGCAACTGGTCCACGAAAAATTGGTCACCGGAGATGGTGATCTACCCGCAAGACAGTGAGAACCCGGATGATCTGACCCTGAGTCCCGGGACGGAGCCGGCTTCGGAACCGGAGACACAGGCATTGCTGAATTTACTGGAAGATATCAAACCACGGCTGGTGATTTCCATTCATTCCGCCCTGGGCTGTATCGATGATCCCCATTCCACACCTACCGCCAAATGGTTAAGTCAGGAAACCGGATTACCATTGGTGGAAAATATTGGCTACCCCACGCCCGGTTCGTTTGGGTCCTGGGCGCAGGAGAATGGTGTGGAACTCATTACCTGGGAACTGCCCCGAGCCTCCTTACACGAGATCAAAGCGAAGTACGCTCCGGCATTGATTGGCCTGTTGACGGGAAAGGCTTGATTTCACCACCAAGACTCTAAGGACACCAAGAAAAACCCAAAAATTAGAAATGCCTTTACGGTGTCATCCCGACCGCAGCGGAGGGATCTCGTTGACCAGCTCTGACGAAATTTAACGCAATAGCACCAATTTAATCGATTCCGAAAATCCCCCTGCCTGCACCTGACAGAAATACAATCCGGAACTGAGTTGACGACCGACTGCGTCTGTTCCATTCCACTTTAACGCGTAATCTCCGGCTGTTTGTTGCCCGTTGACCAGGGTGTTCACTTCCCGTCCTAATGGGTCATAGATTGTCACTGTGACCTGACTTTTTTCGGGGATTGTGTATCGGATAGTGGTGGTGGGGTTGAAGGGATTGGGGAAATTCTGATACACTAACAGCGACCTTGGGATTGAGAAACCCTCCTTATCCTGCACAGTCACAAATTGTTCAGTGTTGAAGTGAATGGTATCTGCAGATAGGAATGGTTTGTTCGTGATGACGGTAAAGGTGTCCCCCAGTGCGGGCAGGATTGTATCACCGGAGGAGGGCGCATGGAAACTGACCTGCCAACCGAGGGAAAAAACATTCCCTGCCGTATCCGTGTCGGTTGGAACCAAGTTATCAAGCGGTCCGATGAATCCATCACGGGGGTGGTGATCGGATAAAAACATTTCTTCATATTTTGCTAAGGTCGTGTTCCAGACTTTAACATTGACGCCATAGGACACGTTCCAAGGGGTATCTATTGGCGTATCAAAAAATACTAACTCATAGTCATAAGGCAGGATGGTGGTATTGTTAAAACGCCTCAAATCCGTCGTGAGCGTCGTATTACCCTCGTTCCAACCTGACGATTCCTGATTCAGACTTGGTTCCGGATTGACAAATGATAATCGCAGCCCATCAAACAGGCTTCCCTGTTCAGGGTACAGGGGTAGCAATTCATTTTGAATTACCGGCTGATGGGTCACCATATCTGAGACGTTATATCGCGTCAAGTTAGATTGTCCGGTGAATGTGACCTCATACGGGTGGCCGGTTATAGATTGTTCCGGAATGACGCTCACAATGATCTGACCAGTGGAATTTCCCTCTGCATGTTCTATCGTGGAATCGGGCAGGGAGGTAAAATCGTTACTCACGCTAAATCGAACCGAAGCACCACTATAGTACACCGCGTCATCCTGTGTTACTCCCCAGCGGAGTTTGTAATTCTCGCTGTTGGGAAACTGCCGGGTATCCCAGTCAAAAATACTTGCGGTGTTCGTTGTCAGATTTAGCCATGAATTCCCATTATCGGTACTGTATTCGATAATCGTGTTCACCGAATCACCGTCCGGATCGCCCGCCCGCCAACTAAGGACTACCGTACTATCCAATTCGCGCTCAAATAACGGATAAAACGGAAGTATTTCAGGATTTGCCGGTCCTGGATTATTCAAAATAAAATGGGGGCTTACGGAAAAATTCCAGGACTCTCCGGCAAAAACCTGAATACCAATCTGATAATTGTACCCGTCCGGCAGCACGGCTGTGCTCCATTCATAAATCCCATTGCCCGGATCAATTTCATCGATATAGAACCAACCGGTACTATCATTTCTGGTGTAGTACAATTTCGCCAGGTCAACGGGTGCACCACCGGCGGTGATGGAATAGTTGACAGTTACCGTATTAGAGACCACCTCATCAGCTACAGGACTCTGAATCTGAGCGTGCGGTGGATTGGCGTTGGGCATAAAAGTATTCTGAAATGCAACATCCGCGTTTCTAGCATTCTGGAATAAATCAGATTTGGTTTCGCCTAAAATGAACGCGATTGCCAATCGCCTGGTTTCGCCTGGTGTAAGAGGGAAAAAGTCCGTGCCGAACAGGACAATATTATCGGCTCTTTGAGTAAACTGTGAAGGATATATCGAGTCCTCCTTAAAAATAGCCCACCAATGGGATTCAGTTATATGACTACTGGTATATTGCATAACTCGTAACGTGGCGATATCAAGACCATCAAACTGATCCATTAAATGAATCCCCATTAAACCAACATTGTCGTCACCAAACTCTGGACCACCTCGCTGATTGTCATCCCACGCATAAATCAAATTTTGAATGGCGGGTTGGCGTTCTGCCAGACTCACTTCCACACCCTGCCGATCAAACATACTCACATTATCATCGGAGTAGTCATTGGCACCTCCAATATGTGGATCACCTTTCATACCCACCACTACGGAATCCATGGAATGATCACTGATATTGGTGATTTCATAGACATTAAGCAGAACATCCGCAAGTGCAGGAGAACTCCATTGATAACTTCGCACCCCAACCTGCAGACCGGCTCCCCAGTAACTTGAATCGTCTGCTATTGCGGTATAATTGTCCACATGGCGTCCGACAAAACGATCGTCCATGACATAGTACGATTCCAGATCTGCGAATAATTCTCCCCACCCCGACAGTCCCGGCCAGGAAGCCCAATGAGACGGCCAGGTTGCCGGATCATCACTCCGGGCGATGGTGGCATCTTCTGTATCCGCTACGTAGCCCGGCATTGGTTCCCAATCTGCTCGTGTACCATCTGGGTTGGATCCGGCCACGCCACCCACCACCAAGCCATCGGCAATAAAATGTATCGGTTCAGCATTCTCTCCATCAAGCCTGGTTCCCACCAAAAGCCCGAATTCAAAAGCATAGCCCTGCCCACTTTCGGCAGGCCATTCCAGCGAAGGCTCTGTGTTTGGCCGTCCAATCGAACCATAATTGTAAATCAATGTCCGCACCTGATTACCATCCATGACAGTGGAGAGTCGATTGGCAGGTGCAGGTTCTTGGGCCAGAAGTATGGTTACCGACGAGCCGAATAGTGAGATTTTCATCCAGGACGTTTTCATATGTATACAATCCTCAATTCGATTTGAATTATTTCACGAGTAATACTTTTTGTACTCGGGTTTGGGTCTGAGAAGCGATTTGGATGAAGTAAATACCGCTCGCCTCTTCGGTAGCATTCCAAATTTTTCTATGGATACCAGCACTGGTCATTTCTTGGTCCACCAGGACAGCCACTCTACGACCAAGTGCGTCAAAAATAGCGACAGTAACTTGGTCTGATTGGGGTAAGCCATACCGAATCATGGTAATGGGATTGAAGGGATTGGGGTAGACATTTATCGAAAAATCCCGGGGTGTCTGCGGTTCCTCCTGAATACCGGTGATCACATCAATATCGCCCCACACCTCGTCACCAACCCGGTACCCGATTAACCGGCTAACAGTTCCAATATTATCACCGATAAATAAGTGAAAGCCAACGCCGTATCGCCGGAAACCTGCGCCACCCATCATAAGCACGACCCCATAATCGAGTGAACCGTCCGAATAGGGAAAAATTCCCTCCAGCGTCCAAATGTTGTCGGGTGGCATGACCGACTGAAAGGAACAGATGAGCAGGTCAAGATAGGCGTCCG
>JAIPJQ010000128.1 GCA_021734065.1 Fidelibacterota bacterium | reverse complement strand
TAGACTTTATTCATCGTGTCACAGGACTCGCACCGCATGTCATTAAACAGTATTTGGAGATCCAGAAACATGGTGCATCAACCACACATAAATAACTTGTATTGCCATATGGCGTTATCTACAGGGTTCATGTGATACAATGGGAAACGCTGCTGCTACAGATAGAAAACACCTCTGGTGTTTTTTTCCCCGGTAAAAAAAATAACGCACTCGAATGAACCGAATGTCTGGCTTTGTAAATCCCAATTCATAGAAGCCCCTTACATCAATTTAGGTCATTCACGCTGTGGTCTCTGTGCCTGCTCCGGGTTCTCTGTGGTTTCTTAATCCGCCCAATCCGCGTTTACTTGTCGCGTCGTAGTCCGGGAATTGCCGGACGAAGACGGATCAGCAGCTAAAAAATAAGCTCTGCGAGCTTCGCGCCATCTCTAGCCCCTTTGCGGTTAAGTGTATTTTTACTTCCCTTGGTTTAAAAGAGCAAACATCGAATCTATCGAAGTTATCGAATGGTTTTATAGGTATGGGAGTGAATGGGTAATCCAATAAGCGAAATTATAAATTTCATTTTTCAAAATTCGAACCCATCCATGCAGAAAAGTTTTCGTTCGTTTATTCTCCTCATCTTCCCGCTTTGATTACTTGCCAATTGGCATAGTTTTTCCTCTATACATACCTGCGCAGCGCAAGCACTGATAGGGAGGTGGGCGTATGAATTTGATCCATGATTTAGAGCAGTTGTTGGAGAAAAACCGTGTCAAAGCCCGGTTGATTGACCGCTACAGCTATGCCCGCGATGCAAGTCTTTACCGCCTGATTCCAAAAGTGGTGGTACAGCCCAAATCTGCTGACGAAGTGGCGGCCCTTTTTGATTATGCCCACAGGACGAAAATACCGCTGGTCTTTCGCGCCGCCGGGACCTCTCTCTCCGGTCAGTCCATTACCGATGGTATTCTGGTGGAAATCAACAAATACTGGCGGGGATATCACATTCCGGAAAATGCAGAGGCCATCACATTACAACCTGCCGTGATTGGGTCACACGCCAATAATTACCTGCGACATTACGGGAAAAAAATCGGTCCCGATCCGGCCTCCATCGCCGCGGCATTCGTAGGCGGTATTGTTGCCAATAATGCCAGTGGCATGTGCTGTGGCGTGAAAGACAATTCATACCACACCATCCATTCCCTGAAAATGGTTTTGCCTAACGGTTTGCAATTGGACTCTGCTGATCCCGAATCAGACGGGATCCTGCAACAAAAAGCGCCTCAAATCCACGCCGGCTTACTGGACTTGAAACAGCAGATTGAGACCAACGATTACCTCCGCGAGCGCATTCGGGATAAATATCAGCGTAAAAACACCATGGGTTACTCCCTCAACGCGTTTCTCGATTTTGACAAGCCCATTGATATACTGACACATCTTTTGGTGGGCTCGGAAGGAACGCTGGGATTTATCAGCGAGATCACCTTCAAAACGCTGAACGACGATCCGTACAAGTCAGCGGCTCTACTCCTGTTCCCTGACTTGTTTGCTGCTGCTGAGGCTGTTACGCCGCTAAAAGCAGCCGGTGCCGAGGCATTGGAACTCATGGATCGGGCATCGTTGCGATCCGTTCAGGATGAACCCGGGATGCCGCCGGAGTTGAAAACGCTGCCGGACGGCGCGGCCGCATTGCTCTGTGAATTTCAGGCGCCGGAACATCCGGCCCTGCTTGAAAAGGTGAATACCGGTCAGGCTGCGCTGGAGAAGCTCAAACTGCTCTATCCACCCAATTTCACGGAAGACCGGAAGACACGCGACCAGTACTGGAATATCCGCAAGGGTTTATTTCCGGCTGTGGGCGCTGTGCGGAAAAGCGGCACCACGGTTATCATTGAAGATATCTGCTTTCGGCTGAAAGACCTGGCGCCGGCCTGCGTGGAGCTACAGGATCTGTTCGCGAAGCATGGCTATGATAACGCCATTATTTTCGGGCATGCCAAGGATGGGAATCTCCATTTTGTCATTACTCAGGAATTTGCCGATACCGCTGGAATTGATCAATATCGCCACTTTATGAGTGATGTCATTGAGATGACAGTGGGTAAATATGACGGCGCTTTGAAAGCTGAACACGGCACCGGACGCAATATGGCGCCATTTCTGGAAACGGAATGGGGACCCGACGCTCGTAAAATCATGCTGGCCTTAAAGGCGTTATTGGATCCGGATAACATTCTGAATCCGGGTGTGATTCTCAACGACGACCCGGATATCTATCTAAAAAATATCAAACCGATTCCCACCGTGGAAGCAGTGGTGGATCAGTGTATTGAATGTGGGTTTTGCGAAGTCTGGTGCCCCTCCGCGGATTTGACCATGTCACCCCGACGCCGGATTGCCACGTGGCGGGAGATCAAATTGCTTCAAAATGGGAATGGCTCTGAACGCGCCATCGCCAAGGAGCTGATGGCAGATTATCCGTATGAGAGTGTGGATACCTGCGCAGTGGATGGTTTGTGTGCCCTGGGATGTCCGGTGAATATTGATACCGGAAAACTTACCAAGCATTTCCGGGAAGAATACCACAGCCAACGTGCGGATAAGATCGCCAAATGGACGGTGGATCATTTTGGTTCCGTGGTAGAGGGGCTCCGCCTGGGACTCACGGTTGCTACACCGTTCGCGCGGATTGTGGGAAATAAAAACGCGGCGACCCTGGGGCGCTGGTTACATAAAGCCTCTTTTAGTAAAATTCCCGCCTGGAATCGCTTTACGCCCACCGGTGCACGGATGCTGCCCGAATTGCCCGTAGAAAGTCAGAAGAATGACACCGAAAAAACCATCGTCTATTTCCCCTCCTGTCTCAGCCGCGGGATGGGTGAAATTCCCCAAGAAAAGCACGAAAAATCGGTGCCACAGGCATTTATCGATGTGGTGCGGGCGGCGGGCATTGAGTTGCGCTATCCCAATCAGGTGAACGAATTGTGTTGCGGCACGCCCTACTCCTCCAAGGGCTATCGAAATGCGTTGATTCAAATGGCCGAACGTGTCACCAATGCCTTGTGGGAAAGTACCGAAGAGGGAAAATTTCCCGTGGTCATGGACACATCGCCCTGCACGTATCGCATAAAAACCTACGATGAAATTCTGTACGGCGAAGCTTTGGGGCGCTGGAAAAAACTCACTATTCTGGATGTGGTTGAATTCTTGCATGACAGTGTCCTGCCCCGGGTGAAAATCACCAAAGTACCCGGTGAAGCAGTCCTCCATCCTACCTGCTCAACCACCAAAATGGAATTGGACGAAAAGTTCCTGGCCCTGGCCGACGCCTGTGTGGAGCGCGCCATTATCCCGGAACACCATGGTTGTTGCGGATTTGCCGGCGACCGGGGGATGCTGGTGCCGGAATTGACCGAATCAGCCACAGAGCGGGAAGCCGAACTGGTCCGGGAAATGACGGGTGACGCGGGACATTATTCCATCAGCCGCACGTGTGAAATGGGGATGTCCACCGCCACGGATCGTCCCTATTCATCCATCATTCATCTGGTGCATCGAGCCATTTTCGGGTAAGCGAGTAAGCGAGTGAGAGGGTGAGCGAAATCCCAAATCACAAGCATCAAAACTCAAACAAATCCCAACCTCAAAAATTCAATGCCCAAAAAATCCGCACCATCCGCGGAAATCTGCGGCCAACAAAATCTTCCTCTGTGTTTGTCTGCGTTGATCTGTGGCAAAAGAGTAAGCGAGTAAGCGGGTAAGCGAGTCGGCGGGTTGGCTAAATCCCAAATCACAAGCACCAAATTTCAAACAAATTCCAAATCGTAATTTTTTTTAATTCTCAAAACGGGACCCCAATCTTGGGTGTAGTCTGAATTATTTCGCGCTTCTCTGTGAGCTTTGCGACAACGCTGCGCTCTTTGCGGTTAATTAATCTGTGGTCCCTCCATGGAGTCTGGCAGTCAATTTGCAGAACTCTATTTCACTCAGGAGGATTGATATGCGACGTGGAATGCTTTTGATCCTGGTGACAGGACTTTTCAGCCTGGCCGGGGGTCAGCAGGGAAGCCTCACATTAAGTGATTATGCCCGATTTAAAGCCGGACTGGGTGATCCCGTGGTCACTAAAGCAACCCGGAATGCCCTGGCCGATCATCGGATGAAAGATCTGGCGATTGACCGGGAGACACGCATTGCCCAAAATGAGTTTTTCTCCCACAAGATTGATGTGAAGGGCATTACCAATCAAAAAAGTAGCGGGCGCTGTTGGCTATTTGCCGGGCTGAACATTTTGCGCCCCCGCATGATCGAGGAATTTGACCTGTCGGAATTTGAATTTTCCCAGAACTACCTGTTTTTCTACGACAAAATGGAAAAGGCCAACCTTTTTCTGAATCAGGTTATTGAATGGCGCGAGCGGGATCCCAATGACCGGGAATTGACCTGGCTCCTGCAACACCCCATTGGTGATGGCGGGCAATGGAATATGGTGGTGGATTTGGTGGAGAAGTACGGCCTGGTACCCATGTACGCCATGCCGGAGACTTACGCCAGTTCTCACACCGGTGATTTGAATGATGTGCTGTCCAAGCGACTTCGCAAAGCCGCAGCGGGCATTATCACCGGAAGTAAAACCGGGATGTCCGTGGGAGGTGCGAATCAAATTCGAGAGACCGCCTTACAGGATATTTACCGCGTGCTGGTTTTAACGCTGGGGGAGCCGCCCCAGTCATTCACCTGGCAGTATGAGGACGAAGAAGGCGACATCAGCAAACCCGTGAGCTACACACCGGTGGATTTTGCACAAAAGGTGGTGCAAACCGATCTGGACGAGTATGTCTACCTGCTCACCAATCCATTGCAGAATTATTATCAGACTTACGAAATCAGTCTGGACCGGGACATGTTTGAGAAACCGGATATGTTTGTGCTCAATGTTCCCATGGAGGATTTGAAGCAGGTCACGCTGCAGTCGGTTTTGAACGATGAACCGGTCTGGTTTGGGTGTGATGTGGGGCAGGAGCACCTGGGTGATGATGGCGCTATGGTACTGGGGATTTATGATTTTGAATCGTTATTGGGAGTGGATGTTTCTTTGACCCGGGAGGAACAGTTGTTATTCCGGGAATCGATACCCACCCACGCCATGGTTTTTGTGGGTGTGGATGTGACAAATGGCAAACCGCGTCAGTGGTTGGTGGAAAATTCCTGGGGGACGGATCGGGGGCGCGATGGCTATTGGACCATGACGGATGCCTGGTTTGACCAATATCTGTATGGCTCCATTGTGCACGAAAAATATATCACCCGGGCCATGAAGTCGGCATTAACCCGCACTCCGGTGACTTTACCGCCCTGGGATCCCATGTACTTAATGATTAAAGGTGAATAGTGGATAAGTTCAAAGCGCTTGCCAACAATCGGGAGCTGGGTTCTTCAGCCCTTTTGGCTGAATTCATCAACCTGATTCAGCATTCTGAAAAAGCGCAGATTCATGCAGGCATTTTATCGCTGCAAAATGCCTTTCCGGTGATGGCGGTGTGGCATTTTACCGAAGCTTTTTTTGAAAAACACGGCGTCACGAAAGAATCCATCACGGAAATCACCCATCTGGTGCGGCATGGTAAACGGGAGGTGATTCGACGGGCGCTGGAGCCGATGAGGCGTTATAAGCACTTCCTTACCTTCAGTCGCAGTTCCATTGTAGAATCCACATTGATCAAATTGAACGAACAGGTGGATCGGGTGATTTGCGCGGAAAGTTTACCCGCCCGGGAGGGTGTGGCGCTGACGGAACGGCTCCGGGGAGCCCGAATTTCCGTTCATTGTGTGCCGGACATCGAGCTGGTGAATCATGTGCGCGATGTTGATGTTTTGCTCCTGGGTGCTGACTGGCTCCGACAAAATGAATTCGTGAATAAGTTCGGTACCAAAATGCTGGTGGAACAAGCCTGTACATCGGGAATCCCGGTCTATGTGCTGGCTGAGCGCTTTAAAATGGTGGACCATACCCTGCCGGAAGAGGAAGCCTTTTACCAGACTTGGATTCAGGGTGGGAAAGAGACGCAGATTCCCATTTTTGAAGTTGTCCCCAAGCGGGATGTGGTTCAATACCTTACGGATTGACTTCATCCCGCTTACGCGGGATTCGTCTTACTCCGCTTTGCTCCGTTTGACGGATTAACGGATTCGGAAATCCCAAATCACAAGCACCAAATCTCAAACAAATCCAAAATCGCAATTTTCAAATCATCAAACAGAAATCCGCGCTGCCTGTCGCGTTGTAGCATAGCGTAGACGGATCTGTGGCAAAAAAACTTCGTGCTCTTGCTGCCTTGGTGGTGAATTCCCCTCTCTACTCTCTACTCTCTACTGGTTATAGGCCAAATGAATGTGCACCCCCCAAAGTTGTGGTTGAATGGCAGAGCAGAGATGTATAATTTGGCAAGAAAACGATTATTTCAAGAGCGAGCGCAGCCATGATCAAAAAAACTTATCGGTATCAGAGCAAT
>JAIPJQ010000127.1 GCA_021734065.1 Fidelibacterota bacterium | reverse complement strand
ATATTTTCATCGTCATGGGTCACATCCACCGGTAATCCGATGCTGGAAAAGCTGAAGGATGATGCCGGTTCCACCTGGAGCGTATCACCAAATTCAAGTTCCTGGAACACGGTGTCCAACTCGTGATAGCCGTCTGCCCGTTTGCCCAGAATCCGCAGGGAAAGATTAATCTTGCAGTGGGCTTCGATAGAGAAGGGAGTGAAGGGTTGCATGGTATTGCTAGCCGTGGGAAATGCAAACTTTACAGATTATCACAAAACACGATACATTTTTCATGTCATCCCGCCGAAAGCCCTGGGGACCGGAGCAGAGGGATCCCGAAAATTGAGCTCTAAATAATAACGGACGAGATTCCTCAACTTCATCCGGCCAGAGCCGGGTATCGTTGGGATTGGCAATGTCAGACAAGCTTCCACCAATGTTCTCTGTGCATGCTCGGTAATCGCTGCGGTTACTTTTTTAAGAATCTCTTTGCGTATCTGGCGTGATCCTCTGCGCCTTTGCGGTTAATTTCTTAATGCCGCCGCCAGACGCTCCCGGACCTTTTCCTTCCCGAAAATCTCCACAATCCGCGGCAACTCCGGCCCGTGAACCTGACCCGTGAGGGCAATCCGTGCCGGCATCCACAGGTTCTTGCCCTTCACACCGGTCGCCTGCTGGATTTGCTTCATCATGGCTTTGAAGTCATCCGCAGACAAGGTCTCCCGGGTATCCAAAATTTCCACTGCCGTTCGATAGACCGTCTGGCTGGACTCTGCTTTCAGCATGGCGGCCGCTTCGTCATTCTCCGGAACCGGTATTTCAGCCAACAATGGTTCCAGATTGTCCGGCAGATCAGCCAACGTGGTAAGACTATCCCTTACCAGCAGGAGTAACTCATCCGACACGACTACATGCCCTTGTCCCGCCAGCCAGGTGTTGGCTCGGTTTAGGTAATCACTCACCTCCAGCTTGCGGATGTATTGGCCATTCATCCAGTACAATTTTTCTAAATTGAAGACAGCGCCGGCTTTGTTCACCCGCTCCAGCGAGAAAACATCCACCAGCTCATCCAGACTGAAAATTTCCCGGTCATCACCCGGATTCCAACCCAGCAATGCCACAAAATTCACCAGCGCTTCCGGCAGGATTCCCTTGGCGCGGTAATCCTCCACCGCAACATCACCCTGGCGTTTGGATAATTTGGAGCGGTCGCTGTTGAGCAAAAGCGGCAGGTGGGCAAATTCCGGAACCTCCCAGCCCAGATATTGATAGAGCAAAATGTGTTTGGGTGTGCTGGGCAGCCATTCCTCGCCCCGAATTACCAGATTCACCTGCATATAGTGATCATCCACCACATTGGCCAGGTGGTAGGTGGGAAAGCCATCGGTCTTCAACAGTACCTGGTCATCCATCTGATTCAGGGGATAGCTGATATTTCCCCGCACCCGGTCTGAAAATTTCAACTCGCCGGTTTCAGGGATTTTCATCCGCACCACATGGGGTTCCGACTTGGCGCGCCGGGCTGCTTCGGCTTTGGGAATATGACGGCAATGCCCATCGTAACCCGGCTGCCGTTTGGCGGCGATCTGCGTCTGCCGCACCTCCTCCAGTCTTTCGGAAGAGCAAAAGCAGTAGTAGGCATGATCCTCAGCCACGAGTTGATCAATGTGACGATGATAGATATCCAGACGCTCTGACTGAAAATAGGGTCCAAAATCACCACCACGCTCCGGACCTTCATCATAATCCAATCCCGCCCAGTGCAAACTCTCAATCAGATTCTGCACGGCGCCGGTAACCTGCCGGTTCTGATCCGTGTCTTCAATGCGCAGAATGAACTGTCCCTTGGTCTGGCGGGCTGCCAGATAGTTAAACAATGCTGTTCGTAAACCGCCCACATGCAACTTCCCCGTGGGGCTTGGTGCGAACCTAACTCTCATGTAATGTCGCTCTCTTCCGTTGTTGTTTCACGCGCCAGTGATATCCCAACCAGGTTGCGATAATCATCAAAAACACAATCGTCGCCATACTATTATATTCTGCCAGATAATGGCGTACAACTTCCCAGTTTTTCCCCAGCCGGGCTCCCAGCCAGATGAGCACGCCATTCCACACCAGACTGGATAAAAAACTCAATCCAAATACCTTCCGCCAGTCCAGATGCCCCACACCGGCAAACAGGGCGATAACACTCCGCAGCCCCGCCATAAAGCGGTTAATAAGAACCACGCCATATCCCCAGCGATTGAACAGCCGGTCCACCCGCGCCAGCGACTTGTCTGAAAACCATTTCTGCTGCCGCTCAAAAATAAAGCCGCGCCCAAATCGGTGTCCCATGTAGTAAATCGTCATAAATCCCGCCACGCTGCCGACCAGTGTTGTGACCAGAGCCAGAAAATAGGAGAGATCACCCACACCCACCATGTAGGCGCCAAAAATCAGGATGGTATCCCCGGGAATGGGTGGAAAGATATTTTCAATGTAGGACGCTAACAGAATAAGGGTGAAAACCACCAGCGGGGATGCGTTGTGAACAAACTGAGTGATTGCCTCCAGCATGGGTCGCGGTTACTCAGTCACAACGATTAGCGCCACAGCCTGCACGGCCACGCCCGCACCCGTGCCGGTGAAATCCAGCCCTTCGGTGGTGGTCGCTTTCACGGAGACCTGTGAAATATCACACCCCATGGCACGCGCCAGGTTCTTCCGCATCGCTGCAATGTGCGGCGCCAGTTTGGGCGCCTGCAAAACGATGGTGGCATCCACATTTCCCACCTGAAAACCAGCCTGGGTCAATTTTGCCGAAATGTCACTTAAAAACGTCAGGGAATTAGCGCCGGCGTATTGCTCCTGAGTATCGGGAAAATGCTGACCAATATCCCCCATTGCGGCCGCACCCAAAAGTGCGTCACAAATAGCGTGGGTTAACGCATCACCGTCGGAATGCCCCAGAACGCCTTTCTCGAAAGGTATTTCCACACCGCCCAGAATCAGCGGACGCCCCGCCACCAGGCGATGGACATCATATCCGGTTCCAATGCGATTTGTGGCGGATGTGTTCATGGAATTAATTTGCGTCCGGAGTATTTGGTTAATGAATGAACATGGCATCGCCATAGCTGAAGAAGCGATACTTTTCTGCAATGGCAGCCTGGTAGGCCTTCATGATCATGTCCCGGCTGGACAAAGCTGAGACCAACATGAGTAGGGTGGATTTGGGTTGGTGGAAATTGGTGACCAGGGCATCAATGACCTTAAACTCATAGGGAGGTTTAATGAATTTGTCCGTCCAGCCATGGGACACTTTCAAACCATTGGGTTTCACCACAGCCGATTCCAGCGCCCGTACCACAGTGGTCCCCACACCCACAATACGCTTTCCGTCCGCTTTCGCTTTTTTAATGGCATCCACTGTTTCCTGGGGCACAGCGTATTCTTCAGCGTCCATGTGATGCCGGTTCAGATCCTCCACATTCACCGGACGGAACGTGCCCAGTCCCACATGCAACAGCACCGGTTGTACCACTACGCCTTTGTCTTTGGCTTTTTGTAAAATCTTATCGGTAAAATGCAGTCCGGCAGTTGGTGCTGCCACAGCGCCATATTCCCGGGCATAAATGGTCTGGTAACGCTCCTTGTCCAGCGCTTCGGCCTGACGCTTGATGTAGGGCGGCAGCGGCCAGCTTCCTACCTGATCCAGCATTTCATACACGGTTTCACCGTTGGACTCAAAGCGGATAACGCGGCCGCCGGAGACGGTATTGTCAATGACATCACACGTGTATTTGCAGTCAATCACCAGCTTATTTCCCACGCGCACTTTGCGGGCCGGCTTGACCAGAACTTCCCACAACTCCTTCCCCAACTCCCGCAGCATGAAGACTTCAACCTGTGTGTCGGTTTTGTCTTTGATCGCAAACAACCGGGCCGGGAAGACCTTCGTTTCATTCACAATCAACACATCACCGGGCTTCAAATAATCCACCACATCGGGAAATTGCTTGTGCTCGATGGCACCGGTCTTTCGATTTAAAACCAAAAGCCGGGAACCATCACGCTTCTCCGCCGGGTATTGGGCAATCAGCTCCTCCGGGAGCTCATAATCAAAATCGGACAGGGTCAGGGGTTGGACTTGATCAAAAAACATGAATTTCTTTACCTACTTATTTCTCACCAAATAAATGCTGTTGCGTTGTTGCGGTTAACTTGATCCCCAAATGCTTGTATGCCAATGGCGTGGCCTGGCGTCCCCGGGGCGTCCGGTCCAGAAATCCTTCCATGATCAGGAAGGGTTCATAAACCTCCTCAATAGTGTCCGCCTCTTCACCCACCGCCACCGACAAGGAATTCACACCCACCGGGCCGCCACCGAATTTGTTGATAATGGTGGTTAAAATGCGTTTATCCATGTCGTCCAGACCAAACTCATCCACCTCCAGCATGGTGAGGGAATCGTGCGCCACCTGACGATTGATTTTTCCGTCACCTTTCACCTGGGCATAATCCCGTGTGCGTCGCAGGAGTCGGTTGGCAATGCGCGGTGTTCCCCGGCTGCGTTTGGCGATTTCCTCCGCACCGCCATCGTCAATGGGGACGCCCAGGATTTTGGCGGAGCGCTTCACGATTTTGGTCAAATCGTCCGGCTGATAATAATCCAGCCGCAGCACCACGCCAAACCGGGCTCGCATGGGTGGTGTGAGTAAACCGGCACGGGTGGTGGCACCCACCAGGGTAAACGGCTCCAGATTGAGCTGTACCGACCGGGCAGAAGGCCCCTTGTCAATCATAATGTCAATCCGGTAGTCCTCCATGGCAGAATAGAGGTACTCTTCCACCACATGGTTAATCCGGTGTACTTCATCCACGAAAAAGACATCCTGCCCCTGGAGATTGGTGAGGAGTCCCGCCAGATCGGCAGCCTTTTCCAAAACAGGTCCCGATGTGGCCTTGATACTCACGGCCAATTCGGTGGCAATGATATGGGCAAGTGTGGTTTTTCCCAGTCCTGGCGGTCCGAACAGCAGGACATGATCCAATGCCTCGCCCCGCTGGCGTGCTGCCTCGATGAAAATGCGCAGTTTTTCCACCACTTTGGGCTGGCCGGTATAATCGTCCAGGCTCTGAGGCCGGAGCGCCCGGTCAAATTCCTGCTCTTCCTCTAAAAGTTGGGGCTGGATTAGATCACTCATGCCGGGCAACTCCCGGGAGGTCCGCGCCCAGAAAAATAGGAACCCGCCATCCGGGAAAAACGGATGAAAATTGACTCAGTATCAGCATCGGGGCGAATATAGGCACACACCGGCCCGATTCTAAATCGTTAATTGAGGCAGAATTTGACCGAAATGGCATTGAATCCGCCGGTGTGAAAGGTTATATCAGCGGTCATGTCTGAGAGCCAGTCCAATCGTTGGGGAATTACAGAAATACTCGCGGTGCTATGGGGAGTTGCCGGTGTTTCCGGTCTACTGTTAAGCGCCATCTACCGGCTCACGCCCCGGGCATTGGCCAGTCTGGATTTCGAATGGAGCTGGTACCAGTGGACTTTCGCGCTGGTTTTTTTGATTTTCATGCTCTACTCGGAAGGTTGGCGGGGCTTTCATCAGAAATTCTCCCCCACTGTGGCGGCGCGCCTGCGCTATTTGAGCCAACAGGGAACCACTGTGGATAAATTGTTCGCCCCCCTGTTTGGCATGGGCTATTTCCACGCCACCCGGCGCCGTAAACTCACCTCTTTTGGCGTCACCTCCGGTGTCATTATCCTGATCATCCTGGTTCACTTTGTTCCCCAGCCCTGGCGGGGCATGATTGATTTTGGCGTCATTGCAGGATTGGGATTGGGCGTTGTGGATTTGTGGTACTTTCTGATCCTGGCCTTCACCCGGGTGGATTTTGATTATCCCCATGAGGTGGCTTGAGGTTTTTTTCATAAACAAATTCACAACCAAGCCACGAAGCACACAAGAACGAAAAAAGCGTTAACCGCAAAGATGCCAAGAGGTCGCAGCGTACGCGAAGGCAGGATTGGATTATTACTTCAATGAGCTCGTGAATACCTGGTCCAGCCCCTTGGCAAGGGGAGAAATAAAAGAGGGGTTGATCCATGCTGATCCAACAATAAATCAAACCCCTCCTGCCCTGGTGAAATGCTCAACCAAAGGTTGAATTTCACGGGACCAGCACCTCCCCTTATCTCAAGGGGAGGAAACCATTCGGTTCATTCGATAACGTTTTTTTTACCGGGGAAAAAACACCGGAGGTGTTTTCTATCTGTAGCAGCGTTTCCCGGTGTATCACATGAACCCTGTAGGGGTTTCCTGAAATTATTAAGGGTGAAAAATAGAAAACCCCTCACGGGGTTGAATTTTTTCTGGGTCGGTTTTTTCTACAGAGAGGGAACCCCTGACGGGGTTACACCCCGCGCTTTCCAATTGATTCAATGATAAGTCGAACCCCTCCTGCCCTGGTGAAATGCTCAACCAAAGGTTGAATTTCACGGGACCAGCACCTCCCCTTATTTCAAGGGGAGGAAAAA
>JAIPJQ010000012.1 GCA_021734065.1 Fidelibacterota bacterium | reverse complement strand
GGGGCTTTTTTCTCTCTTATACCTAACTGCCGATCAATTTCCGAAAGCCGGATTGTGAGACAACAAACGTCATGAGCCAGGATAAAGACACCAGACCTCGCCACCAGAAACAGGGCGGTTTTACGCTGCTGGAGCTGGTAGCTACTATGGGCATTATTGCCATCCTGGCGTCGATTATCCTGCCGCGATACAATCAGTTCACGGTCCAGGCGCGGATATCCAAAACCAAAATGAATCTGGTGACACTGAAAACCGGATTCGCCAACTATTATTACCAGATGCTGCTGGAAGGCGAAGTGGCCGGATTTCCCGAAACACCACCCGACAGTCAGCTTACCACCGCTTGGTCTGAGAATACCATTCTGGACAATGGTCAACGACCGGTGGATCTGTTTTCCGAGGATAAAATCCTCTACAATCCTAACAACAACCCTTATCTCTATTATACGCTCCCGCCCGACTCCATGAGCACACCGGGCTTCGCTCTCAAAGACCCCGATTACCATTTCGAGGTCAAGTTCAGACCGTAACGGCCGGACACCTCACCAACCAATTTTCGACCCTCACAATTCCTTGCTTTCCGATGGATCTTCCATCAAATTCGTCTGAATTTGGAGGGACGCATGCATCTGCAAGCATTTAATAAACGATTAGCTTCGACAATTCTCATTGTCGTTCTGATCACCGTGTCTGTTTCCGCTCAATATTCCACCAAGCGGGATATTGAGATTAAAAAAGACATGCAGGTTTTTGTGGATTTTATCACCAGTGACGCGCGGCATATTAAGATTGGGAATCAAAAGCGAGCGCTCCCAAAAGACTTGGCACGCAAGAAATTGTATTGGCAGAAAGAGCTCGCCCGTGGTAAAAAGGGTGACAAACCAGCCGTAGATGATTCCACCGCCGTTGTCATTCCTGTAGCTGAAGCCCTGCGTCTGGCGGACCGTAGTTTAGAATTCACCCACTGGTCACCAGTCTACAATCTGGCGAAAGTGTGGGGCGGGCGCGTGGAATTCAATCGTAACGGCACCCGCTACGAGGCCAACTATTTCTGGTACAATAATAAACTGCTGGATTTAATGGTCCGCCCCTGGCTGGAAACGGATCCGGGTAATCAGGGGTTATTGGGTTTTCAGTAACCTGAACGGCTAGACAAAAACGCGAGTTTGAGAACTGCCTTCATTCATGTTGAGATGACCGCTATTCTTCGGAAAAACCGCCGCCATACACCTGAATCGTGCGCCCCGCAAAATACACTGTGGGAAAAATATTGGTGAAATTGAAGGTCCCCGCCGGCAGAGCGTCATTTTTCAGGGTTCCCGTCCAAATCGCCCCTTCCAGATAGGTACTGTTATAGGCAACATCCAGCTCATTGTGGCAGTAAAAGCCACCGTACAATGTTGATTCCAGAAATCCATCACGATAGGCTACACAATTCGCCCAGACCACGGCATCATCGGTAATCTGAACATCCCCGTCTAACATATAGAAGAAGTAGCTGCGTGCCCAGGCCATATTCACTGTTTCCGGTCGGTCTTCCGGGTTCAGAGCAGAATGGTCCTGGCCGAAATAGGTGTCCTCCTTGAAGTAGATATTTCCATTCGCCACCAGGATGATATTATCACCGGCAGTCGTCACATTTGACCCGCTACCGTTTTGCAGGGTGATATCACCATCCGCGATAATAATGCCGGGAGTCTCCAGAAATTCACCCGGAATGGTGACACCGCTTAATGTCACATTTCCGTCTACAAATATCCGGCTTTGCTCATAATCAGACAAATCCAGGGTCGTATTGGACCAGCTCTGACTCCCGTTAAATTTGTTGCCACTGGTTGAACTCACCGCCTGAGCGATGCCAATAAGCGAATCCACCGTATCCAGGACAGAGGGTTCCACATACGCCAAATCCGGTGTGGGGCTTAGTGTACTCCAGTCGAAATAGGCGTCGAATTCATTGCTCACCACCGTATCCCCCACCGGTACATAAATCGTGGTGGGATCATTAGGTGGATCCCCCATGGTAGCACCATTTGCCACCAGGACATTCCCCCGCACGAAAAGGTCGCCATTTATTGTCACCGGACTGTAGATCTGCAACCCATCGGGACTGGGTGGGCCGGTGTATTCTACGGTAATGCGTGGCGGATAAGGAATCTGCAGCCAGCACCACCAGCCGGACCCCGGCCAGCATTCATAATACTCGCGTGAACTGAAAATTGTATAATCATTATCATTCCCGCTGTATTTAAACAACCAGCCATAATTGGGATAAACGCCATTATACATATCGGTTACCGAGTTGGTCACATCCCACCCCACATAGTCCTTATTCCCGTTCCAAGTCACGGATTGGATATCTTCCGCGGTAGAGAAGTAATCACCACCCTGTGAGGACCATAATACACCCGTTTCCCGATGCCGCCAGGTCACTTCATTCTCGTTCCATTGATTGGTTATGCGATGAACACCGATGTTATGCGCATTATAATCACTGGCGCCGGCCATCCGCATTTCAATCGTGGCACTGTTAATGGTGCGTCCCATGGGAATGAAGGTCAGATCCAGTTTTACCAGAGAGTGTATCTTTTTATTTGAGACTTTTCCCGTGTACAGATATGCATATGTCCCGTAATTTGTGTTTTTATTATTCTCCCAAACCAGCGCATCAATTACACTGCCTTCATCCTCGAGTGTTGAGTCGGAAGGTTCTCCGGGAATCGTTCCTGATGGTGCATCATCCACAAGCGGATATTCGGGGAAGAATATTTTTGGTTTGGATGCGGCCTCATAATTTAGAACTCGTTCATAACCGGACGCATCACCGGTAACGGTAATCTTACGCAAATTTGCCCCCAGGTCCTCAACCTCAACCTTCAGCGTGCCCGTCCCAAGCGTATAAGGTCCGTAAGTACCCACACTCAACTGTCCGGCACGAGCCAGGTCAAACATGTAATCCACACCGGACATGGCCAGTTGGAACGCTTGTTGTGATTTGAGAAAATCCAGTGATCCGTGTCCTTGTTGGGCAGCCATATTTATCATAAATATGGATATGAGACTCAGGATAAGGAGAGTGATAATAGCCACATACACCAGCGCTACACCACGTTGCCATACGGTTCGCTTTCCTTTGCGTGGTAACGCCATGAATGTCTTAAGTTCCATTATTAGTCTGTTGGGTGTTGTAGGCATATATGATCACCAGCGACGCATATTGGCCAGATAAATGCGTTGATGAGAAGTGAAGGTTTCCGCACCGAGCTCAAAGATAATATCGGCTCCCAAAATCCTCACCTTCTTGCGGTTGGTTAAACTTAACGGTAGTGGAGACAAAAGGGTGTATGTTGAATCATAGTAAGTGAAGTTTGAATTGGCAATATCCACATGGCTCACCAGCACCTCCACTGAACCCCCATTCAGTTGCCGGGTAACGGTGCTCCCGGTGATTGTGAATATGTACTGTTTGCCTGAATTGGTTTTCCACTGGATGGATTTGCTATCAGCTGCCAAAAGGGAATCCGGAAATGGCAGGGGTTTTACTTCGCGGTAAAACCGTGCGGAAAATAACCTGGCGTCATTCACTATTTCACTACGCAGCAACACCGTTTCATAGGTTTTCATGGTGGAGGAGATCAAACGAACCGTCAGGCTGCCCACAATAGCCAGAATCAACATCACCACAATCAGTTCCATGAGTGTATATCCGGATGGAATGCGTTTGGTGATATATTGATATTGTTGGTTAGTACTCATCTCATGTTTGCCCGGGCTGATAAATCAATAGGATAGCACATTGTAGCGGCTGGAAACGATCGATGTAATATCCACCGGTGAATAACCTGGCAGACTCACTTTTACAATAATTCGCTTCATATCGGTTACAATTCCAACGCTATCCTCGATATTATTGCTCCTGTCAATATAAAAAACACGGGTATGGCGGGAATAGCCGGAATATCCGTTCACACCATTTTCCACCAACCCCTGAAAATCATCAACATCATCGTATTGTGCATACCCGGCTTCACCCACATCGGGTCCCAGGCTTGATGACCAGGGGGGTATGGTGTTTTCATCAAACCGTTTACTCCGAATGATTTCCATCCCGTCCAGTGCCAGGTTGGTCATAGTCGTACGAACCTCACCTTCCATGCTCTTGGCGTGAGCGAAGTCGAAAACTTTGATGAGTGCCAGATAGGAAATGGAGGCGATCAGGATAAAAATGATAATTTCACCAATGGTAATTCCCGCCTGAGAGGATTTACGCTTGCGATATAAAGGTTTTCGTGTCATTGCAGTGTCACCGTCCCAATCCCTGCCGCCACTTGAATTGTATAGGTTCCATTGATGACCACTGTTCCGTCACTGGTCAGGATGGGTAAGCCGAATTTGTCAATCACCAAATTGGGTGAACCATCAAAACTGGCTGAAGTGAGTTGGAGTTTACTAAACACTCCTGTACCTAATTGTACAATGAAATCACCATTATCGTGCAGACTTTCCAGCAATGCCTTTTCCGGCACGGTATCGCCACCATAAATGGCATAACCGTTTCCGGGAACATCAAATTCCACCCAAACCGTATCTCGTTTGGCCAGTGCATATTCATGGGCATACTTAAGATCCCGCACGACCTGATTCACCGCTGAAGATGTAGAAACCGAGGAATAGGTACTATACATTGCCGGCAGGATATAGACAGCCATTACACCCAAAATCACCATAACCGTGAGGATTTCCATAATTGAAAATCCTCTGGCGCACCGCGCCTTTAGCAGATGGGATCCCCGGGAATCTCGCTGAGATGGATCTCTGTGTGGAATCTGATTCAAGTACACTCCGGTTTTGTTGCCGCCTGTAGCAGTGGGTGGGAATGTAAAAATTATTTCTAATACCAGAAACAATTGTTTAAGATAGCTACGCTCTAACCAAATAAAAAAAGGGCTAAAAAATGGATATCATACTACTCATCATCGGCATCATCGGACTACTCTTTGGTCTGGCGCTTCTTTTGTACCCACGCAGTGTTGTGCGATTGGGTGAATATGTGAATCGGGTTCTCTCCACGGATGAAACGATTCTGGCTCAACGTCTGATTTGGGGCGTCGTTTTCATCGCAGCCGGTATTGCGATTTTGTACAAGGTGTTTTTATAGTTTTTTCATGAATCCACAGGGAAACCTGCCCGTACTCTTAAATAGGAATAATTACTTAACACTATGATATTTAATGGATTTAACCGATTATTTATTGCATTCTCCCTGTTACTCGCGGTCGCGTATGGCGCCCATCCGGATCAATTTCTCACCTGGCCCGATGCCAATACCGTGTGGGAGCAGATTGCATCTTCACAGGGCGTCGTCAATACCGGCGAGAATATTGAATTGGCTGATAATGCCCTCTCGGGATATGTGATTTTTAATCCGGTGGAAATGGAACATCCTTTCAATGAAATCATCGCCTCCTGGAATGGTTCGGCACCCGAATCCCAGGCCGGATTCCGTGTTTTTGTGCGCTTCCCCTGGAATACCGGCTGGTCACCGTGGCTGGAAATCGGATTCTGGCAGACCAATTACTGGTCCGGCTCCAAGACCACCAGCTACGCCGGCGGCTATATCAATATTGACACCGGCATTCTCTATTATGACCGCACTGAATGGCAGGCCAAGGTGCAATTCCAGCGGGATAACAGCAGCATTGAATCTCCCAGTCTGCAACGCTTCTCCGTGCAGGTGAGTGATGAGGTCACTACCGATAATTACAATCTGGCGAATATTGTGGCTGATAATCCACCCCAGATTTTTGTCCCTACCCAGTTCATTTACCAAATCGGGGTGGATCCGGATATCGGCGGACGGATCTGCTCACCAACCACCACCGCCATGATCCTGGCCAGTTTCGGTGAGACTGTGGACATGCTGGAATTTGCCTGGGATACGTATGATCCCTACTACCACATCTTCGGGGTGTGGCCCAGGGCGGTTCAGAGCGCCAGCCGGTACGGTGTGGAAGGCTATGTGAACCGGTACCGCACCTGGAGTGAAGCCTATGACGTCCTGGCCGCCGGTGGCCGCATTGCCATGTCCATTGGACAACCATTATACAGCGGACACCTGCTCATGCTGGCCGGATTCACCAGCAACGGCCAACCCATCGTACATGACCCGGCACGCAGTAACGGCTACAGCTATGTGTACAACAAGTCCAGCATCTCCCAGGCGTGGTTTGCCAAAGGCGGCGTGGCCTATACATTTTTCCCCGAAAGTACGACTGCGCTGGACCAAACCGATGCAATCTCCCTACCTGGCGGATTCACCATAGACAAAATTTTTCCCAATCCCTTCAATGCCGCCACCCGCTTCACATTCTCAGTACCTGATGACGGTCAGGTATGGGTCAATATTTACAACCTGCGGGGTCAACGCGTATTCCGGCAGGAATTGGGAATTTTAAACGCTGGATCCCACAACTGGCACTTTGATGCAGCACAACTCAGCTCCGGTGTGTATCATTGCCAGTTCCAATTCAGCAGCACAACTGGTCAGACCAGCTTTGCGACGCAAAAAATCAGTATTGTGCGTTAATAAATGTGACAACCATCAAATTGATAGCGGGTCAAAGCCGCGCAAGAATGGCACATTGATAACGAATTAACGCCTGACTCCGGGCTCTCACACTGTTTCTTTTCCTTAAATCTGAAAGCACGGCAGTCTGACCTCAAACTGGTCTTGGGACGCTTGGATGCGTTCGGGGACAAGGAGCGAAAGATGAGGATTATGAGTCGACGAGACTTTGTGAAAGTAACCGGGACGGGTTTGGCATTAACAACCATCCCGGGTTTTATGCAAAAAACTTTGGCCGGAATGGCCGGTGGGAGTCAGCCCCACGAACTTTATTTCCAGCGATTCGGCGTAGATCCTGAAACAATTCGGAAAGTAATGGCTGAGGCGCTGGCTCACGGGGGTGATTATTGTGATATCTTCTTCCAGAATACCCTGTCCAATAGCATTCGGGTGGAGGACAATATTGTAAACTCCGCCAGCACGGAAGTGGAACTGGGTGTGGGTATCCGTGTCCTGAAAGGGGACCAGACCGGGTATTCCTTCACAGAGGATTTATCCCTCAACAGTATGAAGGCTGCCGCCCGCACCGCCGCCAATATCGCTTCCGGGAGTAAACGGGTTCCACCCACAGAGTTGAAAGCCATCGACCTTACCAACCACTATCAGACCAACCTCTCTTATGAGGATGTGGGTGTGCAGAATGTGGTGAGTATGCTGAAATCGGTGAACGATGCGATTTTCCAGCAGGATTCAAGGGTGGTGAAGGCGGGTCTGCGCTATAGTGACAGCGAAAACTACATCCTAATTGCCAATTCGCTGGGTGAATTCGCCACTGATTACCAGCCCATGATTCGGCTGATCTCCTTTTGTACTGCGGAACAAAATGGTTCCCGTGAAAGCAATTATTTTGACTATGCGGCCCGGGACGACTTCAATTTTCTCACACCGGAACGATTGGAGCGCATGCCTAGAGAGGTGGTTGCCCGAACCCTCAAACTCTTTGAAGCACAGCCGTCGCCGGCCGGTGAACTTCCGGTGGTACTGAAAGCCGGCGGCGCCGGTATTCTGCTGCACGAAGCCATTGGACACGGTATGGAAGCCGACTTCAACCGCATTGGAACCAGTATCTACTCGGAGAAACTGAACAAGAAAGTCGCCGCTGATTTTGTAAATATCGTGGATAATGGCACCAATCCACACATCCGCGGGACCATCAATGTGGACGATGAAGGTATCCCTTCACAGGAAACCTTCCTGGTGGAGGATGGCATTCTACGCACCTATCTGCATGACCGCATTTCTGCCAAGCATTATGGACTCGAACCCACGGGAAATGGCCGCCGCCAATCTTTCAAGCACAATCCCATGCCCCGCATGCGCAACACCTACATGCTCAACGGACCGCATACATTCGATGAGATTGTGTCCAATGTGAAATACGGTATTATCGCGGATCAATTCACCAATGGTCAGGTGAATATCGGCCCCGGTGATTTTACCTTTTATGTGAAGTCCGGCGCGCTGATTGAAAATGGCAAAGTAACCGCACCCATCAAAGATGTGAATATCATTGGGAACGGTCCAAAAGTGCTTGAGGAAGTGACCATGGTAGCCAACGATCTCGAACTTTCTGAAGGCGGTTGGACCTGTGGGAAGAACGGCCAGATGGTACCGGTTTCCCAGGGAATGCCCAGTTGTTTGGTTTCATCTATCACGGTTGGCGGCAGGGGGTAAACATGGACATTATCAAAAAAGGCTCAGCACCGGATAAAACGCAATTGGCCCACTGGGCACAGAAATATGCCCTGGAGCACGGTGCGGATAATACCAGTATCGTCATCAGCCGGAATCGCTCCATCAATGTGGACTTTCGCGATGGGCAGATTGATAAACTCAAGGAATCGACCCAGAATTCGCTGTGGATCGAGATTTTTGCCGGCGGGCGTTACAGCACCCACTCCACCAATGACTTGCGGCAGGAATCATTGAAAAAATTCATTTCCGATGCCATTACCATGACCAAATTCCTGGGCGAAGATCCTTATCAGGCCCTGCCCGATCCGGCTCTCTACAAAGGTCGTCCTACCATGGATTTGGAGCTGTACGACGCCAATTACACCAAGGTCACACCGGAGGACCGTGTGGCTCGGGCGCGGGAACTGCACGACCTCATTCAGGGTCGGGATGAGCGGCTCATTTCCATTTCAAGCGGCTTCAGCGACAGCCATTACGAAAACACCCATCTCAAATCCAACGGGTTTGAAGGCAATTACGAAAGTTCCAGCTTCTCATGTGGCGCATCGGTGTCATTGCGTGGTGAAAATGACAAAAAGCCGGAGGGCTGGCGGTACTATGGTGCGCGTCATTTAAATGATCTGCCAGCGCCACAGCAGATTGCTGACGAAGCTTTTCAGCGCGCATTGGACAGTATGGGTCAGCAAAAAGTGAAATCAGGTAAAATGCCCCTGTTGCTGGAAAATTCCGCTGCCGGCGGACTTTTCTGGCGGGTGTTGTATCCCTTCACAGCCAATGCAATCCAGCAGAAACAATCCTTTCTGGAAGGGATGCAGGGGAAACGAATCGGCTCGGAACACCTGACGCTGATTGATGATCCTGTCATTGTGCGCGGTCTGGGCAGCCGCTACTACGACGGTGATGGTATTGCTGCGAAGAAGCTGGTCCTGCTGGAAGACGGCATTCTCAAGAACTACTATGTGGATGTTTATTACGGCCGCAAGCTGGAACTGAAACCCACCACCGGCGGTGCATCGAATGTGACCTTTAAAACCGGAAGGCGCTCGGGCGCAGAGATGGAAGCTGATCTGGATCGGGGCATTCTGGTAACCGGATTTATCGGCGGGAATGCCAATTCCACCACCGGTGATTTTTCACTGGGTGTGAGCGGCTGGCTCATTGAGAATGGCCAGCGGGTCCAGCCGGTGAGTGAGATGAACATTTCGGGGAATTTTGTCGAATTGTTCGGAAGTCTGGTGGAAACCGGGAACGATCCCTATACCTACTCCTCCCTGCGATCGCCCTCGTTGTTATTTGACGGGGTCAGCTTTGCGGGAGCTTAAGTAAATAAGAACAACAATCATGCGAATTAAATGATAGCCCGGCTTGATAAACCGGGCTTTTGTTTGTCAGTCAATTTCCTTCCCGAAATCCACTTACGGTTTTTCATTATATACCGGAAATATTTGGGACAAACAATTCTATTCGGCTAATCCCAAAAATAACTGTCGACTATTTTAAAATATACCTGCTATTTATCGGCGTCAGCTTCGCGTAACCGCTACGCGGTAACATTTATCGTCTGTTCGTTATTCGCTACAATACCGCAACCGCTATGCGGTTGTTTTAAACCCAATCTTTCACATCAACCGGACCCTCAGCCCTGACGGTTCTGTTGTGATTACCCATCCCCGGCGCGTTGCCTCGGGCTGATACAACCCCGCGCCTTTGGCGCTGAAATACCCATCTATCGGGCGAAATCTCAGGCGAGTCGCCCCCGGGTTGTGCACTGCTTGATTCCACATAAGTCAGCATTGAGGTATTTTACCGCGGAGCAGCTAAAGTATTGTAGAAACACAAAATCCACAAAAACCCGGTACCGCAGAGCGGGTACGCTATAAATGCGATTCAAACAAAAGCCCGACCTATATTGGCCGGGCTTTTATTATGTGGGATAATTTTGGTGAATCTATCAGGCTTGCGCAACTTCCTGCGAGGAGACCTTTTTCTTTTTGGCACTCCGCTTGGTAGTCTTGGCGGTTTCCTCCAACGACTCCAATGCCAGATCAAACACCTGACTGATCTCCTCCACGAACAGAAAGTTCATTTTGCGTTTCACATTGTCCGGTAACTCCACCAGGTCCCGCTCATTCTTTGCCGGCAGGATCACCGTACTCAAGCCAGCACGGTGCGCAGCCATGATTTTTTCCCGAACGCCGCCGATGGGTAAAACCGCACCACGCAGGGTAATTTCACCGGTCATTCCTAAATTGGTCTTCACCAGCCGTCCGGATAAGAGCGACACCAGCGCCGTAAAAAGTGTGATTCCTGCAGATGGTCCATCCTTGGGAATGGCACCGGCGGGTATGTGTATATGAATGTCTGTTTTTTCATGGAATTTGGGATCGATGTCAAACAGGTCCGCATTCGCCCGCAGGTAAGAATAGGCTGCCTGGGCTGATTCCTTCATCACATCACCCAGTTTCCCGGTGAGCTTGAGGGCGCCTTTCCCCGGCATTTTGGTAGCTTCGATAAAGAGTATATCGCCACCCACCGCCGTGTAAGCCAGTCCAATGGCAATCCCCGGTTTCACCATACGTTCAGCGATTTCACTATAGAATTTTTTGGGACCCAGATATTTGTCCACATTTTTACGGGTGATGCGACGGGGTTTGGTATTTCCTTCCGCCTTCTCACGCGCCACTTTCCGGCAGATATGTCCGATTTCCCGTTCCAGATTGCGCACACCGGCTTCCCTGGTGTAGTGCGCAATGATCTCGGAAATAGCCGTATCCAGGAACTGAATCCCCTCATTATCCAGTCCCTGCTCTTTAATCTGCTTGGGCAGGAGGTAATTCTTGGCAATCTGGATTTTTTCTTCCTCAATGTATCCGGGGAACTCGATAACCTCCATCCGATCTCGCAGGGCTCCCGGGATGGGGTCCATCCAGTTGGCCGTGGCGATAAACATCACCTTGGACAGGTCAAACGGCACCTCCAGATAATGGTCGCTGAAACTGTTATTCTGCTCCGGATCCAAAACCTCCAGTAACGCTGATGAAGGATCACCGCGAAAATCCATTCCCAGTTTATCCACCTCATCCAGCATGAATACCGGGTTGCGGGTCTTCACTTTTTTCAGCCCCTGGATGATCCGACCGGGTAACGCGCCAATATAGGTCCGGCGATGTCCCCGAATCTCGGCTTCATCCCTTACGCCTCCCAGACTCATACGGATAAATTCTCGTCCCATAGCCCGGGCAATGGAATGTCCCATTGAGGTTTTCCCCGTTCCCGGTGGTCCGACGAAACATAAAATCGGTCCCTTCACCAGCGCATCCGGATCCTGCTCGGTTTTCAATTTTCGCACCGATAAAAATTCCAGAATCCGATCCTTCATGGGGTTTAAGCCATAGTGATCTTCATCCAGGGTCCCGGCGGCGCGATTAATGTCCACATTATCCGTGGTCTCTTTCATCCACGGCAGCTCAACCAGCCAATCCAGATAGGTGCGGGAGACCGTGTATTCCGGCGAAGAAGGCGGAATGCGCCGCAAACGGTCCAACTCCTTATTAGCAACCTTCAGCGCTTCCTCAGGCATTTGTGCCTGAGCTACTTTCTCTTCCAACTCGGTAAGCTCGATGGTCTGGTCATCTTCGCCCAATTCCCGCTTAATTGCTTTCATCTGCTCGCGTAAGAAATATTCCCGCTGTGTTTTGGAAATTTCTTCCTGTACCTCCGTCTGGATTTTTTCACCAATTTCCTGTCGCTGGATTTCGCGATTAATAAGCACGGTCGCCTTTTCCAACCGCCGACCTACATTCAATTCTTCCAAAACCTCCTGCTTCTCGGCATTTGATAACTGCAACATGGAAATCGCCCGATCAACCAGTCGTGCCGGATGCTGGATATTGGATAACAGCGCAAGGTGTTCCTGATTGATATGATCCGAAACTTTTGATAATTCTTTGAACAAACTCCGCAGATTCGCCGCCAGGGCATCAATTTCCAAACTGGCTTCAAATTCTTCATGAAGCGTATCCACCACCGCCCGATAATAGGGATCATCCTGGGTGTATTTGGTAATCTTTACCCGTTCACCTCCCTGGACAATGGCACTCTGGCTGCCGTCCGGCATTTCCATGATTTTCATCACCGTCGCGGTGGTACCCACCTCATAGATATCCTGAGGATCCGGATCCTCCACAGTACCCTCTTTCTGAGCAACGACAACGATGGTTTTCCGACCGGTGGGCAATTCGCGGATCAACTTGAGTGAACGCTCACGCCCGATATATAACGGAATAACCTGCTGGGGAAACAATACCGTGTTTCTCAGGGGCATTACCGGTAATGAATGAATGATCTCTTCAGTCGCCATATCTATTCCTTTCAATAATTTCGATTCAATCTCACATCAACTCTGTGAAATGTTTCATGACTTTCAGAACCCGCACAGTTACCAGGGGATCGCCGCTTTTGCTGTTCTTCACAAGTGCTGGCCAAAGACCATCCGCCAGTTGAATGCTTTTCAGCCAATCCAGCAGCTTCCACAGCCGCTTTTCCAATGGCCAGTTTAACTGAGTCAGAATTTCCAGAAAACGCAAGGTTCCCCCATGAAGAACACTGATTCCCGAATAGCCATAACTCAGATGATCCCAGGCGGACGGGTCTTTCAGCAGCGTCGTTGCGTTGGGTTCCAACAAATGTTGGAACAGAAATTCAACTGCCCGGGTCGTACCGGCACGCTTCCGCATGGTAGGACTCAGACTGATTGCGTGGGTCAGCAGCATGGTTGTCCATAGACAACTGGCAACGAACGTTTCGTCCTGGTCCGGTTCCAAATACGCACTATCCAGCCAGCCACCATCTTTGCGCTGCTGGTGGAATGCGTAGAGATAGGCTTTTTTCACCAGGGGATTACCATCCAGGCCATACAGTGCCGCCACCAATAAAGCATGAGCGTGTTGGAGGAGGTTTCCCGGGAAAGCGCCACTGGTCTCATCCAGATTTTTCAGCAACTCCACCATTCCCCGTTTGACCCGTTCCTGACTCAGCGTGGCCGTATAATCGTAGAGCCGATGGAGCGTTTCGGTCTGTTGTACGAATTGTAAAATTTGAATTTGTTGCGGAGTCAGATTGTTTGTGGAAATCGTCACCGGCCACAAGCCTTCGGCGGTTTGTTGCTGCATGAGCAGGCGCCGGGACCTGTATTTTCGCAGGTTTTTCTTCACACCTTCATAAACATCAGTGTAGGTGTCATGCAATACATCCCGCATGAGAAAAAATCGCTGGGGTAAATCGCCCTGCTTTTTCACAGCCAGGATCGGGTCGGCGCGTAAGCTGTTTAACCAGTCCTGGAACGCTGTTTTTTCCCCTACACGACTCATGCTTTTAATCTAACGACGCAAACAGTGGTTTCAAAGGCGTATCGAGGTAAGCTGATTGTAATTCCTAGCTATCTATTTGAATATTCTGGCGGGCTAATATCGCGTAAATGAGAGTAAATGTGATTTTTGTAAAGATAGCCCCTTCGAAAAGAGCTCTCAGGCTCGGCAAAACGTAAAACGACCCCCGCTAATCGCAGGGGTCGTTTGTGTAACCCTGATATGAGGCTGGCTACGCGTTAAATGAGTGGCCACAACCGCATGATGATGCGGCATTGGGATTTTGGAATTTGAATCCGCCACCCATACCATTTTCAACCCAATCGATCTCAACGCCTTCCAGATATTTAATACTCACCGGATCAACAATGACCCGGACACCGTTGGATTCACTGATCTTGTCCTGTTCATCTGTCTCATTTTCAAATGCCATTCCATAGGAAAACCCGGAACAGCCGCCACCTTTTACATAAATACGCAAATTAGCGTTCTTATCTAACTTTTGTTCGGCGATCAATCCCCGGACCTTCTCGGCAGCGGTTTCGGTAAGTGAAAGCATGATGTATCTCCTTTTCTCATATTCAATAATTGTCACCTGAAGCGTAGTCATCATTATATATGACTATATTCATCGCATATAAATATAACGAAACCTTGTCCTCATACAAGTAACAGATATCCGGCCTCCCGTAAGTTGAGGAAATCAATAGTATTATTACCCTTTCGTCGCATCAATGACCAACACAGTGAATATTGTTAACTATTAATAGTTGTTAGGTGGCACTGATTTTGCCAACACTTGTACGGGGGGGTGAAATGGCAAGACGCCTGATATATAGTACACCTAGTACAGCACACAAAAGCAGCTACTTTTTACTCAATTTCCACTGGTATCGACAGCAGATTTCCGGCGTTCATTCGGCATCCCTTCATGAAACCAGAGGAATCTTTAATTGGAATAAAAATACCATAGGGAGAAACCAATGAAACGCATCGTTCTTGGATTAATGGTCATGTCTGCCTTTGTCTGGGCTCAGACACCAAAGTTTGAATATGTGGGCTCGAATCGCTGTAAAGCCTGCCATAACAAAGCAGATCAGGGTGCGCAATATGCCCAGTGGGAATCCACCGACCATGCCAAAGCATACGAAACACTGTTAACGGAAGAATCAAAGAAAATTGCCGAAGAGATGGGACTGACGGTTGCTCCGGAAAAAGCACCCGAATGTCTGCGCTGCCATGTTATCGGTTGGGGTGACCCCTCCGGCTATAAACTTGACATTCCCGAAGATGACATGCGCGCCAAGCGGGCCAATGACAATCTGGCGGCGGTGGGCTGCGAATCCTGCCACGGACCCGGCAGCGAGTATAAATCTAAAAAAGTGAAAGATGCCATCACAGCAGGTGAAATCACAAAGGAGAGTGTTGGGCTGAAAAATCCTACAGTAGAAGATTGTATCATCTGCCATAACGAAGATTCACCGACCTATAAACCATTTACATGGGAAGAAAAATATTCGGCTATTTCCCATCCTTACCCAAAAAATACGGAATAAAGCAATTCTGAATTCCAGGCATTTCTAGCGGAGTTACTATGGAAAGACGCGATTTTTTCAAATTCATGGGCGCCACGGGTGCTTTACTCACCGGGACCAGTGCTCAGGCCGCTTCCCACCAACCAGACTTTGACCCAAATGAAGGTGTAGGGGTGCTCACCGACTTCACGGAATGTATTGGATGTCGCGAGTGCGAGTGGGCGTGTAAAGATGCCCACAATATGGAAACCCCACCATTGGAGACCTATAAGGACAAAAGTGTCTTTGCTGAATACCGGCGACCGGATGAAAATGGCTACACCGTAGTGAATCGCTTTCCCGGGAAAGGCTGTGGGGAAATTGATTTGGATGTGAAAGTCCAATGTATGCACTGTAACGACCCGGCATGTGTATCCGCCTGTATCGTGGGAGCACTGGTGAAACAGGATTTTGGTCCGGTGACATATGATGCCTGGAAATGTATCGGCTGCCGGTATTGCATGGTGGCATGCCCCTTCGAAATCCCGGCTTATGAATATGAAGTGGCGCTGGATCCGCTGGTGCAGAAGTGTGACTTGTGCATTACCCGGCTGGAAGCCGGCCAGGTCCCCGCCTGCGTTGAAATCTGCCCGCGAAATGCTATGACTTTCGGTAAGCGTGGCGACCTCATCAAGCTGGCCCATGAAAAAATCGCTGAAAAACCGAACAAATACATTGATCATGTTTATGGTGAGCACGAATTGGGTGGCACGGCCTGGATGTTCATATCCTGCGAGCCCTTTGAGGAGATCAAATTCCCCAAATTAGAGGAAGCGTCTGTCGTGAGGCTCCCGGAAGGCATTCAGCATGGCATTTTCAAATACTTCATTCCACCCGCCATGTTTTACGGATTTCTGGGATTGATTATGAACCTGATGAAACCCAAGTCCGAAGAATTGCCGGAATCTGAGACGGAGGTGCATCATGACTGAACATGCTATGGCTGTACCGCTTAAACAAAAATACTTCACACCGGGTGTCTGGGTTCTGACAGCCCTGTTTGGCACCGCTCTGGTTATTGCTTTAGTACGATTCCTGCTTGGTCTGGGGGCTGTGACGAACTTAAACACCCAGTATCCCTGGGGAATCTGGATTGCCATTGATGTGGCCAGCGGAGTCGCGTTGGCGGCCGGTGGTTTTACCTCGGCATTCCTGATTCATATCATCCATAAGGAAGAATATCACGCCCTGAGTCGGCCCGCGCTCCTCACCGCCATGTTGGGCTACACATTTGTTGTCCTGGGCCTACTGGTGGACCTGGGACGCTACTACAATGTCTGGCACCCCATTCTCCCATCCATGTGGCAGGGGAATTCAGCGCTCTTTGAAGTGGGTATGTGCGTCATGACCTATCTGACCGTGCTGTACATTGAATTTATCCCCATCGTGGCCGAGCAATATCGCGACCGGGTGAACTTGCCCATTTTCAAATTTCTCAATAAGCCACTGGGCCGACTCCTGGCATTTCTGGACACGAAAATGGGCAAAATTATGTTCATTTTCATCATTTTGGGTGTGGTGCTCTCTTTTATGCACCAGTCATCGCTGGGCGCTCTCATGGTATTGGTGAAAACAAAGATGCATCCGTTGTGGTGGTCCCCCATTCTGGCTTTGGAATTTCTGTTGTCAGCTATCGCCGTGGGTTTTCCCATGATCATTGTGGAATCACTTGCAGCATCACGCTCCTTCAAACTGAAACCTGAAATGAGTGTCCTAGCGCCCTTCGCCCGTTATGTGCCCATCACACTGGGTTTATATCTGGCAACCCGTTTCGCCAACCTGACCATTCGGGAAACCTGGGGTTATGCATTTGACGGATCGCTGGAGTCATGGTTCTTCTTAGCAGAGATTTTCTTTGGCGGTATTCTGCCCTTCATTTTGTTTTTACAGGAGAAGGTCCGTCGCTCACCGCTCCTGCTCTTTATCGCCGCGCTGCTGGTAGTACTGGGTGTAGTATTTAACCGCATCAATGTCTATCTGGTGGCCTATAAGCCGGTCTATTTAGCTGAGCGATATGTGCCAACGCTGTGGGAAATTCTGCTCACGGTGGGATTGGTCTCAGGATTAATTCTGATCTATCGTTTTCTGGTGATCCATCTACCTGTGATTCATGCCGGGAGGAAAACCTCATGAAGAAGCTCATTCCTGTTTTCATCATCCTGCTGGCCTGTTGGAGTTGCGAGAAAGAAAGAACCTACTCCTTACCTCAGGATACGCTGAAAATCGCCACAGATACCAGCGCTCATGTGTTTTCCATGGAGAGCAGTGCCACCCCTTGTAACACCTGCCATACGTGCGATGCCCCCACCGTTAAAAATCCGTGTTTGATATCCTGTCCACGGGATAAATCCTCCCATGTCACGACTGGGAAGCACGTGCCGGACGAGGGGCCGGAGATCGTCATTATTGACCAGCTCAAGAAACTGTACGAGCCGGTGATTTTTCAACATCGTCTGCACTCCAGCATGTCTGTCATGGGAGTGGGGTGCAGCGCGTGTCACCATTACAGCCCGGAAGGCGAAATTCCGCCTTGTCGGGAATGCCACAGCGAGGAAGCCACCAGCACAAACCTGCGGCAGCCGAGTCTGAAAGGCGCCTACCACCGGCAATGTTTGAATTGCCACCGGGAATGGAGTCATGACACCGATTGCGATGTGTGTCACCTGCCCCTGGATAAGACGGCACCACCCACACCGCAGGCGGATAAAACCGACATTATCGGCGTGGACCATCCCACCATTCATATTCCGGAAAAGCAGATTTTTAAAACACCGGAAGAAAAGAATACAATCGTCACCTTCCATCACCTGGAGCATGTGGATCTCTATCGGTACCGCTGTGTGGATTGTCACCGGGATGAAAATTGCAGTCAATGCCATGAGGGCGTGGGGATGATTAAATCATTCGGCGATAAGCTGGAAATGCACCATTCACCCTGCTCTGATTGTCACAACACCACCTCAGAGAACAACTGCAACTTCTGTCACATGCAGAAAGAGAGTAAGGGCTTTACCCATGATCTTACCGGGTGGCCGTTGAGCAGATTCCACGTTGATCTTACGTGTGCCAGTTGTCATCCCCAGAACCGACCACTGCAGAAGCTGAATAAAACCTGTACCGCCTGCCATACCAACTGGTTTGTGGGTAACTTTGATCATGGCGTTACCGGGCTTACGCTCAGTGAATCCCACGAGTACTTTGATTGCTATGAGTGTCACCTGGATGAACAGTATAACCAACCACCGCAGTGCGAAACCTGCCATGATTATGATGTCATCTACCCCGAAGACCTCCCGGGAGAAAGGAAGTAAGCGCTATGGTTCGGCACCCTTTGACCTGCTTCCTTATGATGGTGCTGCTGGCAGGGACATCCTTTACCCAGAATCAAACCGGTCCCGAAGTACCTGAAGTGGTCATACTGGATCAACTGGAAGCGATTTTTAATCCGGTTATTTTCCAGCACAAACTCCACGCGGACATGGCCACCATGGGCAAAGGCTGTGAAGTTTGTCATCACAACAGCTCGCTGGAACAAATTCCACCCTGTCGGGAGTGTCATACCACAGACATTGAAGAGCATGATCTGAAAAAGCCCACCCTCAATGGCGCTTACCATCGTCAGTGCCTGAATTGTCACAAGGACTGGGAGCAGGAACAGGTTTGCGAATCCTGTCATACCCGCAAGTCAGATCAGGCCATTGATGTGAAAATGCCCCTGCCGGATAAAACCGACATCATTGGCGTGGACCATCCCGAAATTCATGTTCCCGAGAAGCAGGTCTTCAAAACCGGGGCTAAAGAGGGTTCGCTGGTGACATTCCACCATGAGGAGCATGTTGAACTCTATCAATATGACTGCGTGGATTGCCATCATCAGGAAAGCTGTAGCACTTGTCATGAAGGGTTAAAAAAGATAGCCCCGATTCAGAAAACACTCAGCATCCATCACGATCCCTGTTCAAGTTGTCATGAAACGGAAAAGTCCTCCGGCTGCAGCCATTGTCACATGGAAAAGGAAAGCCCCGGCTTCACCCATGAACTGACCGGCTGGTCACTGAACCGGTTCCATGAACCGCTGGAATGCAACGCCTGTCATCCTAAAAACAAGCCGGTACAAGCGCTGGACAACACGTGTGTCAACTGCCACACCAACTGGTTTGTGGGCAATTTTGATCATGCGGTTACCGGTTTGGAGCTGAGTGAATCGCATGTCTATTTTGATTGTTATGAATGCCACCTGGAAGAGGAATATCTGGAACCACCCAGTTGTGAGACCTGTCATGACGATGATATTTATTACCCCGACTTCCTGCCGGGTGACAGGATAGAGTAGATGCAACACCCCTAACCAATACAACAAAAGCTAAGATATATGAAAAGCTCCTGATCTGCGGGAGCTTTTCATTTCACCAACCTGCTGGATTATCGATTACGGGAGAATAACAAGCAGCCTGTTTTTCAACAGGCTGCTATTCTCATACGAAGAAGGGCTTATGAAGAGAGCCCCTGCAGGCTTTTTTGACTTACCTGCGACCGCCACCGGTTCCGGGGGTATGGATTCCACGCTGTCCCGGTGAACCACCTCTTCGGCCGTCACCGCGGCGGAATCCATCACCCTCACGCATACCGTTTCCGGCACGCTTGTCGAACAGAACCTGCTGCTCCGGTGTGAGAACTTTCCGAATCGCAATGCGATGATCCACACTTGCGTTTTGCAGCTGGGTGCGGATCTGATTGATCTCGGCTTGTTTTGCTTTAATCTGCTTGGCATTTCCATCCATGTCCTGACTTAGAGCCCGCAAATCAACTTCTGCGGCAGCCAGATTCGACCGGGTCTTGATTTGACTCTTCTGAAAGTCGGTTTGCATGTTGGTGATGGTTGCCTTCTGCTTGGCAGTGAGGTCTAATTCATCCATCCACCACCCGGCATTCCCGGCTTTGGGTCCGCGTCCTTGCGCGAACATGAGCGAGGCTGTCAGGAGTGTTAGCATGGATATTTTTGTAAACTGGCGCATATTGCACCTCCTTGTGGGTTAGTAGTTAAACGTGATTCCGGTTTGAAATAGTTTACCGGCATATTGATACAAAGGATCATTCCCGTCCAGATTCAGATATTGACCCTGAATCCAAAAATCCAGGGCGCCCATATCATCGTAGGTCCCCGGGTAAAAGGTTTTTGTGAATACCACCTGGAGTCGTTGTGACTCAATGGTGCGCTGCGGCGCTGAGATGATGTAATTTCCGTCAGCATCTGTCGTATAATCCCCGGCGCTGAAATCATACTGATAAACCGGAACATCATTATATAACCGGTCACCCACGCTCCCATCCACAGACAACGAAATGCTCATGGGCAGCCGGAAGTTGAGTCCGGTACTGTGCTCGAATCCTGACCAGCGGAAATCATCCATGATTGGACTGGTTTCAGATTCTGATACAATCACCCCGTCCGTATGGTCGTCCAGTCGCTTTTGATAATAGAAATCATAATAAGCACCCATCCAACTGGTCACAGATTGGCTGAGACGCAGGTTCGTGGTACCCATATAGTTGGTGGGCAAATCCGGTAATGCCGCCACAATGACCTGTCGCCGACCCCGCCCAATTGTGGTGGATTGGGATGCAGAAAGAAAATCCTGGACTCCAGCACCCAGATTGATGGTCATGGCTGTCCGGGTGGGAAAGGAGCAATGATATTTTAAATCCAGCCAGTGTTGAAGATTGGACGCTTCCGGTAGTTCCTGAAAAAATTTGGCATTCAAAAGGTAGCGACCTTCCCAGAAGCTGGTCATGGAGGTATTGAATTTTGTACGGAAATACCCGTTGAGATTGAAATAGTCATTATAGCTCAAATCTGCTGCATAGCGATAAAGTCCCGCACTAATGCCTCCATAGTGCTTCCACGCACTCGCATCGTCAGTAAGTGAACGCCAGTCATAGGTAAAATTGAGCGCACCCCGGGAGTAATCGGTGGTGGGATAAACCTGTTCACCACTGAAAAACGCGGAGAGACGAACTTGTTCTGAGGGATAGAGGTTTACCCCGCCTTCTACTCCCAGGGATTGCTGATTATCTGAAATGGATGAGCCCAGATAATGGTCGTTCTGAAGCATGGCTGTTTCAAAATACCAACTGAAATCCTCACTCAACAATGGTGTCACACTGATCCACAGGATAAGGAGCGAGCTGATAATGGTGTTGCGGGATTTCATGGTCTCATCTCTTGTCTTTTTACTTGTTTGCTTTGCTGATTGTCTTCTGTTTGGGTTGAATAACCCGGGAGGCCACAGCGGACCTCCCGGTTTTCTGCAGGGAGCTTATTTCTTCAGCATGATTTTGGTGCGGTTCACCTGCGGAGAGACGGCAGGGCCGGATCCATCACAGGTTCCCGAGCCGGGACCAAATCCGGAACCACTTCCCATGGCACGCCGGCCATTACCGCTACCATCGGCAGGACCATTTCCCTGTCCACCACCCATGTTAGCGCCATTGGAGCCACTACCATCGCAGGTGCCTGCATAATCGTCGTCCTGACCGTTGGGAATGCCATCACCATCGGCGTCGGGGGCATTATCGTTGAACCCGTCACCGTCTGCATCCACAAAGGAGCTGTTGTATCCGGTGCCGTCACCAGGACCAAATCCACCGCCCTGTCCCTGGGCGTAAACATTTGAGGTACCAAGACTGAAAACCAGAATGGCTGCCAGTGCGAAAATCAGATTGGTTAAGGAGGTCTTTTTCATGATTCTTTCCTTTCGGGTTAAGTTTTTAAGTTGTTGGTTCATGTTCATTTCCTCTCTTGGCCCGGTATAGTCCAATACCAGTGCCAAACTGCGGCAGCAACACTCAACACACCCTTAACACATTGTATATTAATGCATTTATAAAATTTCACAGTCCGGTGTAAACTCGTGCCAATTCGACAAGATTGTCGAATTTCTCGACATGAATGTCGAAAATTTTCGCGAATTTTGGGAATATCCCCCCATTGAGGGCTTTGGAGCTTTCCTTGCCGGGTACGTGTTACGATGTCCGGAAAATCCCATACCATCAAAACCAATACAGGAATAAGTTATATCATGTCCAAAATTCGTATCAATCGCTGGTTTATCCTCTTCTATCTCTTTTTGTTCTTACTGGTACTTTTCTGGAGTTACAGTGAATTTCGTTCCCGTAATCAGCAAATACTGGACGGTTATCGTGACCAGGCGCGCCTTACTGTGAATGCCATTACCCATAGCGGTATTCGTCAACTGGATTTATCGGAAAATCTTGAACAGGCTTATAAAAACCGCGCCTTCAGCCTGCTCCGGAGACTGGACGACCTGGACCGGCAGGGGTTGCTGAATGACGACCGGCTGGAAACACTGGTAGCTCGGGAGGGATTTTTCCGCATTATGTTCATCAATGCCCGGGGAGACATTCCCTTAAGTGCCGGACATGGTCCGGGACCCGGATACGGATTGCACCGTCCGGGTGACAGACCGGGTTCGCGTCCCCTGCCACCGGGACAAAGCCGGGCGATTTACCGATATCTGGAGCCGGTCCTCACCGGAAAAACGGATTCGCTGGTAATCGGCTTACCCAGTTTTGGTGCCGGATTTGGTCCCAATCGTGGTGACGCTGATCGGAACTCTGACAGACCGACGGCCACATCCCGGTTTATGGCGGCCATTGCAGCCCATAAAGGTGGCGCCTGGGTAGCACAACTCAATGTGGAGGTAGAAACAGCCCTGCGAGCACAAGCCGATTTCCAGAACCTGCTGGATGGCTTTTTGGGTCTGAAGGGTGTGGCCTATCTTCAATTGACATCTCCCACGGGACAGACGCTCATAACACAACCGGACTCGCTGGCTGATGTCATTCAGACTGCCGTAAAAAGAATTATCGATGATGAGGTGGTATATGTGGACGCCACCGAAACAGCCTATATACAGATGCTGGAACCGGTGAGATTTCATAACCAACCCTTTCGGTTAACCATTGGCTTTCATGCGGAAACATTTGACCTGCTGAAACACAAACTCCTGCTCCAGATTCTATTCCGTACCGGTGTTTTCATTATTTTGGCAGTGGTCATCACGGCATTTTTCATCTCGCGGCAAAACACCGCCCTGCTTCAGGCCGAAAAGGAGCGGATCGAATCGGAGGTGCGACGTCTGGAGCGTCTACAGCGAATTCAGGAAAAACAAGCCGCCATGGGCGAGCTGGCTGCAGGGGTGGCTCACGAAATCCGTAATCCGCTCAATGCCATCGGGATATTGGTACAGCGACTCCAAAAGGAGTTAAAACCCTCGGAAACAGCCGCAGATGATCTGAAAAACCTCACCACCACTCTGCGCAATGAAGTGGGACGCATCAATACCACACTGGAGGAATTTCTCGCCTTTGCCAAACCCATCCCATTGAAGCAGCAGCCGGTAAAGGTGAAAAAAGTATTTGGTGAGATCAAAAACCTGTTTGGAGCGCAGGCGGATTCAGAACAAAAGAAGCTCACCTTCTCCATCAGCGGCGACCCGGTGATTCTGGGGGATTCCCATTACCTGCATCAGGTGATGAATAATCTGGTGAAGAATGCCCTGGAGTCAACCAGCGCACATGACACCATTTCCCTGCACGCGGAACAACAGGACGAGGAGATTCTCCTGCGTATTCATGACACGGGGGAAGGCATTCCCACAGAGGCGCAAAACCGGCTCTTCGATATATTTTACTCCACCAAAGATTCCGGGAATGGTATTGGACTGGCGCTGGTTCACAAAATAATCAACGACCACGAGGGAAGTATTGAGGTGGCGAGTAAGCCGGGCGAAGAGACCACCTTCACCATTCGGCTGCCGGCCGTTCAGGAACGAGCCGGGAGTTTCTAGACCATGCGTATTCTGATCGTAGATGATGAACAGGTTCAGCGGGAATCACTGGCTGGCTTCCTGAAAAATATCGGCCACCAGGTTTTCACGGCTGATTCGGGAGGAAACGCGCTGGCGGTGCTGGAAAAGGAGCCGGTAGAGGTGGTTCTCACCGATTTCAAAATGCCGGGCATGACCGGTGCCCAACTCCTGCACGATATCCGGCGACGCTATCCTTCCATTGTGGTGATTCTCATTACCGCTTACGGAACCATTGATACGGCGGTGAACGCCATGAAGGCCGGCGCCTGGGATTTTCTCACCAAACCGGTGGATCTGGACATTCTGGAAAGCCAGCTCAACGCCATCCGCGACTATTTCAAAAGTCAGACAAAAACATCCCGCACACCTGCTTCACCGGGATTGGAAGCGGAACACTATGTCGCCGTGGATGAAAAAATGGTGAAGCTATTTCAGCAGGCGGAACGTCTGGCGGCTTCCAATGCAACGGTTCTCATCACCGGTGAAACGGGTACGGGCAAAGAGGTGTTGGCGCGCTTTATTCATGACCATTCACCCCGTAAATCCGGACCATTCGTGGCTGTGAATTCGGCTGCACTCCCGGGTAATCTGGTGGAAAGTGAACTATTCGGGCACGAGAAAGGCGCTTTTACAGGTGCCACCGGCCAGCGCATTGGTCGGTTTGAGGAGGCAAACAAGGGGACGCTGTTTCTGGACGAAATCGGTGATCTGCCCCAGGATGTGCAGGTCAAGCTGCTGCGATTTCTGCAGGAGAGTGAGTTCCAACGTGTGGGTGGGAATAAAACCCTCAAGACCGATACACGGGTCATATCCGCCACCAATGTGAATCTGCAGCAGGCGGTTCGGGAAGCCAGCTTTCGCGAAGATTTGTATTACCGCGTCAATGTGGTTCAGCTCCACCTCCCACCCTTGCGGGAGCGGCGTCAGGACATCATTGCGCTGGCGGAATTTTTCATCCGGAAAGTCAGTGACCGGGAAGGGCTCACGCCCCCCGTGCTGTCCGAATCCGCGAAGCAGGCATTATTGGCTTATTCCTTCCCTGGAAATATCCGTGAATTACAGAATATCGTGGAGCGGGCTGTTCTGCTCACTACGTCACAAGAATTATCGGTGGAAGAACTGGCATTGGAGCAGAATTCCGATCCACTGACCGGCGGGGAAAATCTCACCGATTACCTGGCGACACTGGAGCGGGATCTCATTGTCAACGCCCTTCAGGAATCGGGTGGTAACCAGAGCGAATGCGCCCGCCAGTTGGGTATCAGCGAGCGCGTATTGCGCTATAAACTGGGAAAGTATAAGATTCGCTAAAAAAGTCCGCTTAAGGAGATGCCCATTACGGTGGTATCTTCATCCTCAATTCTTCTCAGGGCATAATTCACGTTGATTAAAAGACGCGTCCCGCCCAGGTCGAATGAATAGCCTGCGCCACCCAGGAGGCCATAACCATTTTCACTGGACTCTGAATCGCCATCACTATCCTGCAGAACCATTTTCGCCAGACCCGCATCCGCCCTAAGGAACAAACCACTCCCAAATCTGTCACCCGGATAGGTTATCATACTTAAGCCATAGATGTAGTGATTGAATTGCATCCAGGAGTCACTATCCTCCATCCGATCTGCAGCGGCGTTTATCACAAATCCACCGATGGTTTGAGGAGTCAGATGCTTATAAAATCCCAGGAAGTCCATGGCAATTTTCGTACGGGTTACACCCTCCTGATCCTCCAGATAATTCATCATGGTATTAAAATCACTCGGGTAGGTAATGTCCGCCGATCCCAGACTCCACAGGGTGTACCAGGATTCCCGATTCCCGGAATTACCATCATTTGTCTGCGCGAATAAGCCCGACGCGACCAAAAGAAATCCTAAAATGAACCGTTTGACTAAATTACTTCCCATGTCTTGACCCTCCCTGCTCGTTCACCATTCTCGCCAATGGAGAATGATAGCCATTGAACCTGTTTATAGCTTATCTACATAAATCCGAATATCGGAAGTTGTGCTGATTTGCGCTACTACACCGGCTAACGATAGGCAAAAATCATGGCGTAAAGAATCCAAACCACGATGAATAATCCGGTAAACAACGCCACGGTTCCGAATACCCTTATCGCCCGGATGACGATGGGTTGATACGGCTCCACCAGATGCTTTTCCAGCTCACCACTCTCCACCAGTTTGGCGTATTCTTCCGGCCGATCCAATTTGAATTCCTCCAGGGGAACCCGCCCGGAGAAAATGACAATGTCCATGGGAAATTTTTCCGGACGCAGATGGGTATTGAAAAAATGCACTGTGAAAATAAAGCCGGTGGCCAAAAGCGCCTCATCACTATGAACAATGGTAGCCACATTCAACACCCAGCCGGGGAGAAAGAGTGTAAATAATTCCGGAAACCACAATGTCATTCCCGTGGAGCCAATCACCACCATTCCCCAGAAAACCGCCAGATAATCAAATTTCTCCCAATAGGTCCAGCGCCCGTAGGCCGGCCGCTCGCCCCGCCCCAAAAACCACTTCAGCGAAGCCTTCAGTTCACGCCAATCCTTCTTATTGAACCACATGGAATTGGGATTTAAGAGCATTTTCTTGAATCCCATACCTGATTTTGTTTTCAGACGCGCAAGATCAACCAGATGAATGAGAAACACCATGATCATCACAAAAGCCGCCAGCCGGTGATAAAATCCTGCGGCTTCGAATCCGCCGAAAAAGCGGGATAAAGCCACCGCCCAGCCGGTATAGGAAAATTTCAAAGTCATGCCGGTAAGGGACAGGGTAATGAAACTCAAAATGGTGAAAATATGCAGTCCCCGGTTCAGTCGGGTAAAGCGTTCATACTGAGGGCCTGTGGATTTATGACTGTTCATGATTTTCCTCGTCAATGTTTTCATCAGATTGCTCAGCATGTTCCGCTGCTGCCAGACGCCGCCGGAGTTCGCGCTTCCACTGGAATGAGCGCGGCAGCCAAAGCAGTGTGTGCAACCCCGCTACCACAAAGGTGACTGTGAGCAAACCGGTCATTGCCCAGAAGGTCCAGAACAGAATTGGATATTTCACCGGATCGTGGTGGGTGGCGTGGGTAAGATAGCCGGCAAATTGACGGTTGGCGGCAGGGTGACAACTCTTACAGGTTTCCACCACATTCTGACGACTAAGCCGGGAATTTGCGTCCTCCGGTGGCAAAATATCGTGGGCTCCGTGACAATCGTAACATTTGGCGGTCTTGGTATAACCCAACTGGGAGACTTTGCCATGGTAGGTGTCAAAATAGGACTCTGTTACCGCTTTATGGCATTGGCCGCACTGGGTCATCATCTGCAGTTTAAAGCCTTCCTGATCTGTCCGGGAAATGGTGTGGGCAGAATGGCAGGTGGAGCAAACCGGCAAGCGTTCATCGGTCTGGGACACCAGTGGTGAGTGAATGCTTTTTAGAAATGTGGCTTCCACACCCATGTGGCATTTTCCGCAGGTGTCGGCAATATTGGTGGGATGCACGCTGGAATTGGGATTGGAGACGGGCTGTTCCCGGTGGGCAGTGTGACAATTGGTACAGGTAGCCGTCACCGTTAACCCGCTTTTCAGCAATCCTTTGCCATGGATACTTTCGATGTAATTAAAAACGATATCCTTCTCCGTACCCTCATACCGTTCGGCCGCTTCATGGCCGGTGCGGTGACAATTCCCGCAGAGATTGGGAATATTGGTTGGAAAAATGGGTGATTCGGGATTGGCACGCCCCTGAACGCTATGGTCACCGTGACATTCGGTGCAGGTGGGGCCGTTGGGATCATTTTTAACGATCAACTCCCCATGGATACTGTGTCGGAAATCTTCACCCTGCGCTTCATGGCAGATGGAGCAATCTACCTTTTCCGTCAGGGTTTCACAGGGGCGATCATGACGGGGATCCACATTGATGTGGCATTGGCTGCAGGCAGTTTTGGCATGGCGGGAGTGGGAAATTTCGATTTTATCCACAAACAGCGAGTGCCCGTCCAGAGCGGATTTGATTTCCGGATCGGCGTGGCATTTCTGACAATCTTCATCCGCGATGCCTTCGATGTATAAGGATTTGCGGACTTTATGGGGCTGGTGACAATCCACACAGGCCGGTAGTTTGTGGGGTTCGGTTTCCCATAATTGCCCTCGAATCACCTTTTGATGCACCCGCTCGATTTCGGTGTGACAATTGGAGCAGGTGGCTGCAATGTTCTGTTTTGCGATGGTTGAGCGGGAGTCGGTATGGGGCAAAATCCGGTGCGCAGTGTGACAGGAGACGCAGTTAGCGGAAACGGTCAAGCCTTTTTTCAGCAAGCCTTCCCCGTGCATGCTCTGGGAGTAATTTTCCAGAATTTTGTCCTGGGGAATGGCATAGCGCTCGCTCACCTCGGTTCCCTCATGGTGACAGGAGCCGCATAATCCCGGAATTTTAATAGGGCTTACATTGGACTCCGGCGAAGCAATCGGTTTAATGTTGTGAGAACCGTGACAGGTTTGGCACGAAGGCGCCAACTCCTCACCACCAGCTACTCGTTTATCGTGGAGAGACATGCTGTACTGCTGCAACGCTACCCGGTGACAATTTCCGCAGGAAACCTTTTCCAGGTCGGGACTATGCCCCGTTTCCCCCATGATGGCGTCTTCATGACAATCCACACAGTTCAGCACATTGTGGACGGAGCGGTTAAAAATCTGCCGGTCCACAAAGAGCGAAACACTTTTTCCATTAACATCCTGCTCCAATGTGCGATAACCGTGACAGGTGAGACAATCCTCATTGTCACCGGTCTGCGCCCAAAGCGACCCGGGGCTGATTAATCCTGATGTAAGGAAGGTGAAAAAGAGAATTTGTAGCAGGAAACCAGGTCTAACGGGTAATCGGACTATCTCATTCGTTCGCAAGTGCAGACCCCCCTTGCGTTTTACAGTACCGTCCCCCCTAAACTCTGACTGTATTTGCTCTGTGTTATATTTTAATAGCTCTGACCATTATGGTCTTTACCATGGCAGATGAGATAGCAACTCCCGTGCCCGGGTGTTTCAGACGACACAATTTTTTTTCCGTGGGATGGCTCGATAAAGGGCCGATCCAGGTCCAAAAGCCCCGGCATATACGGACTTCCATGGGGATTATGACACGCGCTGCAGGCATATCCGGCCCGCTCAATATGGAGATTATGGAACTTAAAGCCATTATCCTGCAGGATCCGCTGTTCCACATGGCATTGATAACATAATTCACTTCCGGCTGAGGCTGCAAACGGTGTCTGGCTGTCCGCATAGGGTTTTTTCAGAATATGCGGGATATTGGAGCCATGCGGTCCGGCCACGCCGGCCACATCATCATTTCCATGGCAATCGGTGCAGCGAATCATGGATTGCTCGGACCTACCCTCTTTCAGGCTGGGTACATAGGGAGAATTTCCCGGACCTTCCACCGGATGGAAACTCATATTGGATGTGGCAAATAAGCGCGCCACATCGCTGGCCGGTTCCGCGTTTTGATTGTACCCGTGACATTTATAACAAACCTGATATTCGAATTCAGCATTCTCTTTGGGAAATCCCATGGCATCCACACCGCGCACGAAAATGAGGGCACCTGGCAGAAACGGGGAAGGATTTTCCGGTTGCACCGAATGGGGATTGTGACAATCACCGCAGCGCACATACCGGTCTTCGGAAAATCCGCCCTGCCAGCGGGACGTGGTGGAACCGTACCCGATTTCCGTGACATTGGGATTGATGCGAATGGGATGGATAAATGGCTTTTCAAAAACCTCCTGCAAATTATAGCGGCTCATCACCTCGGTGGCGTCATCCTGGGAGCCATCGTGACAGCTCATACAAAGCGAATTTTCGTCGGTTCGCAACAGTTTGGCTTTGGTGGGCAATGTGTGAATTTCGTGACACTGGAGACAGGCAATCTCTTTCAGCGGTTTCAGCACCGGATTGGTGGGATTGCCATGGGTTGAATTTCCCCAGTTGTTCATGTGGTGGCACGCCAGACAGATTTCCGAACCACGATTGGTCACCTTCAGGAAATGGCCGTTTTCATTGTTATGCGGGTCGTGACAGGTTCCGCATTGAACGGTGTGATTATCGCCCATAAAAAGCGGTGAAGATGAATCAGGACGGCTGATTTCCGCTCCCGATGGCGGGAATGCGAACAGGTGGGTGTTGTAATTTTCCGACGACACCGGCTGGGATGCGGTGAGGTTCACCTGCGGATTGGCACTTTCGGGTCGGCGCGGAAATCCGCGGGCTACGGTTCCATCGTGACAAAAAAGGCAATTCCGGCTGTCCGGATCCAGCGGGAAGACTTTGCCGGGCGCGTTTTCAACGGTTTTGCGCGTATCAAAATTGCGCACCGATTCCTGGCGATACCATAGTGGTTCTACGGCGGGATGCACCCGGGGCATGTGACAGTAGCGACACAGAGAATAATCCGGGAGAAATGCCATACTTTCAGGCATTGCCTGTCGGCCCTGCAGGGAGAGATTGTGGGGCGTGGAAATAACTTTCCCCTTCTCCTCCAGGCTTCCAGCCTCATCCACTTGTGCCCAAACCCCTGGAGCCGTGAGCGCCATAACCAACAAAATCCGCCAGGCTCCCGCCAGGGGTTTACCGCGAAATACTTTCTGCCATCGCATTAGAACCGCCTCATAAAACGCATCCAGACCAGGGTATTCTGTTCACCGAAAGTTTCCGGCAGCCCCCGGAACTGAAAATCCAGGACATAGTCAAATTTTACGAAATTGAATTTAAGGAACGCGCTGAGCCACAGGTAATCCGGGTAAATCTCCGAGTTAAACCGGTATAAGCCCAGCAGGTTCAAACTGGTGAACCGATTCAAAGGAATGGTCGCCCGGGTATTCACGCGCTGTTCCATATCTTCAGCCGTGATATGAAAAATATCGAAGTATGACACTGAAATCTGCAGCCGCTGCTGAAGCAATTTCACGAAAACTTCATTGGTAATCGCATTACGGAGCGTGTCTTCGGCGAATTGCAGATCCACGCCAAAATGATTCTTAATCTGGAGCCGATTCCCATACTGGAAGCGCTGGCGGGGATTGACCAGAAAGGTGGTCTGAAGTTGATGTTCCATGTCATAGAGAAATTCTTCTGTCACCGGATCAAAGGCATTGAAGATCTCCCCCTGAAAAATGTCTTTCACATTCCAGGCGAATTTGGAAGAGCGATACAGGTCAAATCCCTCTTCCGTAAGGAATTCAGTGGCCAGACCAAATCCGTAGTTAAAGGATTCTTTGTAACCGGTACGCACCAGACCACGGGCAAAATTGGCGCGGCCGATCTGCCAGTTCAACCCGACCTGATAGGCACGCCAGTGAAAGAGTGTCACTGTATCCGCTTCCTGTACTTTATTCCCACGGAAAATGGTTTCCAGTTCCATTGTCGGCGTCAACTGGTACCGGTAGGCTGCGTTATATTTCTGGATCAATAGCGGACGGTCACCATATTCATAATCACCGTAACTGTAAAAGCCGCGCAGCTCATGCCGGTTCTTCTGGTAGTTGGCTTCCTGAAAGGCTCGCCAGTACTGCGTATCGCCCTGCTGGTAAAAGCTGTTGGAGCCGGTCCAGTGGAATCCTTGAAAGGGGCGTCCATGCCAGTTGAAGGACGCCCGCTGACGAAAATTCGGATTGTCCGTGCGATGCTGACGCTGCCAGTCATCCCGTTCCGCAGTAAGCCGGAAGTTCAGTCCCAGCATACGCTTTTCTAATTGCGCCTGAATGAATTGACGCGCCGTCTCAACGCTGTCCTGATGTTGGGTGCGATATCCCAAACCAATTCCCAGACGGGTTTGGGCGGGTAATTGGGTGTCCATTCGTATGCCATTAACCCATTCTGTCCGGGCTAATGAATCCACCATATAACGCACCGGATCAGTGACCTGGTAATAACTGAAAAGCGATAGTGAAATGGGTTTCAAGGGATTTAACTGGCTTTGAAGATGGTATTCCGGTGTGATTTGGGTGTTCTGATAGCGGGAAGCCCCCTGAATAATTGCGCCACCGGTGAGTTTCCAGCGCCAATCCATTGATTCACTGAGAAGACCGCTCCCACCCCATTGCAGCCGCTCCATGTGGACGAAATAACCACCGTTGTTCTGGGTGGTGTCACGAATGTAGCCCATGCGACCTTCCAACATACCAGCAGGGTGGAGCCCTTGCGCTGATAAGCCGGATAGTCCGAAAAGCCCCCCGAGAAGAACCAGTCCTGCTTTTTGAAGTAATGTCTTAAGGTTGTGCATAGTACTGAAAAACCTGAATACGGTTATTGTATTGATCCACCACATAGAGCCGCTCCTGGTCATCAAAACCAATGGCTCCGGGCAGCATGAATTCACCCTGTTGCCAGCCGGTCTGCCCAAAGAAATAGAGCAGCGCGCCCTGCTGATTAAAAATCTGAATATTTCCGAACGCGGCATCAGATACAAAAATGTACCCGTCGCTGGAGACGGCGATTCCCTTTGGAAAGCCAAAGGAGCCGGGTGTGCGATCGTAGGTTCCGAATTCCGACAGCCAGGCCAGTTCAGGCGAAAAAATCTTGGTCTTGCGGTTCAATCCGTCCAGCACAAAGATTTTACCACTCTCGTCCGTATCCACACCCACCGGAAAGTGAAACTGGGTGGGCGCCGTACCCAATCCACCCAAAGCAGCCATGAAAGTACCATCGGTTCTGAAAATAAATATTTGATGCGACGGTGGATCGACCACCAGCAAACGCTGTGTCACGTCATCATACTTGAGTTGACTGGGACGGACAAAGCTCTCGTGGGTTATGGTGCCGGTGGGTTGCAACGTGTGGCTGAAAACCTGAATCAGGCGACGGTCCACATCGGATACAAAAATTGCTTCGTTTGTAATGGCAATACCCACCGGCATTTTCAGCACATCCATTCCAAACTCAGTAACTTCGTGGCAATCTCCCGCCGGCCCGGAAAAACGCAGAACGCGCCCCAATTCCGTATCCACCACAAAAATCTGAGCCCGGGCATCCACCGCCACACCGGTGGGGCGATGGAGTGGCATTTGGGGACAATCTCCCGCCAGCAACCGCTGCAGACGTGACCCCCACGAGCCGCCTTCATCCACTTTGCCGGTATAGGTTTTCTCTAATGTAAGGAAGGGAAAACTTTCATCTGCCGGGAATTGCAGCTTTTCCATGGGCTGTTGGTGGCTGCAGGCCACCAGAAGAGCCAGCATTACACCCCCCGAACAGACCACCTTTAAACGGTGCCAGCGTTTAATAAAACGCATAAAAACTCTCCCTAATACCGTTTCCGCTTGGCTGGATCATGGAAATAATTGTATTTCCAAAGTGCACTGGTACCATGACAGTCGGAACACAGCGCTTTTTCACTGGGCTCCCGTAAGAATGAGGTGAGGCGTGTGCCCTCTTCATTCTCAGATTTGGGTACCACCAGCGCATTGTCAAAAGACCACTTATGTGGGTTATGACACGTAAAGCAATCAATGTACCCAACGGTGTCCGCCGGGCCGGTTTCTGTAAATAATGGAAAATCAGTCCACTCCCCCACACCGCGTAGTGTGGTTGTCACCGTACCATATTCATGGGGATGGGAATAATCCGTCGGGACTTTCGCAGCGGCCATACCCTTCTCACGGTGGCAGGTAAAACAATGCTTTTCGTTGTACGTCTCACCCGGCACATCTTCGCTCCAGCGTGCCAAAATTCCGGCCTGGGCGGAGGCGTTGTGCGGTGTATGGCACAAAGAGCAGGCGCTTTTCCCCGGCTGGGACAAATCGTGATCGGTCATGAGCACGGTTGCTTGTTCAGAATGACAGTCCAGACATAATCCCGGTTCCGGGAAATTGCTTACCCGTAAAAAAGAATTTTCGTCATCACCCGCTAAATTCTCCGTCGCTGAAGCGCCTTTCACCGTTCCCCAATTGTGGGGATTATGACAGGTGTTACAGCTCAACACCATTCCCTGATCGCCAGCCATTCCGGGCAGACTGGACTCTGAGTTGAATGACATCCCCATGGGATGGTCCGCGTGCCCCACAGTGGTGGCCGGGGTATTGTCGTTGTGGCAGGATTCACAGAGTCCCGCCACTGCGTCCTGGTTGGTATTGGGCAGGGAAAGGGCAAATCCGGCTGAATGGGTGCTGTGACAGGTGGAACACTGTCCCTGCGATTCACCCACTTCCCGGAAATAGAGCTGAAATCCCTCGCGCTTCACGCTGTGGTCGGATTGGGTAATGGATCGTTGGTCGGCATGGCATGTGGCACACAAGGTACCATCCTCGTCATCCGGCAACCGCAAGAATGAGGTTTGCTCCGTGCCCTCTTCGTTGGCGGCGGTCAAATTTCGTTTCCCCTGATGTTCCCAACGATGGGGATCGTGACAAGAGACGCATTTCAATTCATCCCCGGCCTGTATTGCCATCGTCGGAAGGGCATTTTTCAACACCTTCCCGCTCACCGGGTGACCTTCGTGGTTAAAAGACTTGGCGCTTGCCAGGCCGTTACTGGCATGACATTCCAGGCAATAGGCATTCAAAGACCGTTTGTCCTGAATCTCCAGTGCCCACATGTATTTGCCTTCGCCCTCGTGGGTAACATGGCAGGAAGCACAAATATCCTGCTCCCGGAAAGTGAGGCCATTGGCGGTGGTCTCGTAAGGATGGGAGACGGTTAAATCATGATCGGTGAGGGAAATGGCAAACTGGTCCGCGTGACAAGCCGAACAGAGGGCCGTGCGATTTTTGCCCGCCGCCAATTCCATATTTTTCTCACCGTGAACGGGATGACAGGTCATGCACTCCACCGTGTTTTCATCACCCCAATGGGTGCCGTCCGGCATGCGATTACCGTCCGGTTGGGACACATGAATGGGATGATTGATTTCAGGCCGGTTTTGGTCCGGATGACATTTCATACAGAGTTCAGAGTTGTCCGTTTCCACGCGCATGAAGGGCGCAAAACTGTCTGGTCGTTCCGGCGGCAGAGAGTGAACCGAATGGCAGGTCCCGCAATAAATCTCACCATTGGCATTGAGGGGCAGGTCATTCACCGGAAGCTGGCCCGGCAGCATATTGCCATGATGATTGTCCGACAGGAAAGCTTCCCGGGAGTCCGACACATACCCGTCATGGCAGGACAGGCACATGGCTTCCGCGGTGACCAGGGAGGGTTTTCCATCAATGATAATATTCGATGTGATCTTGGGAATGAGGGTTTCCTTCCCCTTGCCGGTCACATGCCAGGTGACATGACAGGTGGAGCAATCCTCCG
>JAIPJQ010000011.1 GCA_021734065.1 Fidelibacterota bacterium | reverse complement strand
TGGCACTTCCCGTTGTTCTGCTATTACTGAAATTTTTCGCCGGTCATCCCATCTCGGACACGCTGCTTACCTTTTCGCTGCTAATTCCCCTGTTCATCATTTTTACCCATCGCAGCAATGTGAGCCGCATTCTGGCGGGGACGGAAAACCGCTTTGAAAAGGCTATGATTTTCAGAAAAAAGTAGGGTTCCCACTTCATTTTAATGCTGTTATAGCACAAAACGCCATATCAAAAACAACAGCCCGAAGCCGGTCAGGAAGGTAATTCCTGTCATACTGAGAAAGCGCAGCCAGCGAGGTGGTTGTGCTTCCAGAGGTACGTGGGGACTGGTAATCACACGGTGATTCATGTAGGCCAGAATGGGCGCGGTGAGAAATGACAATGTGGTGGCCAGGTCCACCATGAGTGTCATACTGCCGGAGAGCCAACTGATGAGAATTAAAGCACCGCCGGCCACAAAAAACATAAAAATCCAATATAGTCGGTCATCCAATACTCTGGTTTTGATGGTTGGGATGACCAATTCCGTGAATTTTCGTAGCACGCGTGGAAAGGCGTCAGTGACTGCCAGTACAGTAGAGAACATGGTGGTAAATCCGGCGATGAGAATGATGGGACGGCTCCATTCCCCCAAACTCTTGGTGTACAAGCCGACTAATTGACCGGCAAAGGCTACCCCTTTTGCGGAAAATTGCTCTCCGGTGCCATACATGACCAGCGCTCCCAGCGAGAGAAATCCCAGGGATAACAGCGCTGCACCTAAATAGCCGATATTGAAGTCGATGGTGGCTTCCCGGACCGTGGGAACATGCCCGGTTTGTTTCCTGCGCTCTAATGTCCACAGGGAATTCCACACGGAAATATCAATGGCTGATGGCATCCAGCCCATGACTGCCACCAAAAATGCTACACCCGATATTGTCCACACCGCCGGTGACTGAAATCCAGGCTGAACCTGGCGCCCGTGCGTTACCGCTACGATCACGGCAATAATGGTTGAAATGGAAAGGGTGATGATGATGATCTTGGTGAGCATGTCCAGCAATGGATAGCGGCCGATTAACAAAACCACCATGCAAACACCGATAAGAATGGCACTCCAAATGGCTGGTGTCAGACCAATTCCGAATAATTGCCCGGCCAGACCGGCTGCCACCACTGTCACCGCCGCCTGAATGCTGAACATGGTGCCGAATGTCATGACGATGAAGACAATCATAGCCCATTTCCCAAGCCGCTGGTAACCTTCCAGCAAACTCTCCCCCGTGGCGGCAGCGTACCGCGGACCAAATTCGAACGCAGGATATTTGAATAGATTGGCTACCACCAAAACCCAAATCAAACCGAATCCATACAACGCTCCGGCACGGGTGGATTGCACCACATGTGAGACTCCGATTGCCGCTCCAGCCCAAATCAAGCCGGGTCCGATACTCTTCAATAAATTGCTTTTTCGGGCGTCGTTTATCGCCATAATGCTCTCCCAGGATTTTTGAATGCTGATTCACCGAAAATTTATGGGAGGCGGTGTTTTTCAGCAAGGGCTAACATTTACATGGACAAAACAATCTTTGTGGTTTACCACCCTGCACCTGTCGGCTAAATTGAATTAACTCTCGAACCCCAACAGGGAAGGTCCTACTTGTGAATCGTTTTGTACTCATACTTATCCTCACCCTAAGCATACTTCTTGCCGCATGTATGCACTCGTCACAACCCAGTATCATCCATCAGACAGACTGGGGTGGTACACCGGCAGCAGTGGACTCCGTCCAATCCATTGAATACATCACGATTCACCATTCAGGTGTTGTTTTTGAATCAGGGAAAGATCCACTCACCTATCTCCAGAATCTCCAAAATTGGTCACGTGCAGAGAAGCAGTGGGTGGACATTCCCTACCACTACCTCATTGATCGGGATGGAAAGGTCTATGAAGGTCGGGATGCCCGCCTCTCTGGAGATACAAACACCTCCTATGATGTTCAGGGGCATCTCATCATTTGTGTTCTGGGAAATTATGAGGAACAAACGCTGAATGAGAACCAATTCAACGCTCTGATCCAACTCACTGCCGCCATTGCCAAACAATATGGTGTGGCACCGGATCGTATCCGCAGTCATCACGACTGGGTACCGGAAGAGACCGTCTGTCCCGGTCGAGATATTCAACGAATATTTGAGGATGGCTCCTTTGTCCGGGTGGTTAGCGCATTACTGGATCAACCCTCAGCCAACTAAACAATAGAAAAGGAGAAGAGTATGCCATTTGTGAATATTCGCGTTGCCGGCACACTGACTAAAGAGCAGAAAGCGCAAATCGCGCAGGAGGTTACCGCGCTGATGGAACGCATCGCCAATAAACCGCCGGAAGCCACATCGGTGGTGATTGAGGAGGTCAGTCGGGAGAATTGGGCAAAAGCAGGCACTCTGCTGGCAGATCGATAGTTTTGTTTTAGGAAAGGCGGGGGTATGATTTATAACAGCTTTGGAAATACAGGACTAAACGTGTCAGCCGTGGGATTCGGCGCCTGGGCGATTGGTGGACCAGCCGATGTTGGCGGCGTGCCCATTGGTTGGGGTGAGACGGATGATGCCGAGTCTTTATCCGCTTTGGATGCCGCGTATGAAGCGGGAATTAATTTTCTGGACACGGCAGATTTTTACGGATTGGGACACAGCGAAGCACTCATTGGCGAATGGCTGAAATCCCGACGACCCGATGTTATCATTGCCACAAAGGTTGGGAATACCATCGTTGACGGTAAGCCCGGTCAGGATTTTAGTAAGAACCATATTCTGTCCGCTATCGACAAAAGTCTGACACGCCTGGGTGTGGATGTCATTGATATGTACCAACTTCACGGTCCCGGTTTAGACATCCTGCAACAGGGCGAGTGTATCACCGCATTGGATGACCTGAAACGCGCCGGGAAAATCAAACACTGGGGCGTGTCACTGGCTACCCAGAAACCGTGGATCGTGGGAGACTGGCTACTGGCGCACCAATTGGGTGAGCATTTTCAGATTGTGTATAACGCCATTAATCAGCAGGCCGATGCCTTCATCCGGCGGGCGGCGGAAGCTGGTTATGGAGTTATTGCCAGAATGCCCTTACAGTTTGGCTTACTCACAGGAAAGTTCCACCGGGAAACACGATTTGAACCGGACGACCACCGGACGTTCCGGTTACCACCGGATATGCTTGCGAAGCTTTTGGATGCCATGGAATCTTTTCAGCCATTTCTGAAACCATACAGCGGCAACTGGCTGGATTTTGCGCTTCAGTTTGACATTTCTCACCCGGCAATTCACACCACCATCCCCGGTATCCGAACCGTGGAACAAGCCCGCAGTAATGCCCATGCCGCTTCAGCTCCGGCGATGGGTATGGAAGCCAGATCGCGGTTATCAGCGATTTACCATGACCAATTCGAGTCGTTGGTAAAACAATTCAAATGAAGCTCTCCGCCGCAAGCAGCAGGGTATTTTCTACTTTACCCTGAACTTGTTTCAGGGTCTCTATTACAGATGCCGAAACAAGTTCGGCATGACAAACGTTGTAGCAACGCGAGCGTCGGGGTCTTGAACCCAAAAGAGAATAAAACAAATGGCCTCCGAAAAGAGGCCATTTGAGCTTCCGATTCTAATTTAGTCCGGGTGGAATCAGGGCGCCTTGAATGTGCCAATAGCGCTGTAAGAATTCACTTCATCCATTTCATCAGTTGTGGCGCCGATGGAGAAGGTCCCCACCTGCCAGTAGTAGTTACTTCCGGTTGTCAGGGCCGGAGCAGCGTTCGGATAAATGACCTCCGGATTTCCTGTGGCGGGCTGAAGGATTTTGGTAGACCAGATGGGGGCCGCCAGAGGCGATTCCCTGAGTGAAATCTCATATCCCTTGGCACCGGATGTGCGCTGCCAGGTGAAGGTTGGGCGATTGCTGGCGGCTGGCTCACCGCCTATGGGTGACAGCAATGTGGGTTCCGGCAGCGGGATATCATCCACCACCAGGGAAGGACTACTGCTCATCCCGCCTTTGTCAGACGACAAAATTTTGTAGTAATAGTGAACATTTACTTCCACATCCGTATCCGTGTAGGAATTGGTGGTGAGACAGTCCAAAAGCGTCGTCTCGTTAGCCTGAAAAACCCCGGTGTTCGCCCGGTACAATTTATAGTGGGACCAATCTGATTCAGAATTGGGTGACCAGTTCAATTGAACATCCAACTGGTCCAAAATCGTCAAATTATGCGCATAAATCGTGAGGTTGGACGGGGTTGCCGGCGGACTCTGATTGATGGGGGCTACCCGCTCACCTAATACCGTAAAATCACTGTGATTCCCGGATTTGTCATAAGCCTGGATTTTATAGGAAAATTGTGTGTCATAATCCAGACCGATATCCAGATAGCTGGTTTCCGTGGTGGTAGCGATGGAGTCATAATCGGTACCGGGACCCGCGTCACGAAACAATTTGTATCCGGCTAAATCGCTTTCCGTATTGGCTGTCCAGTACAAACTCACTTCGCCATCGGTGGTGGCATTAAAATCAACTTCAAATCCGGCCACCGCTGCCGGCGGCGTGGTGTCCGGCTCGGTCGTGTCTTCCTCACAAGCCTGGAACATCCATATACTCGTGAGACTCAATAACCCTAAATATGCGAACCGTTTCATGATTTCGTCTCCCTTTACAAACGCATTGCTTTGATTGAACGCCTGAATCTAATCCTGCTCCGGCCGTAAACCAAGTTTGGATTATGTGGCGACCGGGATTGTGAGATAAAAGCGCCCATGTTTGTCGGGGCCATTATCAACCGTCAGGGCGATCCTGTTTTTTTGGGCCAGGGATTTTACAACCGCCAGACCGACTCCCATTCCCTGCTGTTCCTGAACCTCTCGTTGATATTGATAAAATGGCTTGAAAATCGCCTCCGCTGCCTCCAGGGGGAACCCTTTTCCCGAATCCTCCACCACCAATTCATACTTGTCCTCATCCTGTAACTGTCCGGAAACCACCACGTGGCGGGAGGAATCGGAAAACTTGATGGCATTCTCCAGCACCTCTTCCAGGATCATCTCCAGCTCGGTGACATTGACCTTTAATTCCCGATCTTCATCGGTCAGGTGCAGGTCAAAATCCACATCTTTCTCTGTGAACCGTCCGAAAAACGTGCGCTTCTCGAAAATATTCTTAAACAGCTTTTGAATGTCGCGGGCGGCAATCGTGGGGATAAGTGCATCTTCAGCCGGCGCTTCCCGTGCTTCCTGCATATGGCGCACCTTCTCAACCAGGGCCAGAATGCGGTCATGACCATTCACGATGTAATTCAGATATTGTTTAATCTCGGGAGACGTGGCGGACTCCAGTTCAAACAGGGATAATCCACTGGTGATAATGCTCAAGGGGGTCCGCATTTCGTGAGAGACCCGGGTGAACAGCTCCCGAAAAAGTTCTTCGTTGCGACTTTTTTCAAATTCCCGGATTTCCTGCAACCGGTTGAGACTGACTTCCACGGCCTGAATCAGTGCTGAAATTTCCACCGGTTTTGTCAGGTATTCTTCCACGCCATAAGATTTTCCCGCCTGGATGTCCTCCTTACTGGCTTTTGCAGACAAAAAGATAAAGCCCATCCCCCGCCACTCAGGATTTTCTCTCATGGCTTCCCGTAATTGGTAGCCATCCATTTCAGGCATCATGATATCACAGATGACCAATTCGGGCGTGTATCCCCCTTTCAGCACCTCCAACGCTTCCAGACCATTTTCTCCACTTTCAACCGTATAGCCTTCCAGTTGAAGAATTTGCCTCAGGTTTTCACGCTGAATATGCATATCTTCTACCACCAATATTTTACCCTTCGAAGTCCCCATCAATTTATCCTCTTTAAAACCATCACACGTTGGTTGATTTTATTTATTCCTGGTTAATGGGCAGATAAACCGTAAACCGGCTACCTTTCCCTAAATTACTCTCCACACGGATCTCGCCGTTATGTAATTCCACATATTTCCTGGCAATGGATAATCCCAAACCGGTTCCTGAAATTGAATGGGAGGCTGTTTCCACCCGGTAAAACCGGTTGAAGATTTTATCCTGGTTTTCCGAGGCGATGCCAATGCCCTTATCCTGTACCGAAAACCACACCTTCCCCGTTTCTTCCTCATAACCACTACTCAAAATGATGCGATCATCCTCAGTGCTGAATTTCATCGCATTTTCAAGCAGATTTATCACCACACTCTGAATCAATTCATGATCATAATTCAAAGACGGTAAGCTCTCCCTCAGCTCCAGCTTCACCCGCTCCCGGCCTCCGGGTACCAAATCCGGACCATCACGTAGCAACTCGTTCAAGTCATGCGTCTTTCGCCGGATCTGGAGTGTTTTTTTATCGATGCGGGACAAAGCCAGTAAATCTTCCACCAGGGACTCAAAATTCTTCCCGCCCTGGATAATTTCGTCAATTTTCTTCTGCTTTTCCCCTTCATCCAACCTGTCCCAGTAATATTTGAGGATTTGTGCCGAACTGAGAAATGATGTGATGGGCGTGCGTAATTCATGGGACACATTGCTCACAAATTCATCCTTAATCAGATCGCTCTGCTTCCGCTCACTGATATCCCGGGCAAAAGCCTGAATCAGCCGATCGTCATCGATTTCCATGAGCCGGGCGGTGATTTCCACAGGTAAAATGTCTCCGGATTTACGTCGAAAATTTGTTTCCAGAGATATACTGCCGATCTCCATGAGCTTGTCAATAAAGGGCCGTATTTTTTGAAACATCTCGTCAGTGAATAACCGCTGACCACTGGTTCCCACCAATTCTGATTTTTTATAACCGGTAAGGGTCTCCGCGGCCAGATTGGATGAGAGGATCTCTCCCGTATCAGACATGACAAAAATGGCGTCCATGGCGAAATTGAACAGATCCGCGTAACGCTTTTCCGACGCCTGGATTCGTCCAGTGCGCTTGGCGATGGTGGCTTCCAAATTTTCATTAGCCTGTCGCAGCTCGGTTTCCAATCGTTCACGCTGCTCTACTTCCGATTGAAGGGTTTCCAGAGTTTCCATTTTGCTGCGAAAATTGAACAGATTACCGGCGGCGATTTTCACCAATTCAATTTCAGTTTGACTCCAATTGCGACTCGACTGATCCGATAGTAGGAGTAAGAAGCCATTGAGAACTCCATTCTGCAAATGGGGAAAAGCCAGCGCGGCCTCCGTTTGCTTATCCAGGAAACAGGGAGCCGCCCGCTCGGTATCAGAAATCCGGTTTTTTACTATCGCTTCACCCGCCTTCAACGGTTGGAGCCACTCGGGAAGCGGGTGAATGTCACGTCCCGGATGATCATGCCGACTGCCATGCGCTTCCAGTGTCCACTCATGCGCGGTGCGGGTTTGGTCTGTATCATTGTTATATTCACAATACAGGATTTTGTCCACCGCCAGCCCTCTACCCAGTTCATCCAGAGCGCTGTGGATGCCATCCTGCAGGGTTGACGATTGCATCAGATGGGTTACCGCATGCGACATTGCCAGATGCAGCTTAAATATCCGCTCCTGCTCCTCCTCCAGCCGCTTTCTGTCGGATATATCCCAGGAGTAGACAATGATTTGCTTTACACTCTGACGCTCATCAAAAACCGGATACCCGTGAACATCCAATACCTGCCCGCTATTCAGGGTTTGCTCCTGACTCAACGGCTTTTCGCTGGATTTCACTTTGTGTAAAAATTCAACAATGGTGGCGATTTCCTCTCCGCGCATCTGGTTCATGGGTGATTTTTCATAGAAACCGGGGGTATAGGTCCGGGCGTCTTCCTGGGTGTTGGAGACGATAATTTCGAATCTCTCAGCATCGAACACATAGAAGGGATGGGACAGCGCCTGCATCACTCCGGCGATGAGAGACTGACTCCGTTTCAGATAGCGGCGTTGCAGGACAGAGTAGTCGATCTTGGAACGGAGTTTCATTAATTCCTGAAATACCGGGAGTACGGGTGCATCAATCGAACCGTCTTGAGCCGTATTTTGAGAATTCACCAAGCAATAGGTCACCATGCGAGCTACATATTCGCTGAATGCCTGGTAGGTCGGTGCCTCTCCCTCTTCTTCCTGAACATAGAGCGTGAGAAAGGCATCTTCAGTGGCTAAGGCTTGAAAAGTGCGGGTGCAGGTGTCACACGCTCCGGGAATTATGCCCAGTTTGCGAACAGCTTCAGCCTGCATCTGCACGTTCTTTGAAAATAGCGCATCCCGAATCGAACGGTCACTCAGATCCACCACCTGGAGACTACCGGGTGTATGAGGATATGTGGCAAAGGGAACGAATATTTCCTCGTCACCATCCGGTTCAAGCAAACGCGCCCGCATCCAAACCGTACCCCCCAATACCAACCCTTCCGCCACCATTGCAGCCAAAACCACCCCCACCAGCATGCGGGCTTCCGAGCTGGTTAAGCTATCGAAGGGTTGTAGATATTTGGATGAGGGTTGTTTGGTCAAATCATCCCCTGGGCTGGCGGGTTAAGAAATTTTGCGGGTTAAAATAACCATCGAATTGCAAAGTTGTTTTTTTTTGTGTCATGGGAATTTCAAATATGCTCACGATCAGGTACTTTTCCACAGGTTAATTTCGTACACCGATTCAAGTTGCAGTGTTATTCCTGATAATCGCGCCGGACACCCTGCAGGCTGATGAGACGATATTTCCCCAGTTCAAGGGGAATCACATGGTCGCTATTCACGGGAATTTTGCCATAGCCCCCCGGAATATCCAATACATAGCCCGGTACGGCATACCCTGGTAATCGCGTCAACAATTCCCTATAAATTTCACGCCCCCGGGAAATGGACAACCTGAAGTGACCGGTCCCCCGCACCTTGTCCGAATGGTGGAGATAGTAGGGTTGAATGCCATTGGTAACCAGCTTAAGCAGGAGGGATTCCAGAGTGCGTGTGTCCGCGTTCACACCATTGAGTAATACGGACTGATTCAATACGGGAATTCCTCGTTCAATCAATTTTCTAATCGCTTGAACAGCCGTCTGCGTCACCTCCACCGGATGATTGAAATGGGTAACGATACGCACCGGTTTCCCCAGACCGGCCAACCCATCAGCCAGTGCTGCGGTCAACCGAAACGGATTCACCACCGGCAGCCGGGTGTGAATTCTTAGCAGCAAGACATGCTCGATGGCTGCCACCTGTTGCATAATTTTCACCAACCGGTTGTCCGGTAGAATAAGTGGGTCTCCACCGGTGAAAATGACTTCGCGAATCTCCGGGTGAGCAGCAATATACGCTACTCCCTCTTCAATGTCGGCCGGGTTTGGTGTAAACGCTGCCTGTCCCACCAGCCGCTTCCGAAAACAATACCGGCAGTAAACGGCGCAGATGGGCGTGGGATGGAACAACACCCGATCCGTATAGCGATGCGTAATAGTGCGCACCGGATGGGTATGTAATTCAGGATTGTCATCCCCGATTGGATCTTCCAATTCATCGGGCAGAATGGTCGCTTCAGCTTCTCGGGGAATGATTTGCGCAAAGACCGGATCACCGGGTTCAAATTTCTGAATCAGACTGAGATAGTAGGGGGTAATCCCCATCTGGTACGTTCCCAGCACACGTTCCAGACGGGAGCGCGTCTGACCGTCCAAGGAAGCGAACCAGGCTTCCGCGGCAGGGATTTTTTCCATTTGCTCCAGGGAACGGATGGTATGGGAAAGTTGCCAACGCCAATCATTCCATTCCGGAGATGGCTGAGTGGTCAACGAGTTTTCCCGCTGGTTTGTGGAACGCTGGATTGCCAAGAGATTCGTTATTCTATATCTATCAATCCGCCAGCGCAGCTGCCAGGTACTGGGCAATATCCTGCGACCGGACTGTGGTGGAAAGTTCTTCCGCTGTGAGTCCGTCGTTCAACATCGTTGCGCAGAATGGACACGCTGAAGCCAATTCATCCGGGTTCACCGCCTTAACATCCTTCATGCGCTCATCATTCACTTTCGTGTGCCCCAGAGTCTCTTCCATCCACATGCGTCCGCCACCGGCACCACAGCAAAGTCCTGTGTTCCGGGAACGCGGCATTTCCTTCAGGGTGACACCGGGGATGGCATTCAGCACCTCCCGGGGCGCATCATATTCATCATTGTGACGACCCAGATAGCAGGAATCGTGGTAGGTCACGGTGGCATCCAGCGATTTTTCCGGCTTGAGACGGCCGGACTTCACCAAATCATCCAACAGTTGGGAATGGTGTACCACTTCGTATTCACCACCCAATTGAGGATACTCGTTCTTCAGCGTGTTAAAGCAGTGCGGACACTGGGTAACGATTTTCTTGACCTTGTAATTATTCAGGGTTTCTACATTCTGAGCTGCCAGCATTTGATACAAATATTCGTTCCCAATCCGTCGCGCTGAATCGCCGGTGCAGGTCTCTTCATTTCCCAGGATTGCGTATTTCACACCCGCTTTATTCAATAAAGTTACCATGGATTTGGAAACTTCTTTGCCCCGGGCATCATACGCGCCGGCACATCCGACCCAATATAAATATTCCACCTCTTCCGGATTTGTATCACGCATTACTGGTACATCCAGCCCTTCTGTCCATTGCTCCCGGTCCTGGGCGGACATTCCCCACGGATTGCCATTCACCTCTAATTTCTTGAACAATCCGGTGACCTGCTCCGGAAACTGACTTTCCATGAGCACCAGATTCCGGCGCATATCCACGATGGAATCCACGATATCAATGAAAATAGGACATTGCTCTTCGCAAGCTTTACAGGTGGTGCAGCTGTAGAGAATGTCATCGGTGATCTGGCCGTACTCAAACACGGTCTGTGCTTCAGCGCCATCATATTCTGCCCGCATCTGGGCACCCAGGGAATTGATGACATGTTTGGGATTCAGCGGTTTTCCGGTAGTGAATGCCGGACAGGCAATCTCACAGCGACCACACTCCACACACACATCAAAGTTCATGCGCTGCTTCCAGGTGAATTCATCCACCTTGGAAACGCCGAATGTTTCCGCGTTTTCATCCTCCAAATCCATATATCGCAGGGTTCGGCTGGACTGCTCGCGACCCAGAAAAATGTTCAAAGGTCCCAGAAAAATGTGTGAAAATTTGCTGTAGGGAATGGAAGCCACAAACGCCATGGTCATCACCATGTGCAACATCCACAGGGAGTGGTGCCAGGCTGCTTTGGTCATGTCCGGCATACCATTGAATAAATGGGCCAATGTCCAGCCCACCGGTGACCAGACCTCGAATGGATTGGGAACCGCTGAAATCCGTAGTCCTTCGATAACAAACCCGATGACTACCAGCCCCATGAGCATGGCATGCATATACCAGCTGCCGTAATGCGTTTCACTGATTCGATCAGGTCTTTCCATATACCGACGCCACATGGCGATGCCGATTCCCACCAGAAGGATCAGGCCGGCAATATCCGCGAGAAAGGAGACGGCGAGATAAACCGGGCCGTAGAAAAAATTCAGGGGTGTGTCCATCTGTAAAGCCACCAGATCGGTGGCAATCCACAACATGAGGAAACCCCAGAAAATGAATCCATGCCACCAACCCGCCCGCTTGCGACGCAGCAGCCTGCGTTGAAAAATGCCGTCCACAATCGTGCGCCAGAATCGTTTTAAAAGATCATCAGTCCGGGTCGCGTCCGGCTGCCCCTGCCGATACATGTCCCATTTGCGCCGAAAGCCGCTATAAAACCCACCCAACGCCAGGATGAGAAAGAAATACATGAGGGCGATATACCATCCGGGAATATTCCATGCCAGTTCGCGGGTTACATCCGTGGGATTCATAGCAGTCCTTTCTGTACTTAATGCTTACGGGCGCGACGCAATCAAACCTCAGCCGCCATAATGCCAGCCGGTCTCCGACAGACACATGGCTTCGGCACCTTCATCACTGACACCGGCAGCGTCAATCTTTCCGATCACCAGGTGATGGTCACCTTCTTCCACAATATTTATCACCTTACAGCCCAGCCATGCCGGAGCAGATTCGATAATCGCACCACCTGCTGCATGTGGCTGTGCAGGAATCCGGCCAAAAGTGCCGTCTGTGAGAAATTGTGGTTTGAAAAAAGCCGTTGCCAAATCGCGGTTCCCCCGTTCCACAATATTCGCAATAAAATACCGATGTTCACAAATCGTTGTATACAACCGGCTGTCGGCCTTGATGGCCATGGTGATCAGCGGTGGGTCAAAGCTGGATTGGATGAAAAATGTCACCGTCGCACCCATTGTATCCGAGCCGACCCCGGCGGTAACGATTACCACATTATAGTGCAATAATCGCAGTGTATGATTCTTGGCCATTTTATCTAAAATCATGATTAAACTCCTTCATTCGATCAGTGGCTAAAATAGAAAAAACGATTGAAATTGCAGTCGGGAAATGGCTGAAATGGTGACCGGGTCGATGGTCGATTGAAAGTCAAACAAGGGGCGAAAAATTGTTCAGGGCATCAGCCAGTCATACACATTCCCGTCAGTCCCATCTTTTTTCCCACCACCGGTCCATTCGGTGGCCAGCGCTTCCACCGCTCGAAAATCCCCCAAGCCTGCGCCACCATGGTCATCCTGTAATCCCACCGCCACTAACCATTTTGCTTCGGTCAGTTCTGCGGGAAACAGCTCCCGTGGGATGCAAAATCGAACCGTTTTCTCCCCCACATTCCCAATGGCACCAGATTCATCCCAGGGAATGTACTCAGCTAATATGTAACCAGACTCATCCACAATCTGGATACCACCGCTTACATACAAAAGCCGATTCGCGGTGAATGCTTCCGGAAAAGCACTGCCGGCATTTTTCCCCACCTGTCGCAAACCACTTGGCCTCACATCCAACCCAATGGCTGCGTAGGTTAATTGGTAGCCGTACTCGGGATGCCAACCCGGGTCCACCAGATTTTGAAAGGCCAGTTCAAATGTGAGGGCAACTTCATTTTCCCAAATCCGCATACGGGTGATATCGGCAATTCCGGGCTGAAATTGCTGGTTGCGCGGATAGGTGAAAACGCCCCGGGGGCCAGCATCATCACCCGTGGGATCAGTCGCATCCAGAAGCAATGTTCCCGAATCACCTGAGGCAATCACTTCATCCTGATCCAGCAATCGGTGCCCCGGACCAGCCAAAACAGGGATATCCATTCCCGTGTCAATCGTACACATGGCCACGCTGGAATCAGCATATTGGAATTCCGTTGCGGTGATCGCCTGATCGGTAAATGATTCGGGTACCGTCCATTGACGCATGGCTTTCTCAAATCGCACCACCAGTTCCCGGGATTTCCATTCCCCGCTGATTTGGTGGATCATGTCGTTTATCAATGCATTCATCGTAAGTGGAATGGCGGTATCATTCTGTCGCTGAACGCTGACGATAAACGCGTCATCTCCATTGGTGTATTCCACTGTAAAAGAATCATGAAAAGCATATCCGGTGAACGCTACATGAGTCAAGCCACTGATCAGTCGCGGACGCAGCGTGATGGACGGTTGTGCATCGGCATTCAGCTCCGGACGAAATCCCAAAATATCCTGGTAGAATACCCGTAAATATTCACCCAGACTCCAGGCTTGTGAAATGGTACCGGACAAGCGGATTTCTCCGTCAGATTGCGGCCAGGCATCCGAAACTTCCGCCATGGTGCCAACAGCGCCGCGCTGTAAGAGTTGGTTTGTCAGGTCGTTGAATAATGTGTCAGCCATTTTTAACTGTCCAAACTCCAGGGCGGCGGACATCCAGGGACCGGCATTCCACATCCAGATAATGCCATTATGATAGGCAGCGTCCTTTACATACAGACCGGGCGCCTGGTGGAAGGGATGGAAATTCGGGTCGGTTTGTGCTAACGACAAAATTCCCGCCGGTGTGACCAATTTTGGGGCTGTCTCCTGAAAGGTTTGCCAATCGAATGCCTGCTCCTGAAGCAGTGGTGGCGCCAGCAGAGCATTGGGACGGATCTGCAAATCGGGTGTCCCATCTGCATTCAAATGATCATAAAGCCGTCCCGTTTGCGGATCCCGAAACAATGCTTCAAAAGCCCGCTGCGCCTGCTCCTTTACACCACCAATCCGTTTTGCGAAAGCACCATCCCCCGCCATACCGGCCACACGACCGGTGATCTCCAACTGCGTCAACCAGAGTTGCTGAATCTCCACCGCACGATTCCCCCGTGGCGACCAGGGACCCTCCGGACCACGGGCATCCATCCAGGTGTCGCCGTCATCGTGGGTGAGCAGACCATCCTTATCCACCCAGTTTTTCATCGCTCCCAATGCAGCACGTTTCATCACCGGATACATTTGAATCAGAAACTCAGTATCGCCGGTATAGCGGTAATAATCCCACATTTCCCGAATAAACCAGGGTGTGCCGTCGGTGGTATTGTAAATAATGTCTGTGGGTTGGGCGCGATTGGGAATTCTCCCGTATGTGGGGCTGGCCGGATATTGATCCTGATAGCGGGCGAATTCCGCTAAAATCTGTCGTGCAGTTTCGAAACCCCCGCTCACCAGTACGGCACCCGGAAAGGTGATGAACAGATCCCGCCCCCAGAATTCATCAAACCAGGGCAAACCGGCGTAAATCCCAACACCCATCTGATTCATGACCAGGGCGTCCAGTGATGCGTGTGCCCAGGCGATGGCTTGATCCAACTCAGGGTTGTTTGATTGAACCGGCGTACGTGCCAGGCGTTGCGAAATGCGATTTTTCCGTTGTGACAGCCGTTCAATAACAACCTTTGTGTCCGGCAGATCAAATGCTGAAGGTGTGTCAGCCACCTGTACCCAGGCAGTGAGATTTTTAGTCGTTGAAAAATGGAACTTTCCCACTGTGATTCCGCCGGCTCTCCCCGGTAATTTTTCCACACTACCCCCATCCGTGAAAGATTCAGAGAATGCAAATTTCACATAGGGATAACTGGCGGGAAGTTCGGCGTAGGCTTTGATCTCATACATACGCGCTGAAGGTGCGGATATGATGGGTCTCAGGTCGGAAAGAGCGTTCCCACCTTCCAGAATCGGGACAATCTGGAATTCTGCCGGACGCTGCGCTTCGATCATCACTGCCAGTGCGCGACTGGTATCCAGCAATGACCAGGACGTGGTGATTTTTTGATGGGGATAATATCGGATTAAGCGGTCAGCAGTAACGGTTACTTCCGCCTTTTCCCGATCCAGCAAATTTCCATTCGCATAGATGATAAAGTCCCTGAAATAGGGGCGTTTGGCAGCGCGTAAACCATGCCAGGGACTGTCCTGGAATCCGCCGGTGCGGGTCATCCAGAAGGCATCCCCCTTATCGGTATAGACCACCTCCCGCTCAGACCCCGGCGGTAATGTGAAAGGCGCCGGAGATTCCGGATCCCGGGTACCACAACCGGTGAACATCAGTAACCCCAAGAAAAAAAGTCCAGGCACCCGGGCTATTTTTGTCATGACTCGTCCCCAGCTTCCAAAACCCCCTGCAACCGTTTCACCGCTTCGGCCGCGATGGCCGGATTCACCTCATACCCAATGGCTTTACGATGCCAATTCAGGGCTGCGATCAGTGTCGTTCCGCTGCCGGCGAAGGGATCCAATACCCATTCATTCTGATAACTGAATGCCCGGATCAGTCGCGCAGGCAGCTCCAGCGGAAATGGTGCCGCATGGGTGCGTCTGCCGCCACTTTTTTCCGGCTTCATGAGCCACACATCCGAATTTTTCAGTGACAACCAGAAATCTTTATCCAGCTTAGATGCCTGGCGATCTTCCGCACTCACATGGGCATATTTGGCACCGCGTCCGCCGGGCGTATCAAACTCCAGAATAAATTCGTGCATGTTATTGATGAGAATGCCACCGGGATTAGGGTAGGTACCGAAATGAGCACGCACCCCATTGGTCTTATGCCACACAATGTCCCGTTTAAAGATAAACCCCAGGTTTTCCATTTCATCAATGGTACGCCCCACCAGATTCAGGGTGCGATAGCCGCCGTTGCCATTCCGAACCGGCAGATTCATGATATTCACAAATGCCTTCCGACCCGGCGCCAGCACCCGCAGCACCTCACTCCAAACCGCGTTCATCTCTGCAAACCATTGGTCCAGGTCATGAATATTTCCCAGATCGGCATCCGCGCTTTCCGAATACATCTTGGCATCAAAATAGGGCGGTGACGTGACCATGAGATGCACCGAATGATCCGGAATCGTCTGCATATTCCGTGCGTCGGCGCAGTGATAGTGAAGTTGATCGGTTGTCAGGGATGTGTCTGATTGATCGGTGGGGGAAATGTCATTTCCGGCGCGGAGTTTCTGTAGATCGGTAAGTTTAAAACGCTGCTGACCGCTGGCCGCTGTGTAGGCCGAAAGCTGACCCGATTTCACCCAGGCGTGGATATCCTGAACCCGTACGCCCAGAAATAAAGCCGCCTCAATGGCTGAGAGATATTTGCGGTGACGATAGTCGTGGTTAGCAGCTTCAGGCATGATGCTGAAAAAGTATCATGGCAACACCTGAAATGAAATTGACTTTATGGAGAATCAGGGCGTTTCGCCAATCAGTATTTCAGGTAAATGGCGAGCCAAAGCGGCTGATAGTGGAGCCCAACCCGGAAATTATCATCTGTAGCCAGGATAAATCCCAGGTCAAAGTGGAGCGGGAATGGCTTTTCCGGCTCTTTGATGGTAATACGTTTCTCACCATACTCCTGGTCCCACCAGGATTCCCGGTAATATTCATCCCAAAACACCTCAAAATTCACAATTAAATTGGGACGCACGTCCAGTCCTACCGCGTAGTAAACGCGTGGCATGAGGTCGGGTGCGGTTTCCGATTTGCCAATTGAGACTCCGATGGTATGGGCGGTATGACCCTTCATTTCAGAACGCATTTTTGAAAGCGTGTAGGCTGCAAAAACCTCATAATACCGGGTTCGGCTTGCCTTCAGGTGGGTAACTTCATCATTAATGATATCTCCGCTCTGATTACTGTAGTAATAGATGGGATTGGGCAGAATAATATCCGTACCAATGGGGGCAAAATCATAATAATAGACCGTTTTTGTATTTCCGGTAGTTACCGTTGGGTTATACGTACTTACTTCCCTTGCGGTTAACTGGTATTCATGCCATTTATAACGACGCGAATCCCAGCGGGCGTGCATATCAAAACCAATGGCCAGCGACCGTTCTAAATCCACATTTCCCGATTTATGAATCTGAATTTTCGGCCGGAAATTAAAATCACCCTGAATGTAATCCGCCCACCGGCTGGTAATCTGTAAATTTTCCGTGGCACCTATCCCCCAACTCAACCCGCTTACATAAACCACATTCTGCCCCAAGACATTCCCGGTGGGGTCGTAAAACACATCAATCTGGCGCTCATTTGCAAAGCTGAATTTTTCTGACCCCCCACCCAGTTGCTTAACGGCAGGTTGGTTAGGCGTTACATTTAAATAGTCCACACGCTCAATCTCCTGACGGCTCAGGGTCAACACGCCCAGTTTCGATTGGATGATCATGCGCTCCGAATTCTGGTGCAACAGGCTGCCGCGCAGGATCTCTCCGCTTTTCAGTAAAACCGCCACCGAATCGACTACCAGTGTTTCAGGTGAAATGGTAACCAAACCGTACGTTGTCTCTACCGTCAGAATGCCGGTTTCTTCATCGGTTCCCACAACCGTTCCTTTGATTTTCTCGCCGGTTTTCAGTTCAAATGTCTTGGTTTCCTGACTCCATACCTGCCCGGCGAATAAGAGACAAATCAAGACGGTTGTGATACGATTTAATGCAGACATTCAATCCCTCCGGAACTCCGTGATTCATTGAATAGTTGTTTGAATTAGCGCTGTAAATTAGATGGAATTTGGTGCAATTACTACAGAATTTCTCTCCGGTTTAATGGGAACCGGTTCTATTTATCCGCCTTCTGTTTTTCAGGTGAAAATGCCCTTCACCGGCTGTAGAGAATTTTTCATTCACCTTCCCCGGAAAAGGTCTATATTCCAGGTATTATGGATGAAATGTACAACACCCCCTGGCGAAAACTCGCTACGGCTATTTACACTGCCCCCCAGGATGCCCGGATTTATGGGACCATGGATTTCGATGTCACCGACGCCCAAAAATATATTATGGAACAGCGGGAAGCCGGTGTGCGACTGACCATGACCCATTTGGTTACCGCTGCCCTGGCCCGGGCGTTAGCCTTTGATGTACCTGAACTCAACTGCTTCGTTCGCCGTGGTAAAATTATTCCCCGCGAGACAGTTGATATCACTGTTTCGGTGATCATGAACCGTGGTCAGGAGATGAGCGCGGTAAAAATCAAGGCTGCTCATAAGAAGGCGGTTTCGCAAATCGCGGAGGAGATTCGTCAACGGGCGCTGGAACATCGTAGTGGCGATGAATCCAAATCCATGCAAAACAAAGGAATTGTGGGAAAAATACCCTGGCCGTTCCGCCGCTGGACATTCAAACTCATCCGCTGGGTTGTGAACGAGTTGGGAATAAACCTGAAATTTTTAGGCCTCACAGATAATTCGTTTGGCTCCATGATGCTTTCCAATATCGGAACCCACGGACTCACCACCGGATTCGCGGCACTCCTACCGGCCGCCAAACTCCCGGGAGTGATCGTCATGGGTCGGATTGAAGAAAAAGCGGTGGTACGGGATGGTGAAATTGTCATTCGAACCATGCTCCCCCTCACGGGAACTTTTGATCACCGCATTCTGGATGGCGGGCACGCCGGGAAGCTGGCCCGTAGTCTCATGCGCCGCCTGGCGCGTCCCCGGGCATTGGAACAGATACCCGAAGACACGAAAGTTCCTTCCAGTTAAATATTAATTTCCACGGGTTAAATCTGTCGCCTGTCGTCGGAAATGGATATATCCGATGGCGCGCCACACGATGGTGAGTAAAATCCAATATCCTACAAGCACGCCGGCTGTGACCCAGTACCCCATAAGTGCACCTTTGTAAAACGCGAAGGGAATATTCAACGCTACCAACAAAGGCAGCCCGATAAACAGGGCGATACCGCTTCCATAAACCGCGTCTTCCGCCACCGGTGTTTTGAATTCCGGATCGGTCACCCGCAGCAGTACCAATGCTGAGTTGATAGTCCCGGTCATCTCCCCAAAAATCTCCACAAAACGCTCAAAATGGAAATTATCGAACGCCCGCCAGGAAATCCATTTCAGCAGCGCGTAGGTAGCTGGTCCGGCCAGTAATGACATGATTAGAATGGGTAACCAGTACTTACCCACAATGACAAAGCTGATGGCTGCAACAGCGCCGACCACCAAATAATCCAGGAAGACGCCCATGGCCCGGGTCATCAATCCGGCATCAATAACATAACTCCGTCCGGTCATGTCCATTATCTTACGGACGGACAATGCCACCAGCAGTGCCACCACAAAGTGAAAAGACCACAAGGTTGCCACAAAATCATTCAGCCCCGCTGAAGCCAAAGCGCCAGCCAAAAGATCCACAACCCAGTAGGTGATTAGATAACAAAAGCCCATGAGTCCCAGTTGAAATGCCATGGGCTCGATGGCTTCCGTGCTGAGTGTCAGGTGTCCGGCAATGGGGTACTCCCCGCTTTTATTCACGCCGATACGCATGTCGTTGGTAATGTGATCCGTACTCTTGATCAATGCTGCTTTACCGTTGCGAATACCCCATTGGATAATGGCCATACCGACAAAAAAGGCATACAGGTAACCAATCGCGGCAAACGTGAGCCCCACTTGCCCCCCGCCAACGAAACCCCACTGCTCCCAGGAATTTCCCATGGCAAATGCCAGTCCGGGTCCCATTCCAAATCCCAAAGGCAACAACAGACCCATACCGATAAAAAGATCCGGCATGATGGTATAAAACAGGGTGAATGCAACCCCCAGTCCAATCAGGGCTTGCAGCAAATACGTGGATAACGTCCCCAGCGCCTTGCTCAGGGGACCCTTACCCCACCCGCTCTTCTGCTGCCGTAGTCCAAGAGCAATGAAGGTGAGAGCCAGAAAATGATACACATACAGTCCGAGCCGTTCAGATGGCAAATCTATCCAACCAAACCCTTGCGTACTCACCAGCAACGCGATGAATCCACCAATCAGATTATTGGGGATGAGAAATTTCTGGAAAAATTTCACGTAACGACGCAGCCAGGTGCCAATCAGGATAAAACTGCTCAGGTACATCAGGTCCAGAATGACTGATTTCAGATTTACGCTAAGATCCCAAGGATTCATGGAAACCCCTTTCCTCCTGTCGGGCAGAGCTGCCAGTCACATGCACACAGACAAAATTCGCCTTGCACAGCCCAAGTGTTACGGGCAACCAATCCCGTTTTTTTCAACCAAGACGTCTGCTAGTCGTACACCCGCCACACTGATGCTGCATCGTCCGATGCCACAGGATATATGGGGAGCCCGGTAGCAAATTTTTTCTCGTAAGCACTGCTCATGACAGCGATAAATGATTCGACTTGGTCACTTTCCAGCAGGGCAAAACAAGAGCCACCAAAGCCGCCCCCCACCAATCGTGCTCCCAAACATCCGGTCTGAGATTGTGCGGTTTCTACCAGAAAATCCAGGCGCTCGGTGCTGGCTTCCAGATCATCGCGCATACTTGCATGAGCTTCATTGAGAGCGGTACCCAGTGTGGTCATATCCCCCTTCACCAATGCCCGGGCACAAATATCCACTCGCTCGTTTTCAGTGACCACATGGCGGACGATGCTCAATTCATGCGGTGTTAAACCGGACTTCAGGTGTGCCAATTGACTACTTTTAATACCGGACAAATTCCGGATTTGATCTCTCAGGATTTTCCGTGATTTAATGAGCGCGCTCTGACACCAGGCTACCCGCTCATTATAACCGGAGGTGGCCAACTGGCGGGATTCGGTGCTTTCCATGACAACAAATTGACAATTCTTACAGCGCAAAGGTTCGAGTGTTCGGGTTCCGGAGGTAAAATCGATCCGCAACGCGTAATTTTTCCGCGCGAAAATGGCGATGGTTTGGTCCAAAACCCCGGTTTCCACCATCATGTAGCTGTTTTCCATCTGCTGGCAATATGCTGGTAAATCCGCCACTTTGATCTTTCTGGGCGAAAGAATTTGCAGCGCCAGGGCAATACTTACACCAAAGGCGGCAGAGGAGCCCAATCCGGACCCGATAGATAAATCGCTGTTTACCACAATATCAATTCCACCCTTTAGCCCAAAATCTTCCTGGAATTGAGTGACGGCTCCATTGATGTAACTGGCCCAGGGCGGTAAATTCTCCGGTGCATGCCCCGGCATCCACTCAATCTGTTCATCAAATGCCATTGCGTAGGCGCGGATACGACTTGAATCGGCAGGTTTTACAGCTACCACAGCGTGGCGATCGATTGCCAAAGGTAGCGCCAATCCGCCATTGTAGTCGGTGTGCTCACCGCAAATATTCAGACGACCCGGGGCGTGCGCCATGATTACCGGTGGACCACCAAACATTTTTTTGAAGATTTGGCGGGTTGCGGAGACGAGCGGGGGTAATGACATGATGGGCTTACTCCCTCTCTTGTGTCATTGATTGCAAGGGAGTCAATCCCGGAGAGGTGGAGCGGGCATTGAACCAGACCACAAATGCTAAAGCAGTGAGCAATACATTCTCACCAATTTTCCAGACCGTGGTGCGGGTACCATTTTCATCCAGTGAAAAACAGCCGCAATTAATATCCAGTCCCCGGGCTACCGCGATACTCACCGCAATGGTAAAGACGGCCAGGAGCACCATTTGAATTGCAGCACTGGTGCGGGGAAAGATATTGGCAATCAGCATAATTCCGGTAATCATTTCCACCCAGGGAAGGAGGATTGCTGCCGGGTGCAGCAACAGATCCGGCAGCAGATGATAATTATAAATTGCCCTGGCAAAGAGTGCCGGGCGCCACAGACTGTCCAGACTGGCATAAATGAACAGACCACCTAAAATAATACGCAATAAATGACCGATTACCGGATTCAGTTTCATGGCGTGGCTTCCGTGGTGACGGGGTATTGGTGATTTTGCCAGGAGTTCCAGCCGTCGAAAAAATAGCGGACCCGGGTAAAACCCATGGCTGCCAACTGGTTGGCGAGCTCCATGGATGCGAGACATTCTTCGCCGTCACAATAGGTAATCAGCAGTGTATCCGGTGGTAAACGATCGAACCTTTCCACATGGAGCAATAGGTCCGTGTAGGGAATATTCCAGGCTCCCTGGATATGTCCTTTGGCAAATTCAGCATATTCCCGGGCATCAATGATCACAGCATTCTTTCCCATGAATGCTTCATGTGTCTCCGCTGTGGTGATGGCGGCTGGATTTTCTGCGATCATGGATTCTTCAGAATCACTGTCGGACTCTAAAACCTGATTCACAAGCAGGGACGGAATTTTTACCGGACCGCTGTCGGACTGGATGGTGGTGAATTTGGTGAAGAAGGGAATGCGATTGGGGAAGAACAGTTGACTGATCAGGGTAGCAACAATTACCAGGCTTGCTATCCCCGTCAACTCTACAATCATGCGTCGCATAGAGTAAACATACACTGACATGAGAATTTCTACAATGGAGAGTTAGGGCTCCAAGCCTCCCCGAAAAAGCCCTGATTTTAATTGCGAATTAACAACTAACAGTATTGAAATATTTACATTTATGGGTGTCTTGCTGATTGTTCATCAGCCCTTTGACTCCTATTATTGCTGCCAATGAAAATTTTCCACACCATCATGATGACCCTGTTGATTCTGGGGATGACCGTGATTGTTGCGTCCACCCTGTATGATGGCTGGTCCTATTACCAACTACCTCAGGAAGTTCGCCTGGCTCAGGAATATGAAGCCGCCCATACGACCTATGGTTCAGCCGGTTTGGTGGGGCATGGTTTGGGTATACTTGCCGGGATATTTTTCCTGGGGATGTTTTTATATGTCTTCCGCAAACGATTGCGTTTTATGCGCGGCTGGGGGAAACTCAGTATCTGGCTGCGATATCATATTTTCATGGGAATTTCAGCCCCTATTCTGGCTACTTTGCACTCGGCATTCAAATTCCAGGGACTCATCAGTGTGGGTTATTTTTCCATGGTGGCAGTTGCTCTGAGTGGCTTCGTTGGGCGCTATCTTTATGGACACATCCCCCGGCGGAAATCGGGTGAGGAATTGACATTAAAACAAATCCATCTGGACCGGGCAGAGACACTGCGAAGGCTGGAATTTGAATTTGGTTTAAAAGGCGAGGACATTCAGCAGCTGGTGGCATTCAGCATCCCAAAAGAGATTGAACGCTGGGGTGTGTTGAATCTCTTCCGAATTCTGTTCGAAGATGTGAATCGCCGATTCCAGGCGCGTCGTCTGGCGCGGTACTTTCAACACAAATACGGATTACCACCCAGGGAAGTGCGCTATCTGACCCGTGCCATTGCCCGTCAACGGCTGATCATGCAGCGAATCGCATTTTTTGACACGATACATAAAATTTTCCACTGGTGGCATGTGATCCATAAACCCTTCGCGTATACGGTTTTGGTGATTCTGATTCTGCATGTTGCCATTACCGTCAGCTTCGGCTACACCTGGATTTATTAAGATGACAGAAACTACATTATCCTGGGTATTGGGCATTGCCATTATTCTGGTGTTCGTCATTCCCTATTTAAGGAATTGGAAAAAGCGGGATGCGCGCACCCAACAAAAATTGGAAGAAGCCAAATCCAAAGGCATAGATAAAGCCTTAATGCAGCATCCCATTATTGATTTGTCCACCTGCATTGGTTGCGGGATTTGTGTTCGGGTCTGCCCGGAAGGCGAGGTTTTGGGAGTCATCTCAGGGAAGGCCGTCTTGATCAATGGCGCCAAATGTGTGGGACATGAGTTGTGTAAGGACAACTGCCCGGTAGGTGGTATTGAAGTGGGTTTGGGGGACATCTCATCCCGCCAGGACATTCCCTACCTGCAAGAGAACTATGAGTCCAATATACCGGGGATCTATATCGTGGGAGAATTGGGCGGTCTGGCGCTGATCCGGAATGCCATCAATCAGGGTTCCAGTGTAGGACAGGACGTCAAGCGCACCTATTCGCGTCGTGAAGATGTGGATTTTGATGTCATTGTGGTGGGTGCCGGTCCGGCGGGCATGAGTACCGCGTTGGAATTGATTGATACAGACCTGAATGTGGTCTTACTGGATCAGGATGAGCCAGGCGGGACGGTTTTACAATATCCCCGCCGGAAGCTGGTGATGGTTCAGCCGGTGACACTCCCCCATTACGGAACATTGAAAAATCTGGAATACAGTAAGGAAGAATTACTGGAAATCTGGCAGCAAATTATCAGCGAGAAGAACCTGCAGTACAAATCCCATCATCGCCTGACCGGTGTTGGCGTGGATGCCGACCATTTTATCGTGCAGACCAATAAAGGTGACTTCACAGCCGGCCGGGTGGTGCTGGCACTGGGCCGACGTGGGACGCCGCGTAAACTGGGCGTCCCGGGCGAAGAACGCCCCAAAGTGATGTATAAGTTGATTGATACGGAGAGTTATCAGAACACGGATATTCTGGTGGTGGGTGGCGGTGATTCTGCTATTGAAGCAGCCATCGGACTGACCCAGCAGCCTGGCAATCGGGTGACCATCTCCTATCGCAAATCCGACTTTTTCCGACTCAAATCCAAAAACCAGGAGCGGTTGGATAAATTGGTGAAAGACCAGCTCATAAATGTTATTTTCGAGTCCAATGTGCAGGAGATTCAGGAAGACAAGGTCATTTTAACGCAGCATGATGAAACCATTACACTGGCCAATGACTATGTTTTTGTATTTGCAGGTGGCCTCGTACCCTTTCCACTCCTGAAAGAGATCGGCATTCAATTTGGACAGGTTGCTGCCTGAGATAACGAACGGTAAATCCGTAATACAGATGAAGGGATAGATAAATGAGTATGAAGTGTACCGAATGTGGAACTGAAATACCGGAAAACGCGAAATTCTGTGTGAGTTGCGGCGCACCTGTGGGGAGTGCGACACCGGCCAAACAATCGCACCCCAAAAAACAACAATGGTTATACATGGTCAGTGCCCTGGTGGTGGTTGCCGCGGCCATCATTATTTACAGTGTTTCTTCCGGACCCGAATCAACAGCGGATCCCCACGCGGGCATGAATATGCCTGGTATGGGCGGTCAGACCACCGGCGATCCCAATCAGGGCGCTATGGGTGGTATTATGCGGGAGCTGGCAGCCTTGAAAGAGCGAGTTGCCAAGGATTCCACCGACGCTCCGGCATTTATGCGGCTGGGTGACCTCTATTTCCAGATCGGTCGTTTTGAGCAAGCTTTGGGATATTACAGCGGAGCTGCCCGGGCAAATTCCGCCTCTGCGGAAGCCTGGACGCAGGTGATGCACAGCGCTTTTCAATTAGGAAAATTCCAGGTGGCGCTGGACGCGTGTGATCAAATGCTGGGTATTAATTCAGACGATACGGAAGCCATGTACAACAAGGGAGCCATCTTGGCCTCCATGGGCAACCGGGAAGAAGCCCGGAAAGTTTGGGAAGCGCTGGTGAACCAGTACCCCAATGATCCGGAATCCCAGCGTGCTTCGGAGAGCTTAAAACAATTGTAAAGGCTTCCTCCAGGGATTTTTATACCGGGGGAGATCCAGATTTATTAGGCAGGTTTGTTTGTTTAACAGCAGTTCATTGCACGGCAGGTAAACCAGGACTCATTTCCCCTGATTCAAAAGACCTTTTGATGGTGTCCGAACAGTCTTGATGACGGACGCATCAGGTTTTTTTGTGGTCGACAAACTATGCTGAATTACTGGTCAATAAAATGTCCCAAAACCGGTGGGTTAAAAATTCCGGGGGTCCTTATTCTGCTTTTGTTAGGGACCACGTCCATTCGGGCTCAATTTTCTCCCGGACCTTTGTCCGACGCCCATGCCCACCTGGAAGGTATTACGAAATGCCTCTCCTGCCACACTTTTGGCTCCAATGATCTGGCACCCAATTGCCTGGAGTGTCATATACCGATTCAGAATCGCATTGATGAAAAGATTGGGTATCATGGCCTGCTGGAAGACAAGTCCTGCAGTAAATGTCATCTGGAGCATGCAGGGAAAAAGTATCAACTCATCCAATGGGAACCGGATAAAGAATCCTTCGACCACAAACACACCGGTTACGCGTTGACCGGTAAACATCAATCCATCGATTGCGAGGAATGTCATCAATCGAAAAATGTTCGCACTCCGGACATTCTGGAATACGACCGTCAACATCCCGATGCAGATGTGGTGTCAACCACCTTTCTGGGATTACCCACGGCATGCAGTGAATGTCACACCGATGTTCACCGGAATGAATTTCCCGATCAGACCTGCGATAATTGCCATGGCACCGCCGATTGGGCAGTGGTGCGCACCACATTCAATCACACCACCCAAACCCAATACCCACTGGTTGGCGCGCACCAAACACTGGATTGCGGACAGTGCCACTCGCAAAAACAAACGCCGGTAGAGGGCATTCAGGTGCGGAAATTCGGGGGACTGACCTTCGATGGTTGCCTGGATTGCCACAAAGATTACCACCACGGGCAATTTGATGATAATTGCCTCCAATGCCACACCATGGATTCGTTCAAATCACCCAAAGCCGGTGTGGTGGACCATAGCAAAACCCGCTTTCCGCTGGTGGGAAAACACCAGACCGTGGACTGTCTGGCTTGTCATCAGTCGGGAGACAATGCCAGCCCACTGCAATTTGAAAATTGTACCGATTGTCACGAAGACCATCATGAAGGTGCATTCCGGAACCGGACGGCGGGGTTTCAGTGTGATGAATGCCATTCAGAATTGGGATTCGCCCCACCCCGTTACACATTGATGCAGCATCAGAAGACCAGCTTCCCGCTGACCGGTGCCCATCTGGCATTACCCTGCATCATGTGTCATGAGGACGAAGCAGGAAAATCACTCTATTTCTGGGACGCGGTCACCTGTCAGGCCTGTCACGAAAATCCCCATGGAAACCAGTTCAGTCGTTATGAGAAAGAGATAAACTGGTGTGAGTCTTGTCATACCACCAACGCCTGGGGTACACTCATTTTTGACCACGCTTCGACAAATTTCCCATTGATGGGACGGCATGGGCGAATCGCCTGCGGGGAATGCCATACAAAGCAGGGAGCTTTTGTGCAGTACGCAGGGATATCGACAGATTGTGAGAGTTGCCATATTGACATCCATGATGGACAATTCAAATTACTGGATAGTGTGAATCCCTGCCAGAGGTGTCACGGATTTGAAACCTGGCAGATTGACGATTTTGATCATGATGAGTTAACCCGCTTCCCCCTGTCGGGCCAGCATGAAAATGTGGTCTGTGAGAAATGCCATTTTCTGGAACAAGCCGGGCCTGGCAAAAAAAAGCGCACAGTGCGTTTCACACCCATCGCACATGATTGTCAGGATTGTCATAAACTGGGACGCTAAAAAAGCGATAGGCAATAACATGAAGACACCGCGTGTAACAAGAAAAATACCTGCGAAAGTTACCGGTAAATTTCTGGTAAGTCTCACAGTATTGCTGTTGTCAATTTCGCCACTATCAGCTTTTCAGGACACTTTGCAGATTACCACCGATCTCCCCTGCCAGGCCTGCCATATTGACAGCCAGTGGGACATTATTCGCCCCAGCAGTTTTGACCACAGTCAGACCCTGTTCCCGCTGGAGGGGCAGCACCGTAATGCCGATTGTATCCAATGCCACACCGGCACGTCATTGGAAACCATCCACCAATTTGATCGCGCTCGAACGGAGTGTGCCAGTTGCCACAACGATCCTCACCAGGGACAATTGGGCGATAATTGTCAACGCTGTCATACCGACCGAACCTGGCAGCCACGCACAGAGACATTTGACCACAACACCACCCGGTTTCTTTTGCTGGGCGCCCACGCCAGCGTCGCCTGCGATGCTTGTCACAGCTCGGCGGGAAGAAATGAATACCAGGGGCTGCCACTGGATTGTGCCGGCTGCCATCTGGATACCTATCAACAAACGGTGGATCCGGACCATGCTGCCAGCGGACTCAGTACCGATTGCCTGGAATGTCATCGCATCTCAGCGCCCTTCTGGGAAACCTCAACCTTTGAGCATACGCTGGAACGCACCGGTTTTGAGCTCACCGGCGCCCATTCCGCCACGGACTGTAGCAGTTGTCACACCGGCCAGACAACAGGTACACCGCAGGATTGCTGGGCTTGTCACCAAACCGAGTATGAGACCACAACTGATCCGCCCCATGCAGTGGACGCCTATCCCCAGGATTGCGCCTTGTGTCATGACACGCAGGATTGGGCGACTGCAACATTTGACCATAATCGGTTGGGATTTGCTCTCGTGGGTGGCCATGCCCAGTTGACGTGTGATAATTGCCATGCAGATCAGAATTTCCAAATCCAAAGCGGCCAGTGTGTCAGTTGTCATGCTACGGATGTGACAGAAATACCCGATTTTTCCCATGAATCGGCTGACTTCGGTCCCACCTGCGATCAATGCCATACCGTATTCAACTGGGCCAACACCAATTACGATCATAATATCCAGACCGACTACCCGCTCACCGGCGCTCATGTGAGTGCATCTTGTGGCGATTGCCATGGCGATGGTGTTTTTCAGGAATTAGCCGGCGATTGCTACGCCTGTCACCAAGCTGATTACGAAACAGCCGAGAATCCCGAACACCTGAATGCCGGATTTCCCACCAATTGTACCGAATGCCATTCCACCAGTGGCTGGGCAACACTCACTATTGACCACGATCTCACTGCCTTTCCTTTGGTGGGACGCCATCGCACGGCAGACTGTATGGCGTGTCATGATGACGGATATGATCTTCCGTTGAATTGTGAAGGGTGTCATGATTCCGCCGACGCTACCGAATGGGACCATGAAATCCGCGATTATCCGGCCAATTGTGACCAATGCCATTCAGAATTTGGGTGGACACCAATCAGCTTCAACCATTCGGGAATTTCCAGTGGATGTAATGATTGTCATGCCTACGATTATACCCAGACGGCGGCTTCGACCACGGCGCCTGACCATGTGGCATCCGGATTCAGTTCCGAATGTCAGGTCTGTCATTCCACCCAGGTCTGGGCACCGGCATTTTTTGATCATAGTGAAGCCAATACCGGCTTTCCGCTGGTTGGTGCGCATTCTGCTTTAGTGCCGGATAATTGCACAAGCTGCCACATCAATAATCAGTGGGCCGGCACACCACATGACTGTTTCTCCGCCCAATGTCACGCCCAGGACTACAACAACACCACGGACCCCAATCATGCTGAGCGGGGGTATCCAATGGAAGATTGCACCATTTGTCATGATGAATCGGGGTTCGAACCCAGCATTTTTCAGCATAACAATACCGCATCCGCCTGTGTGACCTGTCACCAGTATGATTATAATAACACCAACGATCCGAACCACACCGCCAATGAGTTCAGTACCCAATGTCAGGTCTGTCACACCACCAATGCCTGGTCGCCGGATATTTTGAATCATGATGAAACCGGTTTCCCATTGATCGGCGAACATCAGAATACGGATTGTAATGCCTGCCATGTGAATGATGTTTATGCCGGTACACCAATGAATTGCTGGGACGCCCAGTGTCACCTCACCGACTTTAACGAGACGGACGACCCGGATCACCAGGCGGAGGGATTCCGGCTGGAAGATTGCGCGCTCTGTCACACGCCAGTGGATTGGGAACCCAGCATTTTCACCCACGAAAACCTCACTGAAAGTTGTGACGCGTGCCATTCCAACGATATTCCCGCAACGCCGGATCATACCGGTTTCCCGGCCACCTGTGATGTGTGCCATAATACCGTCCAGTGGTCGCCCTCCCATTTCAATCATAGTGAAGAACTCACCGGTTTTCACCTTCTGGGTCAGCATTATGACAACAGTTTCACCAACTGCAATCTTTGCCATATCGACAATCAATGGTCTGGTATATCAACCGATTGCTTTGGGGCAAATTGTCACGCCTCCACCTATGGCGAAACAAGCCAACCGGTTCATTCTGACCAGGTTTGGAATGCAGAAGATTGCGAGATTTGCCACACGCCCATTGCTTGGACGCCTTCGGTCTGGTCCCACGCCAATGTGACCACCTGCATGCCCTGTCACACAGCGGATAAAGCCGCCGCTCAGGATCCGCCCCATGCTGATTTTCCAGATGATTGTGCCCAATGCCATGCCACCAACGCCTGGTCACCGGCAGAATTTGATCATTCGGAAACGCAAACCGGTTTTGCACTTACCGGCGCACATCAAAACACTGATTGCACGGTTTGTCACGCCGATGGGTATGATCCGCCACCAACACCCAGAAGTTGTGCGGACGCGGATTGTCACCTGGCCGATTACAACGCCACCACCAATCCCAACCATGCCAGCTCGGATTTTCCCATGGACTGCGAGAGTTGTCACACCACCACCCAATGGGAAGGAGCCGATTTTGACCATGATGGCATGTATTTCCCCATTTACTCGGGTGAACATCGGAATGAGTGGGATGCATGCAGCGATTGTCACACCAACACCAGCAATTACGCCGATTTCACCTGTTTTGGCGGTGGGTGTCACAATGTGGCGGAAGAGAACGCTGAACATTGTGAGGATGGCTGTGAGAGCTGTAACGGTTTCACCTACCCCGCCACCGGCGTAACAGCGGCAGATTGTCTGTTCTGCCATCCCAATGGGGATGAAGATGATTGTGAAGGTGATGATGACGACCTGCGGCGGCCACCCAATTTCCAAACCCCGTTGGATCTGGACTGGCGCAATGTGGATTGACCGAAGCAACTGCGCGATAACGGTAATGATAATTACTACCCTTGGTCTGGCTGGTAATATTTATTCCCAGCAGGAACTGACACTGAAATGGGAGTGCCAAACCTGTCACGCACCCAGCGGTTGGGCACCATTATCCGATTCCATGACTTTCAATCATGATATTCAAACCGACTTCGTCCTTACGGGCGCCCACCGGCAGACCGCATGCCGGGGATGTCACCTGGGGACGGATGTGAAGTCTATTCACGATTTTCAGCGGGCTCCTCTGACCTGCTCGGGCTGTCATGCCGATATTCACATCGGACGCTACGGGGTGGACTGTGAACAGTGCCATCGGGACGACACCTGGGATATGAGTTATTGGGCGGATCGGCATATGGAAACGCTGTTTCCATTGGTGGGCGCCCACCGTGGCCTGAGCTGTGAAGCGTGTCATGGGGAGGGCAATTACCGCATTGACCTGGCCTGTGCCAATTGTCATGCCAGTGATTTTGATGTTACCGTGGCCAGTCATGCCGGATTCACCCCGCAGGCTGATTGCTCCCTGTGTCACGGTCCTACCAACTGGCAGGATATTATGGCGTTGAATCACGATCAGTTCTTCCCCATCAATTCCGGGGAGCATGCCGGTGTTTGGGACAGCTGCAATAATTGTCATCCCACAGCCGGTGTTTACCAGGAGTTCACCTGTTTTGGCAGTGGCTGTCACAATGTGACCAGCATGAATGCCGAGCACTGCGAAGGGAATAATTGTGAAAGTTGTAACGGACGGACCTATCCTACCACCAACGTGCAGCCGGAGGATTGCTATTTTTGTCATCCCCGGGGGAATGAAAATTTCTGTGGTGATTAACCCGGATTGAAATGAACAGACACCATTTTATCATGAGAATTAAACTCACTACTCGCATATTGCTCACAATCATCATCCTTACCGGTATGCTGAACGGGCAGCAGTTCGTTGAAGGCACCATTACCTACAAAAGCCAGGAGTTGATTTACATTGACTTGGGGACCAACGATGGTCTGGCGATCAACGATACGGTGGAAATTTGGGATGATCAGGAACAGCAGGGCATGGCCGTGGTTCGCCAGGCCGCCAGCAATACAGCCAGCTGTTTCGGCATCAATCGGGCTGAATTTGAGACCTGGCAGATCAAGGACAAGGTGAGAGTCACATCAGAGCAATCTACTGTGGAAATGACGGTTGTGGATTCTGCGGAAGTCCCGGTAGATTCCACCACAACTCTCAGCGCAGATACATTGAGTCGCTATACAAGCGGCTCTCCGGAAAACCGCAATGTGGTGGAGGTCCGCCAGCGGGAAACACGCTGGTTTGGGAAAATATCCACCCGTTATCTGGGTGTGAATGTCTCGGATAATCAATCCGCAAATTTCAGCCAACCCTCCCTCTATCTGAATCTAAATGTGAACAACATGGCCGGCTCAAACTTCCACAGCAATCTGTTGGTTCGGGGACGCAGTCGTAGCAGTAATGACGCTACCCAGCGCCAAACACGTCTCTACAGTGCCGGTGTGACCTATCAGAATGATGTTTCACCAATTTGGGGCTCTGTTGGCCGCATCTACCATCCCATGTTGGGTGGTGTGGGTACGGTGGATGGCATCGGCGCCAGTTATCGCTGGAACAAGGTTCAAATGGGAGCAATTGTTGGATTTGTACCCGTGTATGATTCGTTGAAAATCGACACCGAATCTTTCAAATGGGGACTTTCCGGGAGTCTCACACCCGCCAGTCGAAATTACCGCGCTACCGCTGCACTCATCACGGAGACCAAAAACGGTGGTACGGACCGGCAGTACCTCTACCTCAGCTCTGATATCAGTAAATGGCGTTGGTTGCGATTGAATGGCAGCGCCGAGTTGGATTTGGATCTGGACGGCGGGACTTCTACCCGGGGCACCGCCAATTTGACTGCATTTTATCTATCGGGTCGTTTTACACCGGTTTCCGGGATTAATATTGTCACCCGTTACACGCAGCGCCAGAATATCAAATTGCTCATCACCCAGGCAGATACACCGGATTCACTTTTTGAAAAAGCATTTCGCCAGGGATTCTACGGTACGGTGATGTTTCGCCTGCCCGGTCCGGTTTCATTAGGCATGAATGGGAATATCACCAGCGATGGGGATGGCAATCGCATGTATATCACGGGTGTGAATTTTCGCTATACCTCGCTGCCCGCTCTCAAAGGGCCAATGAACCTGAACCTGCAATATTTCGACAATCTGTATGTCCGAGCGCTCCGGGCGCAACCCCGGGCGGACTGGTATATCAATCCCGACCTGACACTGTCCATGGGCTATAACCTCTACGGCTATATGTATAAATCCCAACTGGACGCCCATCTACGCCAGACGCCACAATTGGACGTGTACTGGCGGTTTATGGAAAATTTCTACCTGAGCGGCTCCTATTCGGCCGAAATGGAGGCCGGCGAAACCATCAGTCAGTTCATGATTGACGGTGCTTATCGTTTCCGCTGAGTTTTCTCCCCCTCCTTCCTAAAACTTTCCCCGATTAACCATGAAAAACGGACATCCATACCCTATATTCGGGCAGTTTATGAAGGAGATGTTTTATGGCTGTCAGACGCGTAATAATTGGTGACCGGGAAATCGAGATTCCCCATTTCTCAATCAGGGGGATATTAATTCCGGTTGTCCTGTTCTTATTAATATGGTTCATCTTTGGTGGACCTTTTTACACTGTGGGTCCTGAGCAAAATGGTGTAATTCGAACTTTCGGTAAGTACACCAGCACTACCAGTTCCGGATTTCATGTGAAATTTCCCTGGCCGGTCCAAACCGTAGATGTGGTCAATGTTGAATCGGTACGGCGACTTGAGCTGGGATTCCGAACACTGCGGGGAGCCGGGACTTCTGACTCCCAATACCGGAGTATTCCTCAGGAAGCCAGCATGATCACCGGTGATGAAAACATTGCCAATGTGGAAGTGGTAATTCAGTACAAAATTCGGGATGCGGCTCAATTTTTATTTCGAGTGGAAAACCCGGAACGCATTGTCTTCCATGCCTCGGAAGCGGCCATGCGACAAGTGGTGGGGTCCAAGCCCATCGATGACGTGCTCACCACAGGGAAGGCGATTGTGGAATCGGAAACCCGTGACCTACTGCAAAGTGTTCTGGACAGCTATGAAGCCGGAGTTTTCATCCAGCAGGTGAAATTGCAGGATGTGACACCGCCTAAGGCAGTGGATGCCGCCTTCAAGGATGTGCAGTCCGCAAAGGAGGACAAAGAAAAAATGATTAACGAGGCGTTGGGATACAAGAATGAGTTGATTCCCAGAGCCCGTGGAGAAGCTGCACAGATGATTCAGCAGGCTGAAGCATTCAAGCAACAGCGGGTTAAAGAAGCCCAGGGTGATTCCGCCCGCTTTATCCAGGTTTTAGCTGAATACAAACAGGCGAAGGATGTGACCCGCACCCGCATGTATCTGGAGACACTGGAGAAAGTATTGTCCAAATCTGAAAATTATATTGTTGATGGTGAGGATGCCGGCAGTATGGTTAACGTATTGGGGATGTCACCCACCACGGTAACAGCCGGGCAGGGAGGTGCGAAATGAGAAGCATCATCACGACCATCGTACTTGCATTAGCACTCCTGTTATTCTGGGGAAGTGCGTTTATCATTGACGAGACCCAACAAGCGGTCATTCTGGAGTTCGGAAAACCGATCCGGACAGTGGAATCGCCCGGTTTGCATTTCAAGCTGTTTTGGCGCTCCATCCACAAATTCGATAACCGCTTGCTGGAATATGATTCCGCTCCCAATACGATTCTCACACAGGATAAGAAAAACCTCATTGTGGACAATTATGCCCAATGGCGCATTATTAATCCGCTGAAGTTCCTGCAGTCCATGCGTACGGTAAGTCAAGCCCACAGCCGGTTGGATGATATTATCTATTCCAGCATGCGAGTGGAACTGGGAACCCATTTGATGCACGAGATTGTCGCTACTAAGCGTGATTCCCTGTTACGCCGGGTGGTGGTCAATGCCGATGAATCCGCGCGGGATTACGGTATTGAGATTGTGGATGTTCGCATTAAGCGGGCGGATCTGCCACCGGAGAACGAACAGGCGGTTTTTGAGCGTATGCGCGCTGAACGTAACCGTATGGCCAAAGGCTTCCGGTCAGAGGGTGGCGAGGAAAGCGTAAAAATCAAGGCACAAACTGATCGGGACCGGGCAGTCATCCTGGCAGATGCGTATAAAATCTCCCAGACCATCCGCGGTGCTGGTGAAGCTCGTGCAGTCAAAATCTACGCTGACGCTTTCCAGCAGGATCCTGACTTCTATGCCTTTGTCAGATCACTGCAGTCTTACGAGAAAATCGTGACTGAAAAAACGAAATTGGTGCTGACGCCTCAATCTGATCTGTTTAAATATCTGAAGAAGCAGAAGCCAAACTGGTAGAGTGAGACACTATTTCGAAGCGAACCCCGCCCGTGAATTTCGTTGCGTGGCGGGGTTCTTGCTCTATATTAATCGCGTGTTTGAGCCTGATTCAGAACTCCAATTAATCATATTATTTACAATTATTTAGGTCAGTTAAATGGAAAATTTTCACGCCACAACAATACTGGGTGTACGCCACAATGGCAAAATCGC
>JAIPJQ010000010.1 GCA_021734065.1 Fidelibacterota bacterium | reverse complement strand
TCCGGATAAATGCCCGGATGGACTTCACCATTTTATCCACCGCCTGACCGGAAAATCCAGCCAGTTTCAGAATACCGTCCGCGAATTCCATGGGAATTTCCGGCCGCTCGATTTCAAAGTCAGAAATCGTCCCCTTCACTTGGTTCACCACATTGTCCGTATTTTCCAACAGCGCCAAAACATCCCCCCGGGATTCAGGGATCAAGGTTTCTGTGTAAAGCTGATTCTCAATCTCCCGCCGGAGAATATCTGCCTGGTGTTCAAGCTCGTTCACTTTATCCACGCAGGATAGAAATTCGGCGTCACTGCCATGGAAATAATTTTTAACTGCTTCGTAGAATACCATGCTGGACTCACTGGTATGATCCAGAAAATCGTCCATTTTGTTCTCAAGCATTTTGGTTTTTTTAAAAAGTGAAAGCATTCCACGCTATCCTTTCTACTCAATCATACAAACTTTCATTCACCAATATACTGGAAAGTACGACCGGTTAACCCCAGCCGGTCAATCATTACACCCAGGCGCAACCCGGCATCACTCACGACCAGTTCTTTACACCTGAGCTTTTTCATAATACTCTGGACTATCAATACTCCGGCGATGATCACATCCGCCCGCTGGGGATGTAATCCGGGAATGTTTTTCCGGGCTTCCAGGGGTAGTGATAAAAATTGTTCGCGCAGATTTTGAATGTCTGCCCGGGTCAGTGTCGTCCCGTGAATTTTCCCCGGATCGTAGGGCTCAATGCCCAAATGTGTCGCTGCCAGGGTGGTCACGGTTCCCCCCACACCGACCAGAACATCCACATTTTGTACCGGAATACCATCCAATGTCTGCTCAATCTCCCTTTCGCAGGCCATTATCGAGCTGCGATTGGGCAATTCTCTGCCAAGATACTTTTCTGTGCAGTCGACCACACCCAGATCCAGACTTTTCCGTTCATTCACATCCTGCTGCTCACCGACGATAAACTCCGTACTGCCGCCGCCCGTGTCAAAAATACAGTAGCGATGATTGCCTAGTTGCCGGTGCAGCGCACCTATGACCGCGACTTGCCCCAGTCTGGCTTCCTCATCTCCGTCCAGAATCGTGACCTCTGGTAAACGTGCATCACGCATCCGGGTGAGAAATTCTGAAGCATTCTTGGCAGTCCGGAGCGCCATGGTCCCAACGATAAATATCCTGCGCACATGTTTGGATTTTAATTCGCGCACCATCTGCATCACGCGACGCTGTGTGCGTTGCATGGCGGTGGAAGATAAAACACCATTCTGGCTCAATCCCTCCGAAAGCCGTGTGACTTCCACCCGCTCCCCTTTGGCGTAAATGCCATTGGCATCATATTCAATGTACAGGTATTTAACTGAATTGGATCCGATATCAATGGTTGCCGCTTTCAACATAGCAACTTATAAGATAATCAACACTGTGATTTTCTCCCCCTGTTAATTCCTAATAATCACGGGAATTAGCTGTTAATTAATCGAAATTTCCGCCCGATTCGCCGCATCTGTTCCAGACAAAAATCCAATTGATCCCGTGTATGGGTGGCCATGTAGCTGGTGCGCAACAATGAGCGCCCCTTGGGAACTGCCGGAGAAACAACCGGATTGGTGTACACACCGGCTTCCAATAGGGAGCGCCACATGTTGAACGTTCGCCGATCCTCACCCACAATGATGGGAATGATGGGACTTTCGCTGGTGCCGGTATCAAATCCCATTTTTTCCAGTTCGGTCTTCATATAGCGGCAATTCTCCCACAGGTTTTCGCGCCGCTCCGGGTCATTCTGCAAGATTTCCAATGCCTTAATCACAGTGGCTACCGTGGCCGGTGGCAACGAAGCGGAGAAAATCATGGTGCGCGCGTGATGCTTGAGATAATCAGTCACCACGTGGTCACCGGCAATGAACCCACCCAATCCGGAAAGCGATTTACTGAAGGTTCCCATGATGAGATCGGTTTCGTCGGTCATTCCGAAGTGGCCGGCAGTCCCCTCACCTTGGGGTCCCAAGACCCCCAGCGCGTGGGCATCATCCACCATCACCCGGGCGCCGTATTGCCGCGCCAGGCGAATCACCTCGGGCAGATTGATAATGTCGCCCTCCATACTGAAGACACCATCGGTGACGATCAGACGCCCTTTGTCCACATGGGCCATGGCCAGCCTGGCTTCCAAATCGGCCATGTCATTGTGGCGAAAACGGGACACCGTGGTGCGGCTGAAGCGTGTGCCATCCACGATGGACGCGTGGTTCAATTCATCCGTGAATAGCGTATCGCCCGGACCCACGGTGGCGGCAATTACCCCCAGATTCACACCGTACCCGGTGGAAAACACCAGCGCGGCTTCCTTCCCCACGAATGCAGCCAATTTGGATTCCAATTCTTCGTGCAATACCGTGTTACCATTGAGAAAACGGCTGCCGGTAAGACCAGCGCCATATTTTCGCAACGCCTTCACCCCGGCTTCGATTACATCGGGATGATTGGTCAAGCCCAGATAATTATTGGAACCCAGCATCACCACTTTTTTGCCATCAAGGACGACTACCGTGGCATCCGTATCTTCAATGGGTAAAAAATAGGGATAATATCCCAATGCCCGGGCTGTGTTGGCACGGGTGAAGGCATACATCTTGGTAAACACATCGGGGTAGCGTGAAAACCGACGGCGTGTTGTGGCAATTACTTTTTGTTTTACGACTTCGCTTAGCTCAAGAAACATGACATCCTCCCAGAATGGTTCAAACTCGTGAATGAAACGGAAGGGAATGTCTAAATTCTCAGCACAAGCGTCTTGGGGAACTGGTGCGCGGGGAAGGAACGATTTCGATTTTCGGTGAGATGGGTACGCTCATTCTGCAATCTCGCCCTACAAAACACCCGATAATCACGTACCACAGTACGGGGAATCTGAAACTCATCCAGAATTTGTTCCAGGAATTTGTAAAACTCGTCCAGATGAACATCGTAATGCCAGTGGTTTGAAAATGTCTCCATCCACCGTTTTTCGGAAAGCAGTACGTCCCGCATTCGTATGTATTTCCGCAAATTCCCGGGAGAGGCGTGGAAATAGCGCCACCAGTGGGTACTCATCCGTAACCACCGCAGATAGGCAATAGATCGCGTCACATGGATTTTATAAAATGAAGCCATTTCACTACCTCTAAGAGGAATATTAGTGTTTATTCCGTCGTACTGAAAGATAATTTCAAATGGTGACCTTTTTAGATATAATTGACCGGAACGGGGAGAATAAGCTCCGCTGAACAACCAGCAGAGGGAAAAAATGAGCCAAGACCTTCCGGATTTGTCAACACCCTACCACTTACCTGCGAACCTGGTGGAGGATTTTCATCAGAACGGTGTTGTTTACCTGCCCGGTGTCCTGTCAGCGGATGAGGTGAAAGTCTACTGCGCGGTGATTGATAAGGTGGTACATGAACGCACAAAACACGACACCCGCACGCTGGTGGAAAAATCGCCGTATGAGCAGGCACTGACCCAGTGTGGGCACTTGTGGTCAGAATTTGCCGATGCGGAAAGGTTTACCCGCAGTCTCCGTTTGGGTGAAATTGCCCGGGAATTGTTTCAGGCAGATAAAATCCGGTTATGGCATGACCAGGCACTGTATAAACAACCCGGCGGACGCGGTACGGACCCACACATTGATATGGCTTACTGGCCCATGCTGGATCGCATCGCCGGAACAATCTGGGTGGCTCTGGAGCCGGTGACGCTTACTATGGGTTCCATGCAATTTATTCCCGGTTCACACCGAATTGATTGGGATATTGATGATTTTACGATTCGGGAGGATACACACCTGCTGGAGGCAATTCCGGCAGAATTTCGCCGTAAGCCCATCGCTTTTGATCTGGAGCCCGGTGATGCCACGTTTCATCATGGCATGACAATACATTATACGGGTCCGAATCACTCAGACAACGTCCGCAAGGGCATGACAGTTATTTATTTCCCCGACGGTGTCCGTTACAATGCCCAATCCCCCATGGCGGACCATCACTGTGCGGCCGGGACACCACACGGGGAACCGATTCGGACAGAGAAAAATCCAATTATCGCTTAAGAATCGATTATTTCAACGCAACCAAATCCGCCAGGATGGTTTCGGCGTGTTCACTCACGCTAACCTCGGGGTAGATTTTGACGATTTTCCCCTCGTCATCCACGATGAATGTCTTTCGGGAGGCCATGAACAATCCTTTGGTGCCGTATGCTGTGCTGGCTGATTTATCCATATCTGAAAGCAATGTGAAGGGCAGGTTGTGTTTCTCCTTAAACGCAATGTGTGATTCGCGGTCATCGTAACTGATCCCCAACACAGCCACACCCAATTTCTCAAATTCACTGAAGCTGTTCCGAAAGGAGCAGGCTTCCCGGGTACAACCCGGTGAATCATCCTTGGGGTAAAAGTATACCACAACCGTCTGCCCACGATAATCCGACAGTCGGTGCATCTTGCCATCATCACCGGGCAGATTGAATTCAGGCGCCGGATCACCAACCTGTAATGTCTCCGAACCAAATAAAGCCCCTAATCCTATCATGATTAAAATTCCTGTCTTTAGCATGGTATTTCCTTTCCCTCTGAACATTCTATATGCGACAAATATACTCTTATTTATTTGTGAGAACAATTCTCATCCAAATGTTTTGATGACTATATTTCACCATACCATCAATCAACTATGGAAATTCCATCCGGAGTACTTATGTCCAATATCAACAAACGCCATAAATATCTGCACTGGATAGCGTGCAGCGTTGTTGGTCTGGTCTTTTTAATGACCTGTACCGCCGATTCACTAAAAATCTACACCATCCACGATTCAGAAAAAACATTCACCGCTTTTCAGCCAACATCAAAAACCGCCCGGACGGATGCCGGAGTGACCATCACCAACTTTCGTTTTAAGGACGACCAACTCGCGCAGCTTGAAATCAGGCTGGAGTTCAAAAAAGCAGTCCCGCCGGAATTTGCGAGCGGCTCCTTTGCTCTGCATATGGGTGATGAAATTTATCGGGGAATGATAACACCGGTGAATTTTCGCTACCTGGGTGGTCAGGGTGATGGTGTGAGCGTGGGCGGGGACTTCCGGTTCTCCACACCGGAATTGGAGTACCAGTTCCACCTGCCACTCACGCAGCTGGATACGTTTGGTTATTAGCGACTCGACCATAGTCATTCTTTTACCGGCCTCCTCTCTGACCCGTTGCAATTGAGGTAGCAGCGGCAGGCATACTGTTCGACCACGTGAAGAGATAGGGGGAGAATTTTGTTTTTAGCTTTGCTATGATGGTGGTCATCTTGCTCATTCCTTCTTCTTTCTCTTTCTCTTTCTCTTTCTCGTGTCTGTAATAAAAAACGCCCCCTTTAGGCAAGAGGGCGTTTTAGAGGAGGGAAATACGGAGATCCACACGCTGGGATTAATTCCGTAACGGTTTCCCCTTTTTCAACATATAGGCAATCCGGTCCTGTGATTTGGGCTCCCCAACCAGGGAAACAAAAGCCTCTCTTTCAATGTCCAGCAGATATTGTTCATCCACCGGTGATAACGGACCGCCTTTCTTCCCGCCGGTAAGCACATAAGCCAGTTTACCGGCAATTTTGGCATCATGGGGCGAAATTTGATGAGCCTTCACCATATTCATGATGGTTCCTTCAAAGGCCAGGTAGCCACCGGGACCCGGCAGAATGATATCTGTCCGCATTTCCGGTGCTGTGTACCTGTCCGCCATGGCTAACGCCTCCTGTTTCGCCACTGCAACACGATGATCGCCATTTACAACGATTTTATCGGCTTTGGTTAAGTAGCCCAATGCCACCGCCTCTTTTGCTGAGGAGGACACCCGGGCAAACGCAATCACTTCGAAGGCTTTTTGCGCAATGGGGAACGGGCCGGTACGCGCCTTGGCCAGTTTATCCGTCTGATTCAGCAGCATGCGGAGATTTCCGCCGCCACCGGGAATCAAACCGACGCCAACCTCCACCAATCCGGTGTAGAGTTCGGCGGCTGCCACAATGCGATCCACCGCACCGATGGTCTCATACCCGCCGCCTAAAGCCATGCCATGGGGCGCTGCCACCACCGGGAACGGGGCGAAGCGCAATTTCTGCAGGGCATCTTGCATGGCTTTGCTCATCTCTTCAATGGCTTCCCAGTCTTCCCGCTGAGCCGCCTCCAATATCATGTTCAGGTTCGCGCCGGCACTGAAGTGGGTCGCCTCCGTGGCGATCACCAACCCCTTATAGCCATTCTCCTGCACCCAATCCACCGCATCTGCGTACATCTGGATGATGGAGCCGTCGATGGGATTCATGACAGGTTGAAGAATGGAATGGGTTTCCACCGCGGCAATCCCATCCCCCAAATCCAGCAGCGAAGCTGACCAGGACTTCTTAATGAGACCACCGCTCTTTTTGATGAGCTGAAAGTCGGTTGAAAGTGAATGGGTAGGTTTCGGCTCCATTTTACCGGTACGCACATCGTAGTAGGTCTTCTGAATACCGTCGTAGCAGTAGAACGAATCAATGCCCTTCTCCAGCATTTCCTGAACCCAGGCCGGGACCTTCTGCCCTTCCTGTTTCATGCGTTTGACAGTGACTGCAACCCCCAGGGCATCCCAGGTTTCAAAGGGTCCCAGCTCCCAGCCAAATCCCCATCGCATGGCATTATCAATGTTTACAATATCATCGGCTGCTTCAGGAATTCGGTTGGCTGAATAGCGTAGAATGCCACTGAGCAGCTGCCACAGAAAAGTACCGGCCACATCATCATTCTTTACCAGCGCTTTCAGCTTGCCCGGCAGATACATTTCGCCTTTGGCCACTCGAACCGCGTCAAACCTTCGTTTTTGCTGTGGCTCAAATTCCATGGGCTCCAGATTCAGCGCCAGAATGGTTTTTTTATCGACCTTGTGATAAAAGCCCTTCTTGGTCTTCTGCCCCAGCCATTTGTTCTGAATCATCTGCATCAGGTAAGGCGGAACCTTGAAAAGCTCACGCTCCTCGTCGTCCGTGCATTTTTCATAGGCAGTATTGGAGACAAAAGCCAGTGTATCCAACCCTACGACATCGGCAGTGCGAAAAGTGGCGCTTTTGGGGTGCCCGATGATGGTGCCGGTAAGCGCATCCACCTCAGGAACAGAAAGTCGTTTCTGCTGCGCCAATTTCAGCGTCAGCATCATACCGTAAACCCCAATACGATTAGCAACAAAATTCGGTGTGTCCTTAGCCCAGACCACGCCCTTGCCCAGGACATCTTCCAGAAAGCCGGCCATGGATTTCATCACCTTGGGATCGCTCTTTTCACCCGGCACCAGTTCCACCAACTTCATATAGCGTGGTGGATTAAAGAAGTGGGTGATAAAAAAGCGCTTCTGTACATCCTCCGGCATCTCTGCCACCAAATCACTCACCTGCAACCCGGATGTGTTACTGGTGAGGATCGCACTTTTTTTCATCCTGGGGATGATTTTCTTGTACAGACCATGCTTCCAGTCCAACCGCTCGGCAATCACTTCAATCACCCAATCTGCTTCAGCGATTTTATCCAGATGATCATCATAGTTGCAGGGGGTGATGAGTTCCACTGTTTTGGGATTGTAGTAAGGACTGGGTTTGAGGCTGGTGGATGCCGCAATCCCTTTCTCGGCAATTTCCTGCGTCATATCAAAGGCGTAGCTGGGAATACCAGCATTCGACAGGTGCGCGGCGATTTGCCCGCCCATGACGCCAGTGCCCAGAACAGCAACCTTTTCAATCTTTAGAGTCATGGCTATACCCTTTCCAGAATCGTCGCAATTCCCTGGCCGGTACCGATACACATGGTGGCCAGCCCGCGTTTTGCATCCTGTTGTTCCATGACATTAATGAGTGTGGCCATAATTCTGGCACCGGAACAACCCAACGGGTGTCCCAGTGCGATGGCGCCACCATTGAAATTAATTTTCTCCGCCGACCATTTACCCTTGCGGATGACATAGAGCGATTGGGCGGCGAACGCTTCGTTGAGTTCGATAACATCTATGTCACTCATTTTCATCCCGGCGTGCGCCAGTGCTCGTTCCGTAGCCGGTAGCGGGCCGGCTCCCATGACAGTGGGTCCCACACCGCCGATGCCACGGCTCACGATCCTGGCGCGCGGTTTCAGTCCCAGTTCTTCAGCCTTGGTATTACTCATGATGAGCAATGCGGCAGCACCAAAAGTGATGGGACTTGATGTGGCAGCTGTGATGGTGCCATCTCCCAGAAAGGCCGGTTTCAGGGATTTGATCTTCTCCACGTCCGGCTCGCGGGGTCCTTCATCCCGATCCACTTTAACTCCATTTAACTCGATGGGAATGACCTCATTATCGAATCTGCCATTCTCCCAGGCATCCAGCGCTTTCTTATGACTCTTGATGGCAAATTCTTCCTGGTCTTCACGGCTGATTTTCAGTTCTTTGGCCAGATTTTCCGCCGTCTCACCCATTCCCATGTAATACCCAAGCTTATACAGTTTGGGATTAAAGTCCGGGTTATAACCACCCATGGGAACGCCAAACATATCTTCCACACCGGCGGCGATACCCATCTCCAGATCGCCGGCCAGGATCGCCTGACTCAACTGATGCGCCGCATCCATGGATGAACCGCAAAACCGGTTCACCACTTTTCCGGTAGATTCCACCGGCATCCCTGCCAGAATCCCCACACCTTTTGCCATGAGCATTCCCTGACTTGCTTCAGGAAAGGCACACCCCAGCACCATATCTTCAATCGCTTCAGGCTTTACGGCCGGATTGCGCTCAAATAATGCGCGGACCACCGCAGCGGTCACCTCATCAGGACGCATGCCCATCATTTTGCCTTTTTTGATCCCGATAGGGCTGCGGACAGCATCTACGATTACACTATAACGGTCACTCATAATTCACTCTCCCAAGTAAAATTTATTTCTCTTAATCGTTCATAAAGTATTCACCGGCCTCGTACAGCGCCTCAACCACAGCCGCTTTATCGGCAATGGTGTCGGGGAAAAATCCGATCTGTTGCACATGCTCATGCAGTCGGACTTCAGCGGCCTGACGCTCTTCATATGACAGGGTATGCCCCCAGATAACCCGGACCAATTCACTTAACTCGGAGAATCGCTTGGCAATGGCAAGGCGTGCCAGTGTATTGGCCATTTTGCGCTTTTTATAGTCCGCCGGTAGCTGCAATTGACGACGCAAAACACCCTGGAGTGTCATATATGCGATTACCATATCGGCAATGGGTTCCATGACCCACTGACGGTTTTTGAAATCCTGACCATATTTCAACAGACAGGCGTCGAAAGCATGCAAAACCAATGAGCGCGACAATTCAGCAATTTTGAGTTCCTTCGTGAAATCACCCGCCTGCTCATAATCCAGATCCGGCAGCCACTGCTCCCGCGCCCGATCGGCTTCCGTGCGCAGGGGTAGCGATTCCATGAGGGCTTTTTTCAGAACTGTCCCGGCAATGATGAGCCGGTTGATTTCGTTGGTCCCTTCAAAAATGCGGTTAATGCGCTCATCGCGATACATTTTTGCCAACGGATATTCTTCCGAGTAACCGTAACCACCAAAAACCTGCAGGCCATCATCCACATTGCGCCAAAGAGTTTCAGAGCAGATAATTTTACTGGCGGATGTCTCAATGGCGTGCTCTTCAATGGCTTTCTGCAGATGGGCGAAATACGCATTGGAATCTGGTTTCCCATCACCGATCGCCTCGTCCATACTGCCGGCAGTATGATAAACGATTGTATCGGCCTCATAAGCCCGGACGACCATATCCGCAAATTTCCGTTGCAGCATACCAAAATCAGCGATGGGCTGACCGAACTGCTTCCGTTCCTTGGCGTATTTGAGCGCGACCTTGATCACTGATTTGGCACCACCCAGCGTGACAGCGCCCAGCTTGTAGCGCCCCACATACAACACATTAAAGGCGATTGCAGCGCCTTTTCCAACCTCTCCCAGGACATTCTCTACCGGAACTTCACAATCTTCCAGGACATAGGTGGTGGTGGAGGAACCCTTAATGCCCAACTTCTTCTCTTCCGGACCACGATTCCAGCCTTTGCAATCCTTATCCAGGATAAATGCTGTGAATTTCCCACCCTCAGCGTTGGCGAAGACCACCCCTACATCGGCCCAACTGCCATTAGTGATATATTGCTTTACACCATTGAGAATGTAGTGGGTCCCGGCCTCATTTAATTTGGCTGTGGTTTTTACCGCCAGAGCATCAGAGCCGGATCCGGGTTCGGTAAGGGCGTAGGAGCCAATCCATTCGCCCGTCACCAGCTTGGGCAGATATTTTTCTTTTTGCGCGTCATTGCCATACCACAGGATGGGCAGCATGGCGATCCCGGTTTGGTCGGAATAGGTCACCACGAGGGAAGCATTTTGCCCATACGTCAGTGCTTCGCCTACCAGGGAAGTGGTGGCTTTATCCATCTCCATTCCACCATAGGCTTCTGGTATATCAATTCCCAGCATGCCCATCTTCCCCATCTCGGTCATCAGTTTTCTGGACAGATCCTGGTCCAGCTTGTCAATTTCATCTGTGATGGGAGCGATGGTGCTCTCTGCAAAATCCTTCACCATGTTGAAAAATTCATGCTGTTCTTCCGTGAATTTTTCCCGGGTAAAGATTTCGTCCTCTGTGATGGGTATCGTCAAAAATTTTCCGCCTTTATGCATGGCATTCCCCTTTATTCATAACTTTAGTTCCTGATGCCTCTGATGAATTCACCTAAGCCTCCACCGGATTTGCGCCCATATCCGCAGGTTTTTTTGTCAATGCGGCAATGATTGCGTCCAGACTGGTGGAGACATAATCATCCACCGCAAAACCGTCCGGCTGGATCATCACAAACCAGATCATTCCCTGCAGTGTGGTCATAATAGACATGGCCATAACCGTGGGATTGTCGGTGTGAAACTCACCCTCTTTAACCCCGTATCGGATGACCGATTCAAATTCACCGATAATGCGTTTGTATAATTTTCGGGCCAGCGTACGGATTTCCTTATCCCGATTGGCCATGGCCCAGAATTCCAATTCTGCCAGGTACCAGTTTTTATTCAGGTAAAATGTTTTGAGGGTAAATCGACCGATATCGCGCAGGATTTTTGAAGCAGACTTTCCGGCGTGGTAACCGGGACTCAGCAGCGGGGCAAATTGATCCATCCAGTGTTCAATCAGCGCCATGAAGAGTTCGTGTTTGCTGCTGAAATGCCAATAGATGGCGCCTTTGCTCAAACCGGTTGCCTTTACCAGATCATCCATGCGCGTGGCGTTGTATCCTTTTTTCACGAAGGTTTCAAGTGCGGCTTCCAGAATCTCTTTTTGTCTGATTTCTCTGGATTTCTTTTCTGTCATTGCATAAATCCGATCTGAAATTTCACCATACTGACCGACCAGTCGGTATAAATTTACAGACGCTATTTGCAAACGCAATAGAAATCAGTAAGAAAAAATGGATCCGCCAGGATGACGGATGGTTTCTCCAAAAATTGTGAGTATTAATCCCGAAGAATGAATCGAGAACGGTGTGTTCTAAGAGCGGCCTGGCCTATTTTAAATAGGTCATTTTAATGACGCCGGAGGCGCCATTTACGGCCAATCGTGCAAAATAAATTCCGGTTGCCACCGGTTGCGCCGAATGGTCCCGCCCATCCCACTCAACCGCGTGGTCACCCACCCCCTGTTCACCCAGATCATACTGACGGACCGTATCACCAACTACATCAGTAATGGTCAACTGTACCCGGCCGGTTTCAGGCAGGTGATAACTGATCGTGGTGACCGGATTAAAGGGATTGGGATAATTTGGGCGCAATGAAAAACCCATGGGAATGATTTCATCCTGCGTTGCCAATCCCGGCGGATAGGGGCTGCCGGCGTTGATCCAGGCCGTGTACCAGATACTGGCCAGGTCCAGGATTGAGCGATGAATGGCATCGGTTGTGACAATCTCCAGCGAATCCCACATCATGGAATAGTAGGTACTGTTATAATTGGGATCGACCGCGCCGGCAGCGTCATCCGCATCGATCACCAGATCCACATAGGGATAAACTTCCCCGATATATCCGAATACTGAGTCCAACGGACTTTCCCAATAACTACCCAACCCGGTTGGTAACGGGAGTTCATCCAGATGAGGATTGATGAGTGTGGTTTCGTATCGGGAATGGATGCCGTAATTGCCGGTCATTTGTCCGTTATAATTGAGCGTGAGATGCATGGGTTGATGAGAATCCGCCACATAGTGCCCCAGATCTGCCACCGCCTGCCAGGCCATCGCCCATTCACCGGCAGCCATGAGGTTTGACATGCTGTCCATCTCAATCATGATCGCCCAGGGAACGGTTCCCTGATCAATTACCGTGTTGTAATCATATAAGGCCACCACATCTTCAAAAGCTGTGGGTAGCGTCCCTTCAAAAAATTCCGGATAATAGTCAATGTCGATATAATGCCAGTAATTGGGGCGATTATTACTCTGATCCGGGTCCACGGCATGTTCGCGAATGAAACTTCGCTGCGTCTGAAAAAAGGACATTTCCGGTGGCAAATAATCAAGGGCATGTTCATTGATGTAGCGGTGCGATCCCCAACCCCAGCCATTCAGCAAGAAGGGCATTAAAAACATCAGCCCAAATTTCAGCCCATTCCTTGTCATCATATATCGAGAAAATAAATTCATAACTCTGCCTGATTCCCCATGCGAATTTGTGCCATCAAATCATTGCCTGATACGCAGCCACTACTGCCCGTACAAGTTGTCCACCCATGAATCCGGTATAAATCACCCACAATGCCAGTAACAGGGACAATACCGGAAAAATCCAACCCTGAAATGCCCATACTTTCCGCTCCAGCACAGACCACAACCGGAACAATCCCAAAGCCACAATCAACCAAACCGCTAAATTCCCTGCTGTGGCATGCTGAGTTAAGTTGTCCGCCACCGCGGCCAATATCTGGATATTTTCCTCAAGATCCGCCTCCGCTGCATACCCGCTGAGCCCCACAACAATTGCCAGGACCGTGGTCACCAGTAACAGCGTAAATCCCACTCTGGGGAAAAAGGTTTTATTGATAAAAAGTCCCAGTACATCAAACAACGCAGCCACCGTCATCAACGCGATTGGGAAATGGACAAAAAAGGGATGCAGTTCGCCGAACGTCATATATCTCTATCTCCTGAATTCAGTATAAGGATTTTTGTGCTGCCTGCAGAATCTTTTTATCCGCATCGGTTTGAACGAAAACCGTTACCAGATAACGATCAATATCATCACGCCCGGCATGCCATTTTAACCGGTCCACACCGGTGATTTCACCATCTGCAGCCAGATCAATGGAAGTCGTGACTTCATAATCCCGCATGACCTGCATGTGGATATCCTCGCCGTTTTCCCCTGCAAATTCCACACTGTCCTCGGTTACAACACTCATAATTCGCAGGTCTGTAAGATCATTCAATGCATACGAGCGGAGACGATAGGCTATATCTACGGAATCACTGCCTGCCTGCGAAACGGATTCAATCGTGACGGTAATTTCACTATCCACACTGCCGGCCTGACGGATCTGACCCGGCCAGAGCGACTGGGTCTGCGTCGCCATTTGGCCATCAACCACCAGTGTGGGGGCCTGGGTAACGCCGTAATACATGACACGATTCACGTTTTCAGTCCGATTGTAATCATACATCGGGTCGTTTGGGATGGGCCACCACACATGATACCGGATCATACTTATTGCGTCGGTTGTGTCGTTTTCCCGTATTTCATCCAGCAATTGATTGGCCGGGGCACAAGGCACACAGCCGGCGTTGGTAAATAATTCCACCAGTGTTGTGCGCCGGATGAATGTCTGCAGTAGCAGTTCCAATGTGGTGGCAATCCCCGCCTGCCAAACCACCATACTCATCTGCGTGGAGCCGGGCACCATCCCCACCACACGGACATTCCCGGTTTCCAATCCCGCATAAGTGCAGATGCTATCCGTAGAAAATCCTACTGAAATGGAGTCAATGATTTCTGATCCCGGGATACCGTAGTCAGCAAGTCGAATAGAAAGTGTATCCCCCAAATTAATACGATTCAGCCAACCACTTTGATTTTGAGGAGAAACGCGCAATTCAAGTTCTGCCGTAAGCCGCTCACCACTACTGAAAACCAACAAATCAGCTTGACTGACACCTGAATCGCGGGCAACAATTTGAAGTGAATCGCCCGCCAATGGGATGAATTGTGCTACAGTTGTGTCACCTTCGGAAGTAATCTGGTAACTATAAATTGTATCCGCAGGCAAGATTACAGAAGAGAGTGTGAGAAGAACCGTATCCCCGGGCGCCAATTTCACCACGCCGACAAAATCGGGTTTGAGTGCAGGCTCAACACCAAAGTCACACGTCCAGAACATCCCAATCAGGATTGTGATGAATCCAACCACTGCCAGTCTCCGTCGCATCATAGCCGAACCTCCAAGGTGACTCTTGCACCCTGAAACGGATTAATCACACGACAAACACCGCCGGTGCAGCGAACGCCCCCTTTTTCCGAACCGTAGGAGGCGCGAAATTGGAAACGCTGCGTGGGACGCACAGATATTTCACCACTGAGCCAATCTTGAATGGGCTGTCCATTTTCATCTACTTGGGTGGGATCCGTGGTATGATCCCAAATGGCTGAGACACTCACCTTCGCCCGCCAGTCCACCGAAAAAATGCCCTGCGCCGATTCGAAATCAAATCCACCCAGTTCATTATCGTGCTGATCAAAACTTGTCACAGTGGCGGTTTGGAATTCAGACACACTACTTAACACCCAGGAATCATTCACACGGTAGGACAGGTAGGCGGGAACCATCGTAAAATAATGGCTGGTTTCGTTGGTTTGACCACTCAATGTGGATGACGTGAATGCCAGCGCTCCCCGATAATCCAGTTTGCGTCCGGCAAAATCCCATTCCACCAGATACTCCTGAAACGGCGCAAAATCTTTGTCAAAAGCAGGTAATACACGACCGGGATCAGGCTGGCCAAAGCGGGTAAGTTCACGGCTGGCATGTCCCGCACTCAGGATGCTTGTCTGACCACGCAGAATCCAATCCGACCCCACCTGGGACTGTACTTCAAAATTGAACCCTACCTCATCACCATAATCCACCGGGTGGGTGACATTGGCGAGTAAACTCACATCATGCTGGCGTAATGCGGTGGGACCGACCTGAAACGGTAACGGCTTGGTCGCCATTTGGAACGGATTGGTTTTCTCAACCGGTGACTCCACTCCCATTTGATAATGTTTGTATTCCAATAACACCGCCAGAGCATTAAAATAGAAATTGGCTTGTCCATACAAACCATACCCGGAACTCCGGGAGAGCGTGGCATCGGTAACAATTCCCTGGGAATAGTCCGTGATGATGACCTGCTGACTCCGCAGGGGCTCATCAAAAACTTTCTCCGTCCAGGCTCCTTCCACCAGAATATCCCAGTTATCATAATACATGGCCACCATCACCCCCGCTGTGGTGGCAGCCATTTGCTGCTCCAGTGTGTCCAGTACAATCTGGTTCGTGGCTGTTTCAATAGCAAACGCCTGAATCGGCGAATGAAGACGGGTCGCTATGAGATAAGGTGCAACGGTTCGATTCCCATTGTCGTTTGAAAAGGAAGCCTGTACTCCCGCCAGCCAGTAGTCGGCTTCACCATCCGGTACACGGTTGTTGGAATTGGGTGAATAAAAACGAAAAGGTGTTTTTTGACCTGCCAAAAATGTCCACCAGGTACGGGAGGACTGATGCCAGTCGGCTTTCACGCCCACCGGCAAATTATTGAAGTCGATTTCCAATTGCTCAAACAGATTCAAACTCATTCCACTGCCAAAAACCTGAGTCAAAGTTCCTGCTTCCAGCAGAAGACTTCCATTCCGGTACGAAATCAATCCCTGTCGCAATCCGGTCAGGCTGTATCCATACTCAGGTGGCTGGTTGTACGCCAGCTCTGTTTGCAGTTGCCATTGCCCCCAGTCGGCAGAAAATCCCAGATAATTTTCCAGATAATGGTATTTCACGCCTAACTGCTCACCGTTTCCCCAGCGGGAATAGAGTGAGGCATTCCCGTTAAATGCCAACAAAGGCAGGGCAAGTAGCAAGCTAACGGAAATTGTTTGAAGGAAGGATCGCAGGATCAACCTCACTTAACAGAGCTTGGTGGGTTATCCTCTGAGGCGAATTGCGAGACAATTACTTTTTCCAGCTCAATTTCGTCACCCGGGACATAACCGGTATGTTGCCACACAATTTTGCCCTGAGTGTCCACCAGTACGGAATAAGGCATGGCATTCGTATTGAATGTGCGGTATAAACCCTGGTCTGTGTCCAGAAGAATGGTATAGTTGAGTTTCTGAGAGCGGACCAGACCGCGCACCCGACCGGCTGTTTTTGGATTGTCAATGGCCACGCCAATCACCTGAAATCCCCGGTCAGCATATTTGGTGTTCAGCTTGTCCAGGATCTTCATCTCCTTACGGCAGGGAACGCAGTATGTGGCCCAGAAATTCACCAGGGTCAGCTTCCCGTCCATCACCGATTGCATGTCAATACGACCGCCGGTCAGGTCTTTTAGATCCGCCTGCGGAAACTTCTGATCAGCAGCCCAGGCCACCGTCAGCATGAGCAGAAAACCAACTATTCGTGGAATTATTTGATTATGGTGACGCGTTTCACCCATACAGAGCCCCCACCTTCAATACGCAATACATAACTGCCCGACGTGTACCGGTCAACATTCCAGGACAACAGATGCCGTCCGCTCGTCTTCATCTCCAACCATCGGGTTTCTAAGGTACGCCCATTTAAATCAAACAGGGTTAATTCATATCTGCCCGGAGTCATTTTGTGTAAAATCGTGTTAAACGCAGCATTCGTGGGATTCGGGAATACCTGTACCACGCCAAATTCGCGCGGTGCCGGTGCTTCCGGCTCGTCCACAACACCAATCGCTCCAAAAGTGTAAGCAATATCCGCCGTATCTGCTTCCATGGTGGTGGAATCAATCACCTCGATAGACCATTCTCCCGTACCTTCTACTTCAAACGGATAAATGTCCAGAGCAAACCAAGCTGAATCTCCGGGAGAAAGACTAAAATCATAAACATCAATAAAAGGAGGCAAACAGACAATCTCGATACACATACTGGCGCTCCACTCAGCAGGTGGTGTGGTGCGGTAGAGACGGTTGGTGGTTAATTGCAGCGTATCGGTGGATGTATTGTATATCCAAGCCTCGTACTGGTAGTACTCATGAAGCCCGGTGACACTTGTATCCTGATGTATAAAAGAAAACCTGGATTGTCCCATTCCAGCCACAATCAGCAGAAAAAACAAGGTCATTCTTTTCAGGGTAGACATGGCGTTTTATCCCTCGTCGGTTTCGCTCTTCTTCATGTTCTGGCGCTCATTCTCCACCGGAGAATACATCCCGGCTCCTCAGGTGGGGGCGGTGATATTGAAGCGTGGTAATATCCATCCTGTGACGACAAACCACAGGAAAACGGCTGCTATAAAAATGAAAATATCGATCATACCATTCACTCCAGTGGCAAAAGTTGCGTGTGAAAACTATAAATAAGCACCCCGGATTTGAAAGGTATTCCGGAGAGTGATGAAATCTTCATGGAATGGTATGAATTTAACCGGTGGATTCAGCGTTTTTGTTTTCGCGCTTTTTCCCCGGCCAGGCAAACAACAATCCCACCACAGCACCATAAAGTGTGGAAATCACCGGGCTGGAGGTAATGGCGCAGGTACCGCTTTTGCAGCCTATGAAAAAGTAGTAGGCAAATCCGACCCCTGCCCCCAGACCAATTCCAAGGGCTAATTTCATCCAGGTTTTCACTTTTCCACCTCTGATGTTTGGGGTTTTTCCAGCTGTTTCCAGGCGCGCATGCCGCCCAGCATGTTAATGGCATTAAATCCCTTTTCCCGCAACAATGCCGTAGCCACCTGTGAACGATTCCCGCTACGACAATAGACGATGATCTCTTTATGCTGCACTGAATCTAATTCATTATATCGATTCCCAAATTCCTGTAGAGGAATCAGCTTTGCGCCATCCAAATGTCCCAGCGGACCATCCCACTCCGATTTCGTCCGCACATCCAACAGGACAATATCGGCATTCATGCCAATTTTCTCGCTGAGTTCAGCCGCAGAAATATTGGGGAACTTGGGTGACGCGTCCGACTGCACCAGTCCCAGCACCACCAGAGCGGCTCCAAACAGAACGATAGTTGCGATTATGATTGACTTACGCATAGCTCTATGCCGTGTTATGGTTCTCGATGTGTACCGTGATATCGGTAGTTTTAGAGAGCATAGCCGTCACGGAGCAGTAGGTGCTTTCAGACAAATGAACCGCCCGCTCCAATTTTTTCAACGGCAGATCGGGTCCGTAAAAATGAAATGTCATGTCAATCCGGGTATAGATTTTTGGATGCTCTTTGGCCCGTTCCGACTCGATTTCAATCTGAATGTCCTCAACCGGAACTTTCATTTTATTTAAAATCGATGTCACATCCATGGCGGTACAGCCACCCAACGCGAACAGCACCATCTCCATGGGACGTGATCCGGCATTGGAACCACCTACCTGCTCCGGGCCATCCATGACAACCCAGTGTCCCGAATCACCCTTTGCCAGGAATGTGGCAGCATTTCCCACTTGCTGAATTTTCACAGCCATTAAATTTCCAAACCTTTAATTATGATTAGTCAGCGATTGTCTTTTTCAGGTTTCTCCAGCCGATCATTCATCCGCTCCACCAAACCGCTGATATCCTTAATGCCCTTCTGGGATGCCTGTTCTTCCAAAGTACCCCACACGGGTTCTCCGCAAGCCAGACAAACAATCCCTTCATCTTTCAGGGGGCCAATCAGTTCAGGATGTTTCTGAACCAGATCTTCAATCAGCATCTCTTTCTGAATCATACAATCATGCTCTGTTGTTATTTGACTTTCCCGGCTACACTGCCTGCCACATTCACCGGATCATACACCGGTGCGTAGGGTGGCGCGTAAGCCAGATCCAACATGGCCAGATCATCCGCCGTCATTCCCGCTGAAATGGCTGTGGCCAACACATCAATCCGCTTGGCAACACCCGATTTCCCCACCATTTGGGCACCCAGGATTTTCTTTTCCCGTTTGTCAAAGACGAGCTTGATTTTTACCGGTTCAGCCCCAGGGTAATAACCAGCCCGATCATTCTCGGTGATCACCACGCTGGTCACATGAGGGAATTTCTCGCTCTCTTCTACCATCTCCTCTGTAATTCCCGTGGAAGCCATGGTATAATTAAAAACTTTCACCACATTGGTTCCCAGAATTCCCGGGAAAATCGTATGTCCACCGGACGCGTTATCCCCCGCGATCCGGCCGGTCTTATTTGCGGATGGCGCCAGCGGTATCCACACACCTTCGCCCAAAACGCGATGCTCCAACTCGGCGCAATCCCCCGCTGCCCAGATGCGATCCACATTGGTTTTCAAGCGTTTGTTCGTCCAGATGGCGCCGGATTTCCCCATTTTCAAGCCCGCCTCTTTCGCCATCTCGGAATTGGGTTTCACACCCGTGGCCAGAATCACCATATCAACGATCAGCCCCGTGGTGGCACCTTCCATTTCTAGCTTCAAGCCGTTTTTCTGCTCTTTAATGGCTTTCAGTTTTGATTCCAGGTATATATTGACGCCATTTTCCTGCAAATGGGTGGTTACCTCTTCCACCATATCGGGGGAATAATTGGGCATGATATGGGGTGCCATTTCAACCATGTGGACATCCATGTTTTTTCCCCGCAGGGCTTCCGCCATTTCCAATCCGATATACCCGGCACCGATAATGGCTGCCCTCCGGGGACCATTTTCTTCCATGAATTTGAAAATCTTTTGCCCCTCTACAAGCGTCCGCAGCGTAAAGACACCCTCAGCCAAGGCGCCGGGGATATGGGGACGGATAGCCGACGCACCTGTGGCAATGATCAGATGATCAAAGCTCACATCCTCCAGCTCACCCTTCTTCAGGTCATGAACGGTTACATGGCGCTGGGCAGCTTCGATGGCGACAACTTCATGGTGAGTCCGCACATCAATGCCCCGTTTTTCTTTTGCAATCTTAGGCGTTAAAATCTGTAAATCTTTGTCTGAACCAACCACGCCACCTAACCAGTAGGGCATGCCACAGGCAGCATAACTAATATGGGCATCCCGCTCATATACAATGACTTCGGCATGCTTGTCATTCCGTTTTATACGGCTTGCTGCGCTCATCCCGGCTGCATCGCCACCTATAATGATATATCTCATACTCATAAATTCTTTCCGTTCCTTCCGGCGGGTGGATTATTGATCTCTCACGTTTCCCGGGTTGGTTAAATGGTCTCTAAAATGTGAATCCCTCACATGCTGAATTGCATCATAAGAAATATTCGTCGCAGTACCCGTGAATAAAAAAGCGCAAGGGGCTCCACCGAGCCCCTTGACACTTGTGCCTGATTGTTTAGGCAAGTTTCGCGAGAATATCACTCCGTGACAGGATTAAATAATCCTTCCCGTCATACTGCAATTCATCGCCGGCGTATTTCCCATACAGGACCTCGTCATTCACTTTCAGAAGCCCCTGTAACTCCTCGTCATTTCCCACGGCAACGACTTTGCCACGACGCGGTTTCTCTTTTGCTGTGTCCGGAATGATAATCCCTGAGGCAGTTTTTTCCTCTTCAGCAGCTGGTTCAACTAATACACGGTCATCCAATGGTTGGATTTTCATTCACTCCTCCTATATGCTTAATAATCGTTCAATTTTAGCCCGGTCAAATCCGACTACAGGCCGATTGTTTATCCATAATTGCGGCACACCCTGCTGACCGGTTTTTCGAACCATGTCCTGGGCAGCCTTCTGATTTCTACTCACGTCCACTTCTTTAAATTTTACCCTTTTCTCCCGTAAATACCGCTTTGCCGAATTACAATGTGAACAGGTAGGTGTTGTAAATACAATAACTTTTGGTTGGCCTTGCTGCATTTCTGAATTCTCTCCGTATCATGACTCAGGTTTATCCAATCGTAAGACTTTGAAGAGTCGCTCAGAAATTTCTTCCGGTACACTTTTGTCGCACTCCGTCTGATGGTACAGCTTCACCGAGCGTTTCATCGTGTCATAATAGATACGACAGTCAGGGCATTCATCCATCAATTTACCCACTTCCTCACACAATGGTGAATCCAGATCTGCTCCGAATTCGGAACAAATTTTTGCCTGTAAATCGATGTCTCTTTTTCGCTCTTTGGCCATGTGTTAAACCAACCAGCCCTTACGTTTTAAATATGCATTCAAACGGTCCCGCAGAAATAAGCGCGCCCGCATGAGTCGTACCTTAACATTGCTCACAGTCAAATCCAGCATTTTTGCCGTCTCTTCCGTTGAATGCCCTTCCAGGTCTCGCAGAACGAATACCGAACGGTATTTCTCAGGCAAATCATCCAGCGTGGCATCAAGTGCCGTGCGAAATTCCTCATCGGTTATTTTCGTCTCGATATGAACCGGCCAATCAGAAATCGAAAGTCCCTGCAGATTTTCAAAATCCGGCTCCTGAATCGAATAGGCAATTTTCATCTTCGACTGCTCACGTAATCTCCCCAACGCAATGTTCACTGCAATCCGGTACACCCAGGTGTAAAAGCTGGATTTCTCCTTGAAAGTATCCAGCTTTTTAAACGCGGTGATGAATGTCTCCTGAAGTAAATCCTCCGCATCTTCCCGGTTCCGCAGCATACGTAATCCCAGATTAAAAATGCGGCCGGAATACATATTCACCAGCTGCGTCTGCGCCCGGCTGTCACCAGCACGTGCAGATTGAATCAGTTCGGGCGACTCTTCCATTGTCAAATCGCCCTACTTGGATGGGGTTGGGGTATTCAGGTTACACGCTCACTTGCCAGGGATTATAACAACACCATGCCGGATGCGATAAAGTTGTAATTCACGCGCTCAGCACCTCCGGCGCAACATCCGCCACCGCTTGAAGCAAATACCGCATCTTTGGCTTTCTGCTCTTCATCGCATTCTTTTCCGGCAGCCATGTCAGCACACTTGATCTCACCACTGCTCGCCAGAAAAACACCTTCCACTTCAACGGTTTGACCCACAGCATCTTTGGGAGCCCGGAAGGCATCGTCTTTGAAACGAATCGTGATCACACGATTGCCGTCCACCATCTCGATCTTACAGCCTTCGTCCTGGCAGACGCTGGCTACCATGCCACGCATACGCAGCGTCTTGCCCTTCAGTGCATCCGCCTGGCTCAGTACCTCATGCACCTGCACGGTTTTTTCCAGGGTCACGCCATTGCCAAAAACTTTTCCGGCAACCGCATCGTCACTCTGGGAACACCCCAGCAACACGAATGCGCTGGACATGGCTAACACAATTATTTTCTTCATCTTACCTCCTTTAAAACTTGTGGTTCTTGCGAATCTTCCAATACATATAAAATCCGGTGAATGCCAGTGACATAAATGCCACGGCAATCAAATCATAATACCAACGCCCCCACGATCCCCAAAAATCCCCCGTGTGCAAATCCAGGATCACCCATTTTAACGGGACCGACGTCTCGCGTGGTATGATTTCATCCAATTGCTGCCGCTTCCGGGTCTCATCCAGACGTTCCTGATACTCGTCAGGTAAAACGCTGCTGCTGAGCCTGCTATTCTGGATAATTCGCAAATCATCTTGATGGGTGAGCAGGATGCCGGTCAATGAGATCACGATCATTATAAATGCAGTAACCAGGCCGATAATCTTAAAATAACCGAACGAGAAGCGATGAAACTTCCGCCAGGTACGCATGCTCCGGGAATTGATTGCTGCTGTCATAATTCCGCCAGTTGGTCCGCCGTATCAGCCGTGATTAATGCATCAATTAATTCAGTTAAATCACCGTTGATTATCTCTTCCAGACGATACAAAGTCAAGTTGATGCGATGATCTGTTACGCGCCCCTGGGGAAAATTATAGGTGCGAATTTTCGCGCTGCGATCACCGGTAGAAACCAGGGATTTCCGCATATCCGCACGCTGACTGGCCAGTTTCTCCTGTTCCTGCTGTAACAACCGCGCCCGCAAAACCCGCAGGGCTTTCTCTTTATTTTTAAATTGGGATTTTTCATCCTGACAGGTGACCACCAAATTGGTTGGAAGGTGGGTAATGCGAATAGCGGAATCGGTTTTGTTCACATGCTGACCACCGGCGCCACTGGCGCGATAGGTGTCAATCCGCAAATCCGCCTGATCAATTTGCACATCTACCTCTTCCGCCTCCGGAAGAATTGCCACGGTTGCCGCTGAAGTGTGAATACGACCACTGGATTCGGTGGCGGGGATACGCTGTACGCGATGGACACCCGATTCATACTTCAGATGACCGAAAACACCATCGCCGGAAACCTGGAAGGAAACTTCCTTTACGCCGCCACCACCCAGTTCGTGTAATCCCAAAAATTCAAGCTTCCAACCGGATGCCTCCGCAAACCGCTGATACATCCGCAGCAAATCCCCCGCAAACAGTGCGGCCTCTTCACCACCGGTACCGGCCCGGATTTCCACGATGGCGTTTTTACGATCCGCAGGGTCTTTGGGAACAAGCATCATTTTGAGCTTATTTTCCATCTGCTCCTGCTGCTCCTGAAGACTATCCAATTCTCCACGGACAATAGCTTTCAATTCATCATCCGACCCGGATAAAATATCTTCATCATCACGGATCTGCTCCATCAGCCGGACATAATCATCGAATTTTTTCAGGATCGGCAATAGCTCCCGATGCTCCCGGGCCAGATCAGCGTAGCGTCGAGAATCGGCAATAACCTCCGGATCAGATAACTGCTTTTCCAGTGACTCAAATTTTTCCTGCAGGATAGGTAATTTGTCCAGCAGCATCAGCCGATCGCCTCCGCTACGTAGGTTTGCCCCTCATATTTTTCCAGATCATCTCCGAAGGCGCTTTTCAGCGATTTGAGAGCCACCTCAAGCTGCTCGTCATCCGGCTCGGATGTGGTAATGTTCTGCAACCAGAGTCCCGGCGCCGCCAAAGCGCGAACCCATGCCCAATCGCGGTGACGAGCGGTAAATTTCAGTACTTCATAGGAAATGCCCGCCACCAGGGGAATGAGTGGTAAATGCACCAGTAAACGGAGTTTTAATGACATTTCTCCATCCACCAGCCACAATAAAATCGTGTCAATTACGGCAAAAAGCAGAATGGCGGATAATAGTACAATGAAGAGAAAACTGGTCCCGCAGCGGGGATGCTGTGTGGGAAACGGACGGGCGTCATCGGTAGTGAGCTGCTTTCCGGCCTCGAAGGTATAGACCGTTTTGTGCTCCGCTCCGTGATATTGAAACAGGCGTTTTACATCCTTCATGAGGGAGATGGCCCAGAGATAGATGAGGAAAAACGCGATGCGCATGGCACCGGAACTGAGGTTGAACAGCAGGGCTGTTTTTTCCACATTCATTACTTTGGTTGTAAGAAATAATGGTAACACAAAAAACAACCCAATCCCCAACACCAAAGCGAAAGCAGTCCCCAGCCAGGACTGTATTTTTTCTTTGAGCGTTTTTTCCCCGCTGCTGTCCTCATCAAACGCGATGTCTGCCGATTGATTCAGGGTATTGATACCAATTTTCATGGATTCAAACAGCGCGATGCCACCGCGAATCACCGGCCATTTCATCCAGGCATATTTTTCAGAGAGGGAAACAAAGGGTGTCCGCCGGGTAATAATCTCATTGCGGGGATTCCTAACCGCAATGGCGTAAGCACCCGGCACGCGCATCATGACGCCTTCAATAATAGCCTGCCCCCCAACGAGTATAGACTGTTGGGCAGCCAGAAAATTCAGCCAGATACCGTTCGGTTTCACCAATTTCTTAATCGGGTTAGTGACTTATTTGTCCGCGTCTTTTTTCTGATATTTTTTGCGGAATTTGTCGATACGACCTGCAGTATCCAGCAATTTCTGTTTGCCGGTAAAGAAGGGATGGCACGCGGAACAAATTTCAACGCTGATATCACCAACAGTCGTGTAGGTCTCAAAGGCATTCCCGCAGGCGCAGGTAACTTTGCTCAATTTATATTCAGGATGGATACCGGTTTTCATGTAATTCTCCTCCTCTTCGGTTGATCCGTTTTCCTTATAGCTTGCTCATGTCAATTTGGCAAGCGCGTTTTTAATTCGTTTTACGCCTTCCTCAATCTCCTCCATCGAGTTGGCGTATGAAATGCGGAGGTAGTCATCCGCTCCAAAAGCAGCTCCGGGGATTGTGGCCACCGCAGCTTCGTCAATCAAGTACGCTGCCAAGTCCAAACTGTTCTCGATTATTTGATCCCCTGTGGATTTTCCATAGTAAGCGGAAATATTGGGAAACGCGTAAAAGGCTCCTTCCGGCATGACGCATTCCAGACCTGGAATCTGGTTCAGCGCATCAATGATATAATCTCGCCGGATCCGGAATTCATCCCGCCGTTCCTGCACAATGGTCTGATCCCCCATGAGTGCCTCCACTGCTGCAGCCTGAGCAATGCTATTGGGACAAGAGGTACTCTGTCCCTGAAATTTCCCCATGGCTGCAACCACATCCTTATTACCTGCCACGTAGCCAATCCGCCAGCCGGTCATGGCATAGGTTTTCGAGCAGGACTGGACGGTTAAAGTGCGCTCATAAGCATGGGGCAGCGTGGCCAAACTGATATGGGGTTCATCGTAGGTGATCGCTTCATAACATTCATCGGAAATCAACCACAGATCATGCTGGTTTGCCATATCCACCAACATCTGCAGGGTTTCCGGTAGTAAAACCCCGCCGGTTGGATTGGAGGGCGTGTTGACAATCATTCCGCGTGTACGGGGTGTAATTGCGGCCGATAATTTTTCGGCATTGATCTGAAATTGCTCTTCTGCCGTGGTTTGGACGAATACCGGCGTTGCGCCACTCATGGTTACAAATGCAGGAAAACTCACCCAATAGGGCGAGAACACAATTACTTCGTCACCTTCCTGGAACAGGGCTTGACAGATGTTGAACAGCGAATGTTTGGCACCGCTGGAGGCGATGATCTGATTCGGTGAGTATCCCAGATTGTTATCTCGTGCCAGTTTTTCCACGATGGCTTTTTTCAGCTCAGCAGTCCCGGAACCGGGCGTGTAACGGGTTTTCCCATTGCGCATCGCCTGTTCGGCGGCCTTAATCACCGAGTCCGGCGTGTCAAAATCGGGTTCACCCGCACCGAAGCTGATGACATTCACCCCTTCCGCGCGAAGCCGGGCAGCACGGTCAATTACAGCCATGGTGGCGGATGGTTTTAAGCGATTAATTCTGTCTGTAAAAGTGATCTTCATCCCTGGCACATCCCTGAAAAAGCGGCCGAATTTATTCGCGCGGACTATGGTTTGCAAGTGATTAAAGGGTTAGGGAAAGTACGGTAAAAACAATCAGCTAAGGATGGTGTCTATCCAAGGCGGTGAACCGCCCCAAACCCCTTGGATATCATGTTACCGATACTCAGGTAATCGGGAATTTCAAAATTCGCCCGGAACTCCCCCACAAACCCGCCGGTTGGGGATGTGGTGAGGGATTGATTGGTCAGCACCCGGATCCTGCTTTTGATGACAATTTTGCTCTCGATGGGAATGTTAAACTCCTGTGATAGAAAGCGCATGTTTTGCATCAGCAACCGGTTGATGAAGGCGATTCGCTCTTCACGATAATAGTATTTGAATTGCAGAAAATTCTGCTCATTCAGACCGATCCAGGGTGTGGCAAACTCATAATTGATAAAGGTCCGGGCCAATCCCAGTTCTTTCTCTTCATCCACAATTTGCTTTTCAACCACACGGAATGCCACCCCATCAATGTGAACTTCCTCCAGGTCTGGCATCATCTCCCGCATAGCCTCCACGGCTTCCGCGCCAATGGCCATCATGCAGGGGTCGCCCTGAATGACCTTAAACTGTAATTGCGGATAGGTGAATTCGGCTCGTTTATCCCCGTTGATAAAATCATCAATCGGGCGGCCGCTGAAGGTTTCACCGATGTATTGCCGCACATGATACGGTGCTCGATTGAACATTATATCGGTCTTCATGCGTAGGAAAAATGTCGGAATGAGCACGCTGTCTCGCTCCAATCTTTATTAATTAATATGTTTCAAGGTGCCAGGCACCAAACTTCTGAACTAAGAATTCATGGACTGCAAAAATTCCTTGTTGCTTCCGGAGCGTGACATGCGTTCCAGGAGAAACTCCATGGCTTCCACGGGTGTCATTTCGTTCAACAGCTTGCGTAACACCCACACACGCGTCAGCTCGCCCTTGGTAAGCAACAATTCCTCTTTCCGCGTACCGGATCGATTGATGTCGATGGAGGGGAAGATCCTGCGATCACTCAGGCGACGATCCAGTACCAATTCCATATTTCCAGTCCCCTTGAATTCCTCAAAAATCACATCGTCCATCCGACTGCCCGTTTCAATCAGCGCGGTGGAAATAATCGTCAAACTGCCCCCGTTTTCAACATTTCGGGCTGCCCCAAAAAAGCGCTTCGGGCGATGCAGGGCATTGGAGTCAATACCACCGGATAGAATCTTACCACTATGGGGAATCACAGCATTATGTGCCCGGGCTAAACGGGTCAGGCTGTCCAGCAGAATCACCACATCCCGACCAAACTCCACCATCCGTTTCGCCTTCTCCAATACCATATCCGAAACCTGCACATGCCGCTCCGGTGGTTCGTCAAAAGTCGAGGAAACCACCTCGGCATTCACGGAGCGCTCCATGTCCGTCACCTCTTCCGGTCGCTCATCAATCAACAGGACGATCAGTGTGATATCCGGATGATTTTTGGTAATTGAATTGGCAATGTCCTGCAACAACATGGTCTTACCGGTTTTAGGCTGAGCGGTGATCAACCCGCGCTGCCCTTTACCAACCGGAGTGAGCAGATCCATAATGCGCATGGAATAGCTCTTGGGACCGCGCTCCAACGTCACCCGATCGGTGGGATACAGCGGTTTCAGCGTATCGAAGTGCGGGATGATGCGGCCTTCTTCAGGATCCTGAAAATTGATGGCTTCCACCTTCAGCAACGCGAAATACCGCTCATTATCCTTGGGCGGGCGTACCTGACCATAAATGATCTGACCGGTTCGCAAACCAAATCGTTTGATCTGAGATGGGGATACATAGATGTCATCCGGTCCCGCCAGGTAATTATTTTCCGGCGCACGCAAAAAGCCGTAGCCATCCGGTAAAACCTCTAAAATGCCTTTGGAAAAAAGCAAACCGCTACTTTCGGTCTGAGCTTCCAGTATCGCTTCAATCAAATCGCCCTTCTTCATTCCGGCAACAGCGGGCACGGCGAGCTCCTGGGCGATTTTTGTGAGCTCTTTGATTTTCATCTGCTGTAGTTCGTTGATTCTATACGCCATTTTGTACTGCCATTTTAATAATAATTAATGAGAACGGTTCATCTTTTGGAGGTGGATGTCAAAGGGTTGGTGGAGCAGAGACGTCCTTGGAACAGGGTCTAATTTAAAGGACTGGTCTGGGTTATCAAATATTATTTACCGCCGAATTCACTTTATAGTAGGGAAATATTTCTTCGGCCAGGTAATGGCTGCCAAATATACAGATTGCGGGTCGGTCGTGCTGGCTGCGAACCATCTCAGCCCAGGTGATGCCGTCAGTAAAATTTTCAAACACATCGGTTATATGCAGATTCAATTGCTGAAGTTCAAGCAATTTTTTCAAAGGGACAGTAGATTCTCCCTGATAAGCATACAGGCCAATTTCGCCGGGCCAGGAAGCCAAAATTTCCATTATCCCATCAGCATCTTTCCGTTGATTTAATCCCAAAAGCAGGACGGTTTCCCCAAATCCGGCATACCGAAGACTCTGCAATAATTGACGCACACCTGCGGGATTATGAGCTACATCGTACAGGACGCGCGGTTCGGTTTGAATGACCTGCATACGGCCTGGCCATCGCACCTTCGCCATGCCGATTAGAATGGCCTCCCGGGAGATTTCAAAGGGGAAGCGTGAAATGGCGGCCAGGGCCACCGCCACATTTTGAGCCTGGTGTATGCCCAATAAAGGAGAATCAATGCGGTACTCTTCGACATCCGTCTGGCAGGTTAAAACCTGACGGGGGAAACGCACTTCCTGCTGCAAAATGTCACAATAATCGGGCGCGTAGAGCAATTCAGTGTTTTCCTGCCGGGCGTACTTCTGAATCACAGCCTGTACCGGCTGGGAATTTTCCGCCAGCACCACCGGAACCCCGCGCTTGATAATGCCTGCTTTTTCCGCGGTGATCGCTTCAATGGTATTCCCAAGGATATTCATGTGGTCCATGTCCACACTTGTGATCACACTCAGGATTGGTGTGAGCACATTGGTGGCATCCAACCGTCCCCCCAGGCCGGTTTCAATCACAGCCACATCCACCTGCTGATTTTTAAAATACCAGAACCCGAGTGCAGTCAATACTTCAAAGAAAGTTATGCCGTACGCTTCGATCAGTGGTTTCCATTCTGTCACGCGTTCAACGATCAACTGGTCCGGAATTTCCTGGCCGTTCACCTTGATACGCTCGTTGGGTCTGATCAGATGTGGAGAAGTGAACAATCCCACCCGCATCCCCGCCGCCGCCAGCACGGAAGCCAGCATAGCTGCGGTGGATCCCTTACCATTTGTTCCGGCAATATGAATAGTGGGATAGGCGCGGTAAGGTGTGCCAAGCGCCTCCATGAACTGCTCCACTCGCGTCAACTCCAGCTTGACGCCCGGAACGGTCAACCCAAAAATGTAATCAATAACCTCCTGGTAGGCGGGCAAAGGGGGGCTCATTCCTGTTTCATTTTCATTTATCCAACACTGTAGGATTCAAGCACTTCCAGCTCCACACGGAATAAATTTTCCAGCGGTCGCCCCAAAAAGCGAGCAGCCGTTTCCTGAAACCGCTGGGGAAAATCACTTACATAAAAATGATGTTTGCGGTCACCGTCATGAGTTTCGGGAACATGCATTAATTTTTTCCCGGCTAAAATTTCCTGTACCACGCGTGCGGTCTCCTCTCCCGAATCAATCAGGTTCACATCCGCTCCAACCACCCTCTGAATAGCATCTTTCAAATAGGGATAATGGGTACAACCCAATATGAGCGATTCAACCGGAAATTGTTTAAATCCACTCAGATACCGCGTCAATACGCCATTCAGCACATCGTCTTCCGGCCAGCCTTCTTCCACCAGCGGTACCAGTAAGGGACATTCTTTGCTCTGAATTTGCAGATCCGGATTTCTGGCCAGAAGCGCCCGTTCGTACGCCCCTGAATGGATCGTGCTGGTGGTGCCGATCACTCCCACGCGTTGGGAGGGACTTTTATTCACGGCTGCGGTTGCTCCGGGTTCAATCACACCCAAAATGGGTAAATCCCATCGACCCCGCAAATCATCCAGCGCGATGGCCGAGGCCGTATTGCAGGCTACCACCACCATCTTCACGTCATGGTCCAGTAAAAAATTGACGATTTGCCGGGAAAAACGGCGCACAGTTTCGTTGGATTTTGAGCCATAGGGAACTCGGGCGGTATCGCCGAAATAGATCAGGCGTTCGTGAGGCAATAAATCCATCACCGCTCGCACCACCGAAATTCCACCCAGTCCGGAATCGAAAATTCCGATGGGATTTTCCGCTGCCTGGTTCATCCGTTGGAGATCAATTTTTCGTGTCGTTCCTTGTATTGCATCAACGCCTGGAAAATCGCTTCCGCTGCTTTTTGCCGATAGGATGCCCGTTTCAGCCGCGCTTCATCCCGGGTGTTACTGATAAATCCCAGTTCCACCAACACATTGGGCATACTGGCACCGATGAGGACGATGAAACCGGCCTGTTTCACCCCGCGATTCACACCTTGTAACTGCTTGTCAAATTCATTCTGAATCAGGGATGCCAATGTTTCGCTATTGCGCATAAATGCACTCTGCGCCATGGTAGCCAAAATTAATTGCTGGCTGGAAAGATCGCCGTAATGACTCTGATCCTCTTCCAGTCTAATAGCCGAGTTTTCCAGTTCCGCCACCTCAATGGCTTCCTGGGATTTTCCCGGTCGCAATAGGAACGTTTCAAATCCAGACGCAGACCGATTTTTCGAGGCATTTACATGCACTGAGATGAAAACTTTACCGCCCGCTTCATTGGCGATTTTTGTCCGCTCCCACAGCGGAATAAACACATCGGTTTCGCGGGTAAACACCACTTCAATCTCCGTGCGGTCTTCAATGAGCTTCCCCAGACGCTTCACCACATCCAGCGTAATGTCTTTTTCCCGCAAACCACCTGGCGAGACAGTTCCCCCGTCCTTACCACCATGGCCGGCATCCAGAACGATCTTATCGATATGCCATTTTTCCCGCTCTTTATTCAGCAAATGGCGACTGTCAATGGTATAGGATTTCCGGAGGTTGACAATAATTTCCGCCGGATAATCGCTGTATAATACATCCACACTCTCCACATCGCGCACCACGCGAAAAGACAGCTGCACCACGTCATCCAATTGATTCACAATCATTTTGCTCAGGACACCATTATCCGGCAGGGGCGGCTCCTTGAAATTCATCACATCCAATTGCCCACCGGGAATGGTTACATACAGCCATTCCTTCCGATTCAACCAGGCTTTCACATTGGCATCCCGGAAGGATTTGCCGGTCTGAATCCGGATCATTACGCCATTATTGCGCTCCACTACCGTGACATTCTGAATGTTAAACCGATCGGCCTCCGCAGGGGCCGGTTCCGGCAAGGGGGCGGGAATGCCTTTGATGAAATGGTAATTGCGAATGATCTTTTTGTCCTTGAGAATCTCGGCAAATGCGTGCAGGGGCACATAAATGTCATTCTGCTGATAAATCGCCGGATGGGGAACTTGAATGACCTCATCCTCAACCATGATGAAATGGGTATAGGCACTGAATTTGATTTTGAGTGTCTTGAGGCGAAAAACCTTCTTCCGCACCTGGGCATTCTCAAAGACATTTACCTCAAATGCACCGGCCACATCCATGGTGGCTACATAGGGAATCTCACCCACCAGATACACCGGGATGGGTTTTAAATACGTACCGGAACGGTACCGCTCGAAGACGACCTCGGTCTGTTGGGTTTCGCCTGAAAGGGCAAAAGGTAGAATGCTGGGAATCAGGAGAACAAGAGCATAGAATAGACGACGCATAGAGTGGGCTAATTTATCGGGTCATCCCTCAGAAGACAATTGACAACTGTAGCGTACCATCATGTTTGTTGATGGTGCCCTCAGTCGAAAACTCACGCCATTGACCTAGTTTGAATTCGATTTTCCAAAAGTTGTCCAATATGCCAACGACTGTGTATATCCGTACGCCATCACCATAATAGAGCGGGATGCTGAAAGCGCTGCTCACACCCGATTCGTAAGCATATTGACGGACGGCATACGCTGTCGCCACATAGCGAACCAATCCGGTATTCACCTGCCATTCCGGGCGGCGATACTGAACACGTAATCCTGCCAGTCCGCCAATCAAATGATCCTGATAAGCCAACTTGAAAAATTCAACCAGCCGAATTTCTTTTCCTGGTTGCTGATGGATCTGGACCCCGGTTTTATGCAGCGAACCCCCTTCAACCGCCCACTGCTGACGCCAGTAGAAACTGCCGTTTTTCCAATTCAATCGACTCTCGTGTCCCCGTTTCAGTGATTTATCTTCTAAATCAGGGGGAATGAAATCTTTCCTGAACCAGGCCATCCAATCCAGAGACACACCCTTGCCGGGTTTGTATCGCACACCCATCACAGCGCCCTGATTGTTGACCGTCTGCATGGCAACGACGGGTTCTGAGAGACGATACCGCAATTTCCGCTGACCCCCGGTTTTCCAGAAACTGATTGCTGTTGAAACCCGATTTCCATCCAACCTGATGCTAAAAATTTGGGAGAGCGTATCCCCTCCCCACCAACCGGCACCATACGCCAGTCGTATGTGGGGATATTCCCAGGCAACGCTGATCTCCGTGGGAAAATCCCATTGCCCTGCCAGATGATCGGTCCCCAACTGGAGCTGTACCGTCAGCTCTTCACGAGGTGCATATTGAACACTCATACCCAGCGTCCGGGCAGTTCGGTACACCACATTAGAAGCATGGGAGGTTGGGAAAGGAACGTAATTATCCTGGATTAATTTGCCGGGAATTTTGTTTTGATTGAAGTGAACCAGCAGTTGGAAGGATTGCCAATCCCGCTGCCAGGCTAAACCGGTGAAGTACCCATAATCCTGGGCTGCCTGATGAATACGAATTCGTTGACGAAGTCGTGGATGTATCTGATTCAAGCCACTCCCGGACGCGAACGAACTTTGCCCGAATGCCAGCCCATACCCCGAATCCAGCCGATAATTCCCCAGATACAGCCGACCATGATTGTCAGGTAGTGAATAGACCAAACCTCCGGTTGAATAAGAGTGAAACGAGGTCGCTTCCAAATCCCGCTGAACCATGACCGACAGTCGGATTCGATTTAATTGTAGATTGAAATTCTGCCGATAACGCTCATCCAACTGGCCTGAGGCGGTACCCATTCGCAGGCGATAGCGCTGTTCCCGGTTTCGATCACCTTCCGTTATCACTGCCGAAAGCACCAAATAATCCCAGGAATCCAGCGCCAGGGAATCCAGAAAATCCAGTTTCCCATACTGTGGATGACGTTGAAGGTAAGTCCAAACCGCATCACGAGCTTCCGTGCTCACCGGTAGTTCATTGAGTTGCCGCCAGGTCAGCGTTCGAAAGTGAAGGGGCTGGTCTGCCCAGGTGTTGATCTCTTCCAGTAATGCCGCTTGCTGCTCCTCATCCAAACCTTCCCAACCTGCCCAGGTATCCACCTGACCGAACGCGATTGACTCCAGCAGGAAAATCAACGCCAGGATTCGCTGTTGCCATGGGAATGAACACACCATTCTGGGCACTTAAAATGCGTAATGTAGTGAAAATGATTGTCGCGGAGGCAGATAGGCTCGCCATTGCCAGGCATACCTGAGCGACCAGACCGCCCAATTCAGGTGTGGACCTACTGTAAATGCAGACATGGCCGATTCGTATCCCACTGCCAACCCCCACCAGTCAGACCAGTTCGAAAGCACACCTATTTGCGTGTTCAGGGGTAATTGAGCATCTTTCTCCAGCCCCAAAGTCAGTTCCAGAACCGGTGCAGCGTATTTTAATCCGATGCTGAATATTTCCGGTTCTGGCGCAGCGTCCACCATTGGTTTTTGAAGCATGTTTTGCCATAGAATTCCCAGAATCAGATCGGGCATCAGCACCACTCGCGCTCCCACAGTCATTCCGCCACCCATGTGCGCGTCATAATTTTGCATAGACGACTCGCGCAATTGCAGACTCAATCCCAAAGTTAAAAGTGGAAAAATCTGGTAGCCGGAACCCGCTAGCAGCGCGTACTCCTGATAGACCTCATCACCATAAAATGTAGCAGCGAAATTGACAGGGTGCTGCCAAATGTCCCCCTGTATGGTCAGCGCAGAACCCCAGATATTGAGATTGGCAACATAACTGGTCCCGCTGACACCAAATTTAGCCGGGCGTCCCGGTCGTAATAATGCAGGGTTAGCAATGGAACTCAGGGTGCTGCGCACATTCCCGGCCGCCAGAACCCGGGCATCCACCGTGGGCAGATCAAAAGCTCCCAGCACTGTGGAAACCCTGCCACAGAGAATGAGACAGAAAGCAATTTTTACAATGACAGACCTTACCTGCATACCAAAAGTTCCTAAACCGAAAATCCAGCCCATCTGAGCTGTCAATTTCCCCCGCTTGATATGGTTAGATCGTTACGTGATCAAGTATAGGGACTATGCCCAAAAAATTAATTTGATTTAAAGGAGGCTGAAATCAATAAAGTCAGGTTACTGTGGGATTGTGTATCCTGCAGCGGCTCTACAGCCCGTACGGCCTGGACCATACCGGACTGGTCAGGATTGACTTCAAACCGATAATCCCGCACCCGCAACGTTTCGTTTAACGCGATGGCGATTTGTTTGGCGCGGGCTAAAAACAAATCGTCTGTGCGATAATTAAATGAATGCCCGGCCTGCTCCTGTAACTGAGTAATACTCAATTGAATACGCACAAAATCGGATGCTCCGCTTTCTGATGAAAATAGAATACCCGACTCTCCCGGTGGCGCAAGGGTGAGCAACTTTAATTCGCTAATCTTTTGGGTTAACTTCTTCAGGTGTTCCTTCATAACAGGTTTTATCACCGGTTCGTCTTTCTGAAACCACCGATCAGTGGGCAGGTGAACCAGTACGCCCTGCTTTACCCGTTCCAACTCGTAATCTTCCGGCGACAATTCATGCTCACAAAAATCTTTTAATTCAGCATAGCTGTCATTAACCAGGGACTCTGAATTTTCAGGTACATTTGCTTCCGTCGCCCAACTGATGGTGTACAAGAGCACAAAAAACACCATGATCAGGGCGACTAAATCCCCATATTCAGTCAGCCACGATTTCCATATCAATGGTCCTGAGTCCCTCGGTTGCAAAACCCTTTTCAGTAACATGTACACTCCCCCGGAAAATTCGTCCCCAACTCTTTTAGAAATACCCTCGGTTGTTATCACTTAGAAGCATTGCTCTGAAAATCAGATTTTTTCTGAATGTTACCCAAGCTGTCAGATCTTTTTTGTTACCGGTTAAATAATAGGTTGATGAATCGAAATTAACAAGAACAAGCTGACTAAAATTGCAACGAGCCCCGCAGCGAGAAACGGGGTAATGTATAAACGCGATCGCCATCTTTAACCTGGAGATAATCCAAAGATGCCTGCCAGCCCAATCGGCGGGTTTGATTCCAGATGAAACCGGCCACAGGACCCTCGCCTCGCCAGTTGGGTGTTGCACCGGCCGGACCCGGCTGGATATACGCCACGTCACGCGTTTTAACTGAATAGCCAAACCATGCCTCCCAAAGGTTCCTTTCGTAACGCGTTGTGAGCATGACCAATTGTTGAACCCGCTCTGCAACCACATCTTCAAGAAACCGGTCCCAATCTAGCTTACCATCCTCTTCCCACTTGTAACTCACATCACACTGTACCGACCAACGATAGGTCAATCGGCGATTCAGTCGCTCTTCCACCAAGAGAGAACGGTGCATGAAACTCCGCAAAGGCTGACCCGTACTCAGGAAAAATTCATCGTAATCATAATCGTAATAGTTGGCCTGTAAATTGGTCTT
>JAIPJQ010000126.1 GCA_021734065.1 Fidelibacterota bacterium | reverse complement strand
GGGGTGATTCCATCATCTATGTGGGCGAGCAAACCGGCGTTGCTGCACTTACCGGCGAAGCGACACAGACAATTGATGCTCAGGGCGGGATGGTGACACCGGGATTTAATGATAGTCATCTGCACTTCATTGATGCCGGACTGGAATTGAGTTCTGTTCAACTCCGGGATGCCACCACGCCGGCGGAATTTACACAAAAACTCGCCGATTTTGTTTGCACAGTACCGGCCGGCACCTGGATCACCGGTGGCAATTGGGAACACAAACAATGGGGCGGGGAATTGCCGGACCGGGAGTGGATTGATACCGTTACACCGGACCATCCCGTCTGGATCAGCCGCCTGGACGGTCACATGGCGCTGGCCAATTCAAAAGCGCTGGAACTGGCGGGCGTCACGGCGGATGTTGCTGATGTGGCGGGCGGAACCATTGTGCGGGATGCCCGGGGACGCCTCACGGGCATTTTCAAGGATAATGCCATGGATCTCATCAACCACGCGATTCCGGCATCAACGGATGACCAACTGGATGGCGGGCTGGACGCGGCCATGGATTATGTCCTGGCCCGGGGTGTGACCTCGGTGCAACACATGGGGAGTTGGGGCGATGTGGCGGTGTTCGAACGGGCGCATCAGAATAACCGACTGAAAGTTCGAATTTCCGCTGCTGTACCGCTCTCCACCTTGCCGGCACTGGGTCAACGCGTGTCTGAAAAGGGTGTAGGTGATGAGTGGCTACGAGTGGCCGGTCTGAAAGGGTTCGTGGACGGCAGTCTGGGCTCGCACACCGCCGCGTTTTTGGATCCCTACACCGATGTCCCTAAGGATTCAGGCTTGTTGGTGAATACCGAGGCGGATTTGTACCGGTGGACTTCCCATGCTGATTCGTTGGGATTACAGGTCATGGTACACGCCATTGGGGATCGCGCCAATCGGGTGATTTTGGATATTTATGAGCGTGTTGCACAGGAAAATGGTCCTCGGGACCGGCGTTATCGTGTCGAACATGCCCAACACATTCACCCGTTGGACATTCCCCGGTTTGGTCAACTGGGTGTCATCGCTTCCATGCAGCCCTACCACTGCATTGATGACGGTTGCTGGGCGGAACCGGTGATTGGTGCAGAACGGAGCGCCACCACTTACGCGTTTCGGGACTTACTGGACACCGGCGCCAGACTGGCGTTTGGCAGCGATTGGTTTGTGGCACCGCCCACACCGTTGGAGGGGATTTACGCGGCTGTGACCCGGCGGACATTGGACGATAGACATCCGGATGGCTGGGTGCCGGCCCAGAAAATAACGGTAGAAGAGGCGCTACGGGCGTACACCGAACATGCTGCTTATGCGGAATTCATGGATGGAAAAAAGGGTGTGTTGGCGGTGGGAAAATTGGCTGATATGGTTATTCTGGATGCTGATCTGACCCGCCTCCCACCGGAAAAAATCAGGGACGCTCGGGTGCTTTATACCATTGTAGGCGGTCAAATTCAGTACACCAACCCATTGATTACCAAATGACCTGATTCCAAGTCTTGTTGAGTTAATTCCGGTTCGGCATTACCTTTGGATGCAAATCCAGCGTCCCCGGGGGACCAAGGGGGTATCATGTTAAGTGACAGACTCGCTTCCTTTCTGGAACACCAGGCCGATCGACTCACCGCCAGTTGGGTAGCCATGCTCAAAAGCAACCACAACACGCCATCATACCATGACATTGAGGAAAATGACCTGGTGAACCGGATTCACAATGTGTATGAAAAACTGTCCATGTGGCTGGACTGGGAAATTTCTTCCGGTGAGGTAGCCCGGTTTTTCATCACCTGTGGTGCGGAGCGGAAAGCCGAAGACACACCGCTTTCCGAATCCATCTATGCCATCATTCTGGCGCGGCGGAATCTGTTTGACCACCTCATGGAGCAGTCCGTGATTCAGGATGCCCTGGATCTGCAGCGACTCATCGAATTCAACAGCCGGGTCACCTACTTTTTCGACAAAGCGGTTTACTTTGTTATCAAGGGCTACGAAGGTTTTGAGCCGGAAAAAGCCGAGCGTGAGGGGTTGTTGGATCGCATCCTGCATGCATTCGGTACCGGTACCAGTCCACTGGCGAAACATTGAGATAAAACATAACCGATTCAGAATGAAGGCCAGGCCGCATTTGAATCTTGGAATCAAATCGAGGAACGATTATGCACACATTCATTTCCCGTCGTGATTTTGTAAAAGTAACGGCTTTAGGCGCTGGAGGACTGCTGATGGGGTGCTATGGCGGTAACAAATTTGATGTGATTATTCGGAACGGTCGGATAGCCGATGGTTTGGGCGGCGTTCCATTCCGGGCTGATCTGGGCATTCGAGGTGATCAAATAGCTGCGATTGGTGACCTTTCCGGAGCGAAAGCGAAGCAAGTCATCGATGCGTCTGGCCGGCTGGTGACACCGGGATTTATAGACATTCACACCCACACTGATGTGGAGCTTTTGGTGAATCCCCGGGGTGAGAGCAAAATCCGTCAGGGTGTGACCACGGAAGTCTCGGGAAATTGTGGTTCTTCACCATTTCCACTACTGGAAGCAGACCGGGTGAAAATGGCCGAGCGCTGGATGGAACGCTATGGGGTGGAGGTGGACTGGCATGACTTGGATGGTCTTTTCCATGCGTTTGAGCAAAAGGGCATTGGGTTGAATTATGCCACTTTCACGGGTCATGGTGATTTACGCGCCTTTGGTGTGGGGCTGCACGACACCATGCCAACTCAGGACCAGATGATTAAGATGGAGGGCGCTCTGGCGCAATCCATGGAGCAGGGGAGTCTGGGACTTTCCACCGGTCTGGAATACGCGCCGGGGAGTTATGCCACCACCGATGAGCTCATCAAATTGTCGCTCATGGTAGCCCGTTACGGCGGCGTGTACGCCACACACATGCGGAATGAAGACGATACGGTGGAAGCAGCCATCGCCGAAGCGGTGGAAATTTGCCGTCAGGCTGGTGTTTCCACGCAGATTTCCCATTTGAAGGCGTGTAATAAAAATAATTGGCATAAGGTGGACGGGATGCTGGAACAGATTGATCGTTCCCGGGAGAATTTGCCGGTGGACGCGGACCGTTATCCCTATACCGCCTGGGGGACGGGCCTGACCTCATTTTTGCCATTGTGGGCGCGTCAGGGTGATACGGATGAGGTGTTGGAGCGGTTACGGAATCCGGAAACTGCACAGAAGATTAAAACCTACGCGGAAAGTCGCGCCCAACGCATTGGCGGGTGGGACCGGGTGTTGATCAGCTCCTGCGGCGGTGAGGACAACAAGCGTTTTCAGGGGAAATATGTGCTCCAATGCGCTGAAGAGTCGGACATGACGCCGGTGGATTTTGTTCAGGAGTTGCTGCTTTCTGCGCGCAATAGCGTGGGTGTGGTGGGCTTTGCCATGGACGAGGAAAATCTGGAAAAAGTATTGGCCGCGCCCTTCACCATGATCGGTTCCGACGGCAATGCGGTAGCGCCTTACGGGGTGCTGGGTGACGGGGTGCCCCATCCCCGTTATTACGGAACATTCCCCCGGGTCCTGGGACATTATGCCAGAGATAAAAATGTCTACCCAATGGCCGAAGCGGTGAAGCGCATGACATCTATGCCGGCAGAGAAACTGGGATTTCGGGATCGCGGTGTATTGCAGGAAGGCAAAAAAGCCGATGTGGTGATTTTGAATCCTGAAACGGTGATCGACAAGGCTGTTTACACCGATCCGCACCAATATCCGGTGGGGATTGAACATGTGCTGGTGAATGGTGTGGTGGTAATCAAGAATGGTGAGCATACCGGCGCGACACCGGGTCAGATTTTGCGACATGGGAGGTGATGGGGGAGTGAAAGAGGAACACGAGTACGAGTACGCGTACGATTACGAGAACGAGTACGAAGATAAAGACAATTTCTCTTTCATTTTCAAAAATTTCCGAATACTATTGTCGTGCTCTTGTAAACCTGAATTGTGTTGATACCGATTAAACCCCTCAAGATGTGTTTTAGCGGTTGATTACCAGAGGGAGCGTTAAGTAAATGAGCAATTTATTAAAAAACCTGAAGCAACTCGCGGGAGGTTTGTTGGCGGTCCTGCTACTTTCTGTTCTATTTTGGGGCTGCGATGAAAACACACCATCTGATTCGTTTACCTACCCATTGGAGGTGGGAAATATCTGGGAATATCAACGCACAATTACCATGATTTTCTATGAGGATTCAAGTGGTGTGCGAACGAATCTGGATACAGTTGAATCAGGTTCTTACGCAGTCACCACTACCGTTGCAGGGGTGCATGATTTTGGCGATACCTTGTCCACCCGGGAAATCGTGAGTAGTTACCATGAGAATGGTGAGGAATTCGTTCGTTCAATTTACTATGTAAAAACCAGTTCAGGTCTTTTTTCAATGGCTTATAGAGGGAATGGCCCATTCGGCTACCCCAAGCAGGTGGAACCTCACCAGTTCATTTTTCATGGGCATATATTTTCCGATGTAGCAGCATTCTCCAACGCACTTCAGTTGGGATATTTTCCTACAGGTTCTGAGTCCGATTCAATCCAATTCTATTCGCAGCCGGTACAGGCTTTGGCATTTCCATTTAAAGTTGGAGGAGAATGGGATTATAGACCCCCTGGTAATCCCTTTCATCAAGGGCGTCACGTTGTGGGGCGAACCAATTTAAGCCTGGACTCCACCAGCTACGATTGTTACCAGGTAAACACCCGTTATGACATGCATGATGATGGTACCTGGGATGACAACATCGCAATTACTGACTATTATGCCAGGGAGGGGTTGGTTCAGCGTGAAGTAATAATTCTGGGGAGCTTGGAATTAGATTCACAGGGTGAGCCCACAGGTCGAAAATTTGATTCCCATGACAGATACGAGCTTACACATGTGATTTTGAGCGACGCGAATTAGCTCATTTTGGATTGTGTTTTAAAATGGGAGTGAAGCGGGCAATTCAGTTGCTTAGCCTGACCATTAAGCCTGCAGTGTTCTATTTGAATTGTGCCGCGTCCCATGCAAGTATCCCTGAAGTGGCATTCGGCTATAGTGCTTACGATTGACTGCAGTGACAAAATTAGGAGATCGTGATCAATGAGAGTTTTTATTGCACTGATGATCGTAGGGTTAACCGGTTGCGTGCCACCATTTTCTGAGATGCAAAGCGCGGCTACCCTGGGGTCTGATAAAAATGAGATTACTGTATTTACTTCCCGGGTTGACTGGGAGGATCCTGATGATTCCGGGCATCTTCAAAACCATATTGGTGTATTGGGTGGTGTTGGATTGACCCCTTGGTTGGATGTTCGGGCGCGCTGGGAGCGCATTCAGGTTGAAGGAGTGGACGAGGCGGAGGAGGTAATCGCTCTTGGTCCCAAGTTGGCATTGATACCGGAAAAGCTGGCGATATACCTACCGGTAGGATTCCAAATACAATCCAATATTTACTGGGAATTACATCCTTCGCTGATTGGCTCGGTTGCAATCACTCCCTGGCTGGAGCTTACCGCATCGGGAAAAGCACTGATTTTTCTCTCCTCGGATAGTGATCCCTGGTATGCAGCAAATCTGGGTGCAGGGCTGGGTAATTTTTCAAAATGGGTCATCAGACCGGAAGTCGGTGTGTTGACGCAACCGGGCAGTGATAATCGGTATTATCATGTGTCACTAGGTGTGAGTTTGCGCCGGATAGGAGGATAATTAAGTGTATTCACCTAAAAAAAAATACATAGGGTGTTCACTCGCGATATTTATACTGTCCGTGAATATTTCACTATTTGCGCAGGGAATTGATCTGGAAATGTCCGGACGCTTCGGTGCACATGTAAAAATTCCACCGCTACAATTTAGTGAAGATTATCCCGGTTCGATTGAAATCCGTACTTGGGATCTGCCCTTTGATGCTACCGATTCAACCCTCCAATTTACGTTACGGCCATTCGAATTGGGTAATACTGATACCTTGGTACTGTACTTCTCAATTCAAAATTTTGATTCCGCTCAAACTCAAATTGAATCCAACGCCTCCGACTATACAATCGAGTATGTGGTTTGGGAAGGTGGAGGTGATCCTGTTTCGGGAGTTAATCTGGTGTTCCCCGACTGGCACGATATCCCGGATTTGTATCTACAAATATCCTGCGACCAGATCACCTGGGACGCAGATTTCTTTTCTAATCATTGGGTTATTATTGAAAGTAATTTACCGAACGGAATTGCGGGTTGGTTGCCGCTAAGGGCAGGGAATTTATTGGAGTACGTATACAGTCGGTGGGATGCATTTTGTGAATCGTGTAATTATGAGTGGCATGTTAGGTACCAGTTTGGTGAGTTACGGTTGGAGAATGACAGTACGCTAGTAGACTCCATCATATCTACCCGATGGAGATCTGGTCACGGGGATACAACTTATTCAATCGTAATTACAATGGATGCTGACGGCAGGCTTAGAAGTATGGACCCGCCTCAAATAAGCGATTCTCCATTGTCCTGGTTTAACAATGATGTCAACACCTCTTTTTATTGGTGGTTCATTGGAAAGCCATGGCCTGGAGATGACAATATTGGCTACTATCAGTATTTTTGGTCAGCATCTGGCCCATATTCTGGAGAAGCATATCTAAAATATGGTTTGGGTTTTTACTACGAAACTTATGAATTTGATACTGATGGAGGTGGTGCTGGACTAATCGG
>JAIPJQ010000125.1 GCA_021734065.1 Fidelibacterota bacterium | reverse complement strand
CTTTCGAACATCGAATTGATCGAATGGGATCGAATTAAAGCTTCTTATTTATTTCAATAACCGGATAAAATTAGTTGTCCAGAATCATTTCGAAGAGGATTTCACCCCAGGCAGTCATGTCTGATTCACCCGGGAAGGGCTTTAATGACAGGATTGAAAACGAGGATTGGCGTTTTCCGGATCTGTTGCCACGGGCAAACAAAATGCGGCTTTAGCCCCCCGATCCGAGTTGTGAAAATTAGGGACTGAAGTCCCAATCCTGGGTGTTTCAATGTACCCCGCTCTTAAGAGCGGGGCTATGAAGACTTTTTATCTACTTATCATTATTGGGCAAAAGTAATTTTAGGCTTTCATTGCCACGGGCTTAAGCCCGTGGATTATGTTTCCACAACCGAAACGGGGCTTTAGCCCTTCTGGGAGTTCATTAATTTAATACTTTTATTATAGCATTATTGCAATATATTAGAGCTATAGCTCTAATGAGATAAAACATGTGGAAGTATTCACGCGCGTACAAAATGAAGCTCTGGCCGTTCAGATTCAGATGGCTGGTTTTATTAATCATGTCCGTTTCCGCTTCGGCTCAAACATGGACAAAAATTTTGGATGGCTATCTGGGTCCGCCACCGGTATTTCCGGTTGATAGCCTAAACGGGATAATGGTAACCGTCTCAGATGATTTTTACTTCAACGGTGACGCATTTTTGAAGATTGATGAATTTGGGAATATTATTAAACACTATACCCCGCCTTCACCGGTAATGATCGTCAGTACCAATCCTGAAAATCCAAATGAGTTTTATGTGGGCTGCCGAGGAGCATTTAATGTGCCTGGGTTATTGTTTAGAACGCAAAACGATGGTGAAACCTGGGAAAATATCAGCGACTCGCTCTTTCCGACCTCAGATGAATATTTGCAAGGGATTTGGGTCTATCCGAACAACCCCGATTATCTCTTTGCCGGTCGGGGAGGACTTTTCTCTCGTTATATTCTGCGCTCTCCAGATAAAGGCAATACTTGGGAATACTTAACAACCCTTTGGGATGATATCGCTCCCGTGTCTGTCTTACCCAGTAAAACTGAGCCTGATCGATTGTACATGGTGACAAGAGGGTTGATTAATAGCGGTATCTACGAATTGGATAATTTGGGTGATAGTCTTGTATGTCTTACAGATACAGATACGTTCCCACTCCCGGTATTCCCGGAACCGATGTCTCCAACAATTGACATGATAGCACCTTGGGGTCCCGATTCAACCGATTTCTATTTAATAAGTGCACATTTGGAAACGGGGGGACACCGAACAAACTATTTATTAACGATGGACCGTCAGGAAGACCGTGTAATATGGGGAACACCACAAACGATTAGCTACGACTCCCTGGTCTTCGGACGACCGGTTATTTATGAATCTCAGATATACTTACCGGTTTTTGATGAACACCATGCTCAATGGGGTAATATGGGTGTTTTGGGTAGTACCGATGGTGGTTCAACCTGGAATTTTATGGACTCTACAGGACTGGGAGGTATCGATTTTGGCGTGAGTGGTTCGTTAGCACTCGATTCACGGATGGAGCCTCCCCGATTATACCTTGCCACTTCGCAGGGATTGTTTAAAGCCGAAATTCCCTTGGCTATTGGAGACGATTGGGTCTCCATCAATGAGTTCGATTACTCGAATGTATCCAATGCGCCTCAAGTTTTTAAAATTTCATCCGTTTATCCCAATCCGGTCAATAATGAGATAACGATTTCGTTCAATACTAATTACTCAGAACCATTACAATTTGAAATTTATAATCTCCAAGGGCGTAAAATTTTCAGCAAGATAGGGCAAGTTCAACAGAAAAATGTACGATTTGAATTAAGTGGTTTAACTTCGGGTATATATTTCATCCGGGTACAATTAAGAAATAAGACGTTAGCAACTCAATTTACTCTTATTAAGTAAGGAGGAAGTATGATGAGAAGGTTAATGTATGTATTAGTCATGACAGTCGTCTTTACGGGGCTTTTATCAGCTGGTGTTACCCATGAATTTCAACTATATGTTAAAAAATCGTCTGGTACTTCGGAGCAACAAGCTATCTACACCCTGTCCAAAGAGGGTGGTGCAGTTATTGTTGATTTTAACGTACTGGATTGGGCTTGCGCAGAATTCAGCGAGAACTCGGACATGACTAAAGTCGCCTCCACTTTAAAAAATAGTGGTGATTTCGATAATGTTGTTACCCGGATTGAACCCGAACTACTCAGTACACCCAATGATAACTATTTTGATTTGCAGTGGTACTTATCGAACGATGGGTCAATTCAGGGGGCAACCCAAGATGCAGATATTGATGCCGATGAAGCTTGGGATTACGAAACCGGTTCTTCGTCGACCAAAATTGGAATCCTTGATTCGGGTCTTCCTACCAGTGAATATCATGGACATGGATGGACGTTAGTTCATTCGGATTTAAATAATACCAATCGTATTATTTTGGGTTGGTCTGATTTTTCTGATTCTAGGAAATGGCGAGATGAAGTAGGGCATGGGACAAATATTGCCGGGCTCATTGGTGCAAATACTGGAAATGCAACTGGTATCGCTGGTTTAGATCGAAATGCAGCGTTGTACATTTCTCAAGTTTCTGCATATTCCGAAGCGGGCCCATATTTTAATGAATTTACGGCAGATTTACAGGGTGCGATTATTGACGCGGTAGATGCCGGATGCGATATTCTAAATATCTCCTGGGCGGCACTTCCTACTTCGTTTGGTGAATATTTGGAAGATGCCATCGCTTATACCTACAGTAATGATGTACTTGTTGTATGTGCATCTGGGAACGATAATGCCAATGGCGCTGAGTGGCCAGCAGCGTTCGCGTTTTCCGGTAACATCGATGGCACTCATACGGGTCACAATAATGGTTATACCAATGTTATAAGTGTAGGAGCTACTAATGCGAGTGATCATAGGGGGTATTATTCCAATTATGGTAATGGTGTAACCTTTGCTGCTCCTGGAGGATATATGTCGACCACTGGAGGGGTTGGCGTTGGGGATCCCAGAGATATATTTTCTACTTTTCCACCATATACAATGCCCACTGAACATAGTATTGACAACGGAACCTCACAGGGTTACATATATGTCTCTGGGACCTCTTTTTCTACAGCGATTACAACCGGAACAGCTGCATTAGTAAAGGGGCGTTTCCCCTCTGCGACTGCCCAGGATATTCGGAATTATTTAATTGCCTCTTGTGAGAAAGTTGGTGGCTATACCTATGGACAAGATGGCCGCAGTACCGCATTAGGATATGGAAGGATAAATGCATTTTACGCAGTTGCCCCACCTGATGCACCTCAAAATATCTCTGGTGGTTACCAAAGTGGCCATCCACATATCAGTTGGGATGCCAACAGTGAACCTGATTTAGTTGGGTACCATGTCTATAGGATGGATCCAAATGATCAGGTGGACCAACTCACTGCTAATCCCATCGAGGAGACAGAATATACGGATACCGAACTCGGTCAAGGTTATGCCGTGGAATATTGGTATTGGGTCACAGCAGTAGATGTGTCTGAGCAGGAATCTGATGCTTCTGATGATGTCTTAATTTGGACTGGACCCCTTAACAAGGAATTGGCTCAGAACATACCAGATGGGATTCCCGCTGAATACGGCTTTAGTCAGAATTATCCCAACCCCTTCAATCCATCCACCTCAATCGGTTTCGGACTGCCGGAAGCTGGTATTGTAAAGTTGGTGATTTACGATGTTCAGGGTAAACCGATCCGGACCTTGGTAAACCGTCACCTGCCGGCCGGTTATCAGTCCGTGGTCTGGCGGGGTCAAAATGATGCGGGACAACAAATGAGTACCGGAATTTATTTCGCCCGACTTGAGGTGAATGGGTTCAGCCAGACCCGGAAGATGATTTTGATGAAGTGACGCTTCGACCAATCAGGTAAACCCATTTAATCAATAAAAGAGGCTGTCCCATTAGGCAGGCAGTCTCTTTTTAAAATCCTAAGAAACAGCGCTGTGGTATGCCTTGCCATGGCGTCCGACTCACAAATATACCTCAAGTCTCAAACTTGCCCGGAAGCCGACAGAAATCAGATTTGGATTTCATCAGGCTGTCGCCGAGCCAAACACGATCATTTTTGGTCTTTAGCAATAGGTTCGCTGGTGCGGAAAAGGCTGCCCCTTTGATAAAACAGCCTGAATATCTTAGAGGCAGAGTTTGCCTAACACTGCAGGTTCGCGGGCACCGGTGACGCTGGGAAGATTGCCGCTGAGTTGGCGTAACCACAGGTACCCCAGATAGGCGAAGCCAAACGCTTCCTTATTGTCCTGAGTGACGCCCGCTTCCTCCACCGGTTCAATGGTGACCCGGGGCAGCATTTTTTGCAACCGCTCCATCAAATACACATTGCGGGATCCGCCACCGCCCACGAACAGGTGTTTAAAGGGCGGGTAATCCGCGCCGAAGCGCTCCAAATCCCGGTTGATGCAGCAGGCAGTGAATTCAGTCAGCGTTGCCAGCAGATTCTGCCAGTCGCCGGCATTGTGGGGTGAGAACCGATTGATGATTTTTTGAAAGAACGGGCTACCAAACTCCTCCTGACCGGCGGACTTGGGCGGTTGTTTTTGGCAGTAGGGATGTTGTAATAACCACTCCAGCAGCGTCTGGTTCACACAGCCGGCGCGGGCATTTTTTCCATCCGCATCGTAGGAAAGTTCGCCTTCAGTCCAGGTCACCATGGCTCTGTCCATGAGTGTATTCCCCGGACCGGTGTCCCAGGCGATGACCGGCAGCGAGTGACTTTTCGGGGGCAGTAATGTCATGTTGGCAATCCCACCAATATTGAGACACAGGCGGGCTTCTTCGGAATCACGATATAAGTATTCATCCACTACGGGAATCAGGGGTGCGCCCTGCCCGTTCAAAACCACATCTGCAGTGCGGAAATCATATACCACCGGTTTTTTCAATCGCTGAGCCATGTAACCCGGCTCACCGATCTGGAGTGTATACCGGGGCGGGGCGTGAACCAATGTCTGACCGTGGGAGGCAATCAGGTGAAAATCCCATCCGCAGGACAATACCTGTTCCGCGTACCATTCACCCAGCCGGAACGACAATTCTGTCGCCTGGGAGAGGGATAATTCCAGCGGGCGTTTGAAGGCAGTGGACAATTCTGGCGGCAAAGCCATTTCACGGGTTTCAACTACCCGGTATTCAGGGAAACGATCCATGCCGGTAAATTCCACCAGACACAGGTCCAGTCCGTCGGCGCTGGTTCCAGTCATCATGCCCACGATGCGGACGCGTTCGGTCTGGTGTAATTGCGTCAAATTTTCAAGCGAATTTTCCATGCGAAAAGGTAGTCTCCGGGTGCGGCGGGTTAAAGCAGAATCAGGCTTTGGGATGAATTTGCGATTCCGTTTGTTTTGGCGGAGTCGGGCGTTATTTTTGCCCGCTATGTTTGAAGTTACCAACGATTTAAGATTTAATACGGAGACGCATTAGTGGACATCAGGGTTGAAGTCGGCCAGCCGCATGAGCGGACCATTCAGGTGAAAATCCCCTGGGGGGAAATTGAGCCAGTCTATACAAAAAAAGTTGAAGATACCCGGAAACGGGTGAAGATGCCGGGATTCCGTCCCGGGAAAGTTCCTCAGAAGATTTTTCTGCAGCAATATGGTGGTACCCTCCTCATGGATGTAATGGAGGATATGATCCAACGCGGTTATCAGCAGGCGATTGTGGAACATGAACTGGACCCCATTTCACAGGGGCAGGTTGAAAATGTGGAAAATTTCGATGTGGGGCAGGACCTGAAATACACACTGAAGTTGGAAGTGGAGCCGGAACCCAAACTATTTAAATACGCGGATGGTTTCAAAATCACACGCAACGCCTACGAGCCCACCGATAGAGATGTGGACCATGCTCTGGAGCATTTGCAGGAGCAGCACGCGGAAACCGCCCCGAAAGAAGATGGTGCAGCTGAGGGAGATCTGATCAAAGGCGACCTGCAGTATTTGGATGAGAATGATGTTCCTCTGTTTGGACAGAAAGTGGAAAATCGTTATGTCCGGGTGGGGGATGGTGTTTTTGGCGGAAAAGTGGGGGAAATTCTCACCGGTGCCAAAACAGGTGATGACCTTAAATTCAGCATTCCCACGCAGGATGAAAAGGGTACGGAACAGCGGATTCTACTGACGGTGAAGGGCGTTGAGTCCTACACACTCCCGGAGATCAATGAGGATTTCGCCAAGCTGGTGAATCCAAATATTGAGTCGCTGGACAAACTCAAAGAAGAAATTCGCGCTGACATTCAGCGTCAGTTGGACCGGGACGCCAAACGGGCATTTCAGCAGGAGTTGATTCAGTTGGTTCTGGACAAATCAGATGTGCTGGTGCCTGAATCCATGATTGAAAATTATCTGGAGCGGTATGTGGAATCGGTGAAAAAGGATCCCCAGAATGCCGATGCCGATATTGACGAAGATGCGGTCCGGGAGGAGGCGCGACCACGAGCTGAGCGGGAACTCAAGTGGTATTTGGTGAAGAAGAAGATTGTTCAGGATCAAAAATTAGAAGTCACCAAAGAGGATGTGGAGGCGCGTCTGGACGAATTGACTCAGCCTTATGGTGACCAGGCGGAGCAGATGAAAGCACTGTATCGCAAAAAAGAGTACCTGCGCGATATTCGGGAGGA
>JAIPJQ010000124.1 GCA_021734065.1 Fidelibacterota bacterium | reverse complement strand
CCGGGAGTGAAATCACACCCTATTACGATCCCATGTTGGGGAAGTTGGTGACCTGGGGAAATGATCGTGCCACAGCGTTGAGCCGCATGCATCGGGCGTTATCCGAATTTCTCATTGCCGGTATTGAAACCAGCATCGGTTTTTGTGACGCAGTTGTACAACATCCCACCTTCCAATCCGGAATGTATGACACCCATTTTTACGAGTTGTACAAACCAGATCTGCTGACTTCGCTGAACAATCTGACTCCGGAAGCAGCTCAGGCTGCCGCGTTCACTTCTGCTGCCCACCAATTACGACAGGGAGCCAATGGCCGGCTGGTTACAAATGGTGAGAAAAAGCCGGTGAGCCGATGGATTCAGATCCGCCGCGGGGAGCAGTTACAATGAAGTTTGTGGCAGAGATACAGGAACAGCCGATCCGGTTTGAGTTGGCCACCGACAATGGTCAACTGCGCGCCATTCATGAAGAATCCGGTACCCCGCTGGATTTGCGAACACTCTTTCCGGGTGTTTATAGTCTGATTTTGAATCATCGCTCCCATGTGGTTGCCGTTCGCTTTAATCGTGAATTACTGGTGCAGGTGGATGGCGTATCCACAACGGTAGTGTTGAAAGATGAGATGGCGCTGCAGTTGGAAGCCATGGGGTGGGAAAGCGCTCTGGACAAGCGGATGGGGCAGATTCTGGCGCCCATTCCCGGACTGGTGACACAGGTGCTGAAATCGGTTGGTGATGAGGTCACGGAAGGCGATGCCTTGTTGATCATGGAAGCCATGAAAATGGAAAATGAGTTGAAAGCACCGGTGAGCGGGACGGTTCAATCCATTCATGTCCAGCCTGGTCAATCGGTGGAAAAAGGCGCCCTGATTTTGGAAATTGCCTGATACCCAATCGTATGGAATCCCTGCTTGGTTCGGCTCTGCATACAGATAGATTTCAGAAAAATGATGGTGTTTAATGGAAGTTAGGAATCAGAAATAATGGGCATGTTAGGTCGCGTATTCATGGGTGGACTCGGTTGGGCTTTTGCCGGACCCATTGGTGGTTTAATTGGCTGGTGGTTAGGCGGGCAATTGAGTCAGGAGCATGCCGGCGGTGGGTTCAGCGCCGGTACACAAACAATCAAATCCAGCACCTCAACACGCTCCGGTGATTTTGCCATTGCTGTTCTGGTACTCATGGCCAAAGTCCTGAAGGCTGACGGACGCGTGGTCAAATCTGAGATCGAATATGTAAAACAGTATTTTCTACGGAATTTCGATACCAATGACGCCCAGGAGATGATGGGGCTGCTGAAAAACCTGCTGGAGCAGGATTATTACATCTATGAAGTAGCCACCCAAATCAACCGTCACATGCAGATGGCGGAAAAATTACAATTATTACATGTGTTATTCGGTATCAGTGCCGCCGACGGTGAGGTGCACGCTGCTGAGCTGGAATCCCTGGAAGAGATCGCTCAACACCTGAAAATTTCCACCGGGGATTTCAATGCCATCAAAGCCCAGTTCGTTAAAGATACCAGCCAGGCCTATCAGATTTTGGAGACAGAAGCCCAGGCTACCGATGACGAGATTAAAAAGGCTTACCGCCGTATGGCGGCCCGCTTTCACCCCGACAAAGTCTCCCATTTAGGACCGGAATTTCAAAAAATGGCCGAGGAAAAATTCAAAGCCATTAACCAGGCTTATCAGGAAATCCGGACGCAGCGTGGCATTTAATCCAGTCTAATCCATAGTAAGGAGCGACCATGGGTTCGTCCCATCACGAAAAACCCGGTGAATTCCCATTTACCCGGGGGATCTACCCGGAGATGTACCGCCAGCGGTTATGGACCATGCGTCAATATGCGGGTTTTTCGTCCGCAGAAGACTCCAACGCCCGTTACCGCTATCTGCTGGAAAATGGTCAAACCGGACTTTCGGTGGCATTTGACCTGCCCACCCAGATGGGATACGATTCGGATCATGAATTGGCGGAAGGTGAAGTGGGACGGGTGGGCGTACCCATCAATTCCCTGGCGGACATGGAAATTTTACTGGACAAAATTCCCCTGGACAAAGTCTCCACCTCCATGACCATTAACAGCACCGCCGCAATTCTGCTGGCCTTTTACATGGCGGTGGCCGAAAAGCAGGGTGTTTCCTGGGAAAAGCTTTCCGGTACCATTCAGAATGATATCCTGAAAGAATATATCGCCCGGGGAACCTACATTTTCCCGCCAAAACCCTCCATGCGGATTATTACTGATATTTTTGCCTGGTGTCATGAGCATTTGCCACGCTGGAATACCATCTCCATTTCCGGTTATCACATCCGGGAAGCCGGTTCCACGGCGGCGCAGGAATTAGCCTTCACCTTTGCCAACGGCATCGCGTATGTGGAAGCCGGACTGTCTGCGGGGCTGGATGTGAATCAACTTGGATCACGACTTTCGTTTTTCTGGAATGCCCACAACAATTTTCTGGAGGAGGTGGCCAAATTTCGGGCGTCGCGACGGATTTGGGCGAAAATCATGCAGGACCGCTTTGGCGCTACGGAGCCCAAGGCGATGATGTGCCGGTTTCACACCCAAACCGGCGGTTCTACCCTCACCGCACAACAGATTGACAACAATGTTGTGCGAGTGACTTTGCAGGCACTGGCGGCGGTTCTGGGTGGTACACAATCCTTACACACCAATGCAAAAGATGAGGCGTTGGCGCTGCCCAGTGAGGAATCCGCCCGGGTGGCATTGCGAGCCCAGCAGATTATCGCTTATGAAACGGGCGTCACGGATTATGTGGACCCGTTGGCGGGTTCTGAGGTGATTGAGGCGCTCACCAACGAATTGGAATCCAAAGTTCTTGACTATTTACGGATCGTTGATGAGATGGGCGGCGCTATTGCAGCCATTGAGAGCGGCTATTTCCAGGACGAGATTAGCCGTAGCGCATATGAGCAGCAGCAGAAGATTGAGTCCAGCGAGCAGATTATTGTGGGTGTGAATGAATTTCAAGACGATGGATCCGCATCAGCAGAAATCATGGAGCTGGATCAACAAGCCACCGACCGTCAGATTGAGCGATTGCATAAGGTGAAATCGTCACGAGATGATCAAGCGGTGGAAACGGCGCTCAATAATCTGTCGCAAGCCGCCCGGGGTGACCAAAACCTGATGCCATTTATTCTGGAAGCGGTGAAGGTGTATGTAACCCTGGGTGAGATTGCCGATGCTTTGCGTCAGGTTTTTGGCGAGTATGAGGGCTAGTGGCCGGGGGCATCATGGCAACGGTAGAATTTCCCTACATTGATTCGTTTCAGCATTTTGACACCATTGATTCCACCAATGCAGAAGCGGGGCGGTTTGTACAAAAACATCCCGGGTTAAATGCCCTGTTCGTAGCCGATGAGCAGACTGCCGGTCGGGGCAGAGCCCAGCGTACGTGGCATTCACCTCCGAGACAGGGATTGTGGTGGAGTTTGTTGTTGGGACGCAGTGAATGGTTTCCAAAAAATCCCAATCTGCTCTCACTCTATACCGGCCTGATTACCAAATTCGCATTGGAGGAATGGACCACTGCCAGGGTTCAACTCAAATGGCCCAATGACATTTACGCTGACGGTAAAAAAATCGGTGGTGTTTTGATTGAGAGTAAATGGCAGGGCAATCGCCCGCTGTATTACACAGTGGGGATCGGTGTTAACCTGTATCAGCAGCCGGAAGATTTCGCACCTGAGGTTCGATCCATCGCTACCAGTTTAAAGCATTTGGGACTGAAGAAAGATATCCATCGACCGGATATTCTGGCCGCTCTGGTTCACCATTTTTTTCAACACTGGGAGTTGATGAATGCACCGGAAGCGTTCGTGAAGCAATGGGAATCGGAAGCGATCTGGCTCAATGAACCGGTGGAGATTTCCAGCCGGGAAGCACCGCTGACTGGTGTATTTCGGGGAGTGGATACCTCCGGACTGGCAAAAATCGAGACTGCAGAGGGCATTGTAACGGTAGCTGCCGGTGACTTGTCATTCAGGAAACGATAACATCAGGATTTCAAATCACGCACCACATCCCGTACCAGGTGTACATCATTCATGACATAAAAATGGAGACAGGGGACGCCGGCATTGATAAGCTCCTCCGCCTGTTTTTTCAGGTGCGCCATCCCAAGCTGTTGAACCTCAGCTTTCGATTCGGCATTTTCCATTGCAGAGACCAACTCATCCGGGATATTCACGTGAAAGTTAGCCGGCAGGCTTTTTAGCTGATAGGGTTTGGTCAGCAATTTCAGTCCGGGAATAATGGGCACCGTGATACCGGCCTCACGGCATTTCTGCTCGAAGGCAAAGAATTTTTGGTTATCGAAAAACATCTGAGTCACCACATAATGGGCGCCGGCGTCAACCTTCTGTTTCAGGTAACGGATATCGGCTTCCAGATTGGGTGCTTCATCGTGCTTTTCCGGGTAGCCGCCCACACCGATGCAGAAATCGGTTTGGGCTGAGTCCAGAATGTCGTCCTGAAATTTCCCCCGGTTCATATCCGCGATCTGTCGCACCAGATCAATGCCGTAATTATTGGTGGTGCGGTCCGGGTGTACCGGTTTTTTATATTCCGGATCGTCTCCGCGAATGGCCAGGACATTTTCAATGCCCAGATAATTCAGCTCAATGAGCATATCTTCGGTTTCCTCACGGGTAAATCCGCGACACAGCAGGTGGGGAACGGCTTCGATTTTATAGCGGTATTTAATACCCGCGCAGAGTCCCAGTGTCCCCGGGCGTTTCCGCTTGATGTGGCGCTTAAATGTCCCGTCGGGCTGCTCCACATAATAGGCATCAGCGGCATGGCTGGTCACATCGATAAAGGGCGGTCGAAACTCAATAAGCTTATCCAGCACATCATAAACATCCTGTGCGTTGCGACCGCGCATGGGGGGAATGATTTCGAAGGAGATGAGCGTCTCTTTGGCGCGCTCAATGTATTCAATGACTTTCATAGGGCCGTTTGGGTCCTCAAAGTGGTGTTCCGATTTTTAAATGATGCGTTGGAAATGACCAGTATAATTCGCAGGGAATTGTACGGCGCTTTCCTAAATCATTGCTGCACTTCTGACTTATCGGTGCTGAACTTGAACGGCACATACAGCGGGCACCAGCGGATGAATCCGGTGGCCAGCGGGATAAGGCCAATCAGTCCCCACCAGTTCGCGAAGATTAAGCCCAGTGCCAGGATCACGATTCCCAGAATAATGCGAATCGTGCGATCAGTGGTTCCCATGTTGCACTTCATTTTCAACCCCTTTCCTTTCGGATTAAATCTATCCTCTTTTCAGGAAAATGTCGAACGAATAAAATCAATTTCCTCTGGCATGAAGGGCTTATCCTGCGCCGCCAGATTGATTTGAACCTGGTCTAGGTTGCGAAAACCGGGAATGACTGCGCCCACCACCGGTTCGTGCAGCAGATATTGTAATGCCACACGCGCCAGGTCTTCAGTGGAATCCCCAAACCGTTTTTCCAGCTTTTCCAGTCTGGGTTCCAGTATTTCCAACGCTTCCCGGGTGAATTTCTTCTTCCCCATGCGGTTATCACCGTCCACAAATTCCGGCGGGTTTTTGGCGCTGAACTTGTTGAGCAGCAAGCCCTGATTCAGAGGTGAAAATGCCACGAATGACATTCCCCGCTCCTCCAAAAGCTTCCGAACCGGTTCCCCTTCACGGATAAAATGGTCATCCATGATGTGCGCCCAGCTCTGAAGCACATCGGGCTGGATTGTTGGAACCAACCGGGTGAAATCGTCATTGGAATAAGCGGATAATCCCAAAAGGCGAATTTTACCCTCGTCCCGCAATTGATTCATCACAGCCATGGCGTCATCCAGGTATTGGTCCCCGGGACCAAAATCGCCATGGTGAAAATAGTACAGATCAATGGTCTCCCGCTTCAGATTAATGAGCGATTGTTCGCACTGATGACGAATATGTTGCGGTTCATAGGGATGACCGGCCGTTCCCCAGGCGTGTCCCACTTTTGTGGCGATGACCACATCATTTGTCCGGTTGCCCAGAACCCGGGCCAGCATGCGTTCCGCTTTACCGTTGCCGTACACATCCGCATTGTCAAAATGATTCACGCCATGGTCGAGGGCATAGTCAATGGCTTGTTGAATTTCGGTTTCATCCACATCTGCCCAGCCGATGGAATTCCCCCGCACCCAGTTGCGACCACCCATGGTCCAGCATCCCAGGCTGATTTCCGAAACCGCAATGTCTGATTGTCCTAATTTTCGATATTTCATAAATGACGTCTCCCCTGTTTATGTGTCATTAACCTAAATAATCTTCTACCAACTGAATGAAAACCCGAGCACCAATATTCAACGCCGTTTCATCGAAATCAAACACCGGACAATGGTGTGGAATGACTTCTCCCGGATTGTCTTTGGCATGCTTTCCGGCACCGATAAAGAAAAAACAGCCCGGTTTTTCCTGTAAAAAATAAGCCATGTCTTCACCCGCCATGGTGAGATAGGGCGGCACGACCCTCTCAGCACCAACCACCTGTGAAGCCGCCTGACGAAGCTGTTCCGAGGGTTCAACGGCGTTCACAGTCGGTGGATACCCATCCTGATAATCCAGTATGATTTCTGCACCAAAGGTGGCTCCAATTCCGTTACAAACTTCCAGTAAACGCTGTTTCAAATGCTGACGAATGTCTTCTTTGTAAGCCCGCACAGTCCCCGTGAGTTCTGCGGTTTCCGCGAT
>JAIPJQ010000009.1 GCA_021734065.1 Fidelibacterota bacterium | reverse complement strand
CCGGAAAGATTGGTGAAACTGCCGTCGCCGTTATTGCGAAAGAGTTGATTTACCTGATTGTTGGCGTTGGCTACATGCAGGTCCAGATCACCATCCCGGTCAAAATCCCACCAGGAAGCACCCTGGGAATACGCCGCTGAACTGACAATATTTCCTTCTGTCACTGCTGTGAAGGTGCCATCCCCATTATTCCGATACAGACTGTTATTCCAATTATCCGTCTGAGCGACAAACAGGTCCAGATACCCATCGTTGTTATAATCTCCCCAATCAGCATCCAAAGCCCGCGTGGCGGTTGTAACCAAGGCTCCGGTGGTGATTTGGGAGAATGTACCATCTCCATTATTATGGTATAACCGATCCACATCGTTATAGGTGGGAACGAATAAATCCGGATAACCGTCGTTATCATAATCGCCCCAGGCAACAGCATAGCCATTGTAATTAGTGCTCAGGGTGGGGTCATCTACGAGTTTTACACTGGATGGTGTCTCATCTTCCTGTGTGATGGTAATGGTCTGATCTGCCGCCAGATTGGTCACCACCTGCGGCGAGCCCTGTGGCCAATCCACGATGATAGAATCCACGACCGTCTCACTCCCCAAACCAAAATGACACTGCAAGGGCGCGCCATCGGTTGGTAACACATGGCGGGTTTGCCAGGTGTCGCCGGCTTTTAGCTGAATCGTCGCTGTTAGACCAGCCGTATTGTCCAGTTCACCCACCAGATCCACGGCGAACCAGTGATTGGCATTTCCGTCATTCATGTAGAGCTGGTTGTTTTGTGAACTGTAATTGGAGACAAACAGATCCAGCGCACCATCACCATCGGCATCCGTGGCAGAGACCGCGAAAGAATTGTCACTATTGGTGACAAATTCGCCAGCTGTTATTGCAGAAAAGGAGCCATCACCATTGTTGTGGTAATAGGAATTGGTGCCGTTATTCGCCACATAGAGATCCAGCCAGCCGTCGTTATCAAAATCAGCCCAGGCAGCGCTGTTGCTGGTCAATTCCGCCGTGGTCATTACACTGGTGAAATTTCCTCCATCATTACGGTACAGCTCACTAGTACCCTCTCGGGCCAGAAACAGATCCAGATCACCATCATTGTCAAAATCACCCCAGAAGGGATTGCCATAGGTGGCATTGGGTAGGATGCCAGCTACGATCTGGGTAAAGCTGCCGTTGCCATTATTGCGAAATAACCGATTTGCATTCGTGCCGCTATGTTGCTGCACAAGCACGTCCGGATAACTGTCAGCGTCAAAATCCGCCCAGGATACGCGGTACCCTCCAAAATCGGTGAGAACCGTGTTAGTGACTCGAGCGAATGTTCCGTTTCCCTGATTCCGGTAGAGAAAATTCGCCTGATTATCATTAACCACCAGCAAATCCACATCCCCGTCCAAATCATAATCCGCCCAGGCCGCATCATAGGAATTTCCCCCATCGTTCACGATGCTGCCGGTGGTGATTTTGGTAAAGGTGCCGTCCCCGTTATTGTGATAGAGGGTATTATTCCAGTTATCCACCTGAGAGACAAAAAGATCCAGGAACCCATCGTTATCATAATCAGCCCAGGCTGCCGAATAGGCGCGGGTTGCATCCTGGACCAGAGCACCCACGGTTATCTGGGAGAAGGTACCGTCACCATTGTTGGAATAAAAAAGATCTACCGCATTATAGGTAGGAACGAAAAGGTCCAGATCGCCATCATTATCGTAATCCCCCCAGGCTTGGTTGGTACTGTTGGACCCATCTGAGACCAGGGCTCCGGTTGTGATTTGGGTAAATGTCTGACTAAAGATTGAAGTGGCTGCAAGCACACTAATGATGACCAGTTTTGTCCAGTTTTGACAGCCTAAAGACCGCCGCCGGGTAGTCCCCAACAACATACCATCCCTCATCGGTTTAAATTTCCCGCCCCGCAAGGCTTGTCCATTCGCCACCGTCCGTTCAGGATAACGGTGCTCCGGTTGTTAATGCCACTATGTGTGGTTTTTGAGCGGCAAATGTAGGCTTAACAATAAATTGTGGCAAGATAATTCAAGGATTTGCCCCGTGACCTGAATCACCAGGAATCAAATATTATTGGGTTTTGATGGCGGTATATAAATAGAGGATCAGCGCCCAGATGCTTAATACCAGAATATAGATCCAGGCGGGAAATTGGCGCTTGGTAAGCCATGTTTTCAACGAAGTCTTGTCTGGCATTGATGATTCCCTGTCAGCTAATGGCATTAAGGAGCAAGTGCATTTTCATAAATGCCCCACATGGGCAGGAAAATTCCCAGCGCCATCATGAGGAGAAAAACACCCATGACCACTGTCATAATCGGTTCAATCATGGATGACAGCCGGCTGATGGTTTGATTCAATTCTTCATCGTATTGTTCGGCGATTTTCCCCAACATCTCATCCAGGGCACCGGATTTTTCACCTACGCTGATCATCTTCAGAACTGTTTTCGGGAAAATCTGACTCCCCTTCAGTGAATCGGCCACCGCCACACCCTGTAGAACCTGCTTCTCGGCATTCTGGATTTCTTTGGCCACTACCGCATTCCCCAATGTCTGTGAAATGATTTGCAGCGCTTCGATGATCTGGATACCGGAGCGGCTCAGGGTCTCCAATAATTGAGCAAACCGGGCTACCAGGTTTTTCCGGGTAATCACTTTTACCACCGGAAGGCGCAATTTCCATACATCCGCAGTGTACTGCCCCGCCGGCGTACGAAAATAGAGCATTAAACCGACGAAAACGCCCAAAACAACCAGACCGGTTGCCCACCAGTAATTGGCAAAAAGATTACTGGTTCCCAGCATGATGCGTGTGGGCAACGGGAGCTGAACCTGCTGCGCTTCAAACATTTTGGCGAACTGGGGGATCACGAACACCATTACCGCCACAAAAGCCAGCGTCAATGCAATGAGGACAAAGGTGGGATAACGCATGGCTGACTTGATGCGCGCCTTGGTTTGGTTGTCATAATGCAGATAGGTTTCCAGCCGCTTTAAAATGGTTTCCAGTACACCAGCCCGTTCACCCGCCATGACCATTCCGCGATACACTTCCGGAAAATAATTGGGGTATTTCCCCAATGCATCGGCAAAGGTGGAACCACTGTTCAATTCAAAAATGATGGTTTTAATGGCGGCGGCAAAATTGGGATTATCCACCTGCTCCTGAATGGTCTCCAAGCTATCCACCAGCGTAATACCGGCCCGTAACATGGCTGCAAGCTGGGAAGTAAACTGCTCCAGCTCCTTGTCCTTCAGTTTGCGAAAACCACCCAGCCAGGCATCGATAGAGGATATGGACCCGGTTTTTTGCTCACGGATATTCAGTACCATCATATTCCGTGATTCGGCAATCTCGAAAATATCAAATTTTGTGGCTGCAGTCATTTCCTGCTCCACAATTTCACCGGCCTCGTTGGTCATTTTTACGATGAACTCACCCATCGTTTTTCAATGTCTCCATATCAATCTCATAAACTTTGATCTTGCGGTAGAGTGCATTCCTGGAAATTTCCAGTGTCTGAGCAACCTGGCTAATATTGCCATCCAAAACCAGCATGGCAACCTCAATGGCGTCCTTTTCCACCTGCCAGAGTGGTTTTACCGAATCCACGTGCGCCACATGGCGAACCGATGCAGATCCGGCATTCTCCGCCAGTTTGCTCACCACCGCCACATCTTTTGGTGTAATACGGCGGCCTTCCGACATAAAGACCAGCCGCGTCATTATATTTTCCAATTCCCGCACCTGCCCCGGAAACGGCAGATCCTGAATGGCTTCAACTGCCTCCACCTGGATACCCTGCACCGCCGTTTGCTGGCTTTTCACCAAATTGTCCAGAAAATTCAAAACCAGTAACTGAATGTCTGAGCGACGGCTGGACAGGGGTGGTAATTTTGCCGGCACCACATTGAGTCGGTAGTACAAGTCAGCACGGAAACGCCCTTCTTCAACCAGTCGCAACAGATTCTGATGAGTAGCAGCCAGAATGCGCACATCAATTTTGACGGTCCGGGTACCACCCAGCCGCTCCACTTCCTGCTCTTCCAGAACGCGCAGCAGCTTATTCTGCAGCTCGGTGGGCATGTCGCCGATTTCATCCAACAGCAGCGTGCCGCCGTTAGCCAGCTCAAACTTACCCGGCTTGGATTTCTGGGCACCGGTGAAGGCACCGGGTTCGTACCCGAACAACTCACTCTCCAGCAGATTATCCGGAATAGCGGCACAATTGATGGAGACAAATCGTGAATTGGCACGGGGTCCCAGCTGATGAATATTCTTGGCGGCTACCTCTTTTCCACTACCGCTGGGACCGGTGATGAGAATGGTAATATCACTGGGAATCGCTTTCATGAGCAGGCGGTACTGCTTCAGCATCTCCGGATGATTACCGATAAATGTCCCCAAACCGGCTGGCGTGAGCAAATCCCGGGAGGGTTTGGACAGCTCCTCCACCAGCTTCTTGAAGGACTTAACACGCTGTATCCATTCTTTCCCCGAATGGTCATCTTCCGGATGGAAGTAAAATCCAAAGACATTGGGATAGATGTGTAAGAATTCCTGATCCAGCGCCAGATCGGTGGTAAGAAAAACCTGTGGCGTGTGATTTTTAAGCTTTTCAATGCGATGCTGAAAGAGCGCGTAATCACCCTTTACACTCTGCGTATCCATGAACAGCACATCGAACTTTTCGATAGCCAGAAACTGAAGCGCTGACGTCCAGTTTTTGGCCGGAACGATCTCGCCATGCTCGGCGAGCCAGCTAAAATCCAGATTTTGATTTGCCTTATGGGTGCAAAGGAGGATTTTCATACCATTGAGACAGCGACTTTCAGGACCTCTTCCAGTGAGGTAACGCCTTGCTGAGCCTTCAGTAGAGCCTCCTCCGCCAGCGTCCGCATTCCGTTGCGAATGGCTTCCCGCTTTATTTCGCTGGCTGTTTTGTGCTCATTGATCATGCCCAGAATTTCCTCGTTGGGAATGAGTAGTTCATATACCGCTTCCCGACCGAAATAACCGGTATTTTTGCAATGCAGACAACCTACCGGACCAAAGTACTCGCCCTCTCCCTCTGCTTTTTTGGGATCCATTTTTAGCGCCTCAAACACCGCAGGATCCGGCTTCTGGGGTGTTTTACACCGGGGACACAAGCGACGCATGAGCCGTTGCGCCAAAATTCCGCGCACAGTGGAACTCACCAGGTAAGAATCAATTCCCATATCCAGAATACGCGTGATTCCCGATGCTGCGTCATTGGTGTGGATGGTGCTGAAGACCAAATGGCCGGTGAGAGCAGACCGGATGGCCAACTCCATGGTATCACGGTCACGAATTTCTCCCACCATGATGATATCGGGATCCTGTCGCAAAATTGACCGCAGCGCCACCGTGAAGGTTACGCCAGCCTTGGTATTCACCTGAGCCTGATTAATATTTTCTAACTGATATTCCACCGGATCTTCAATGGTCACGATATTGGTTTCCACCGAATTGATCACATTCAGCGTGGCATATAATGTGGTGGTTTTTCCTGAGCCGGTGGGGCCGGAGACCAGAACGATACCATTAGGCATGGTGATAATTTGGCGCCACCGCTCCAGTATGCCCGGTGAAAATCCCAGCCGGTGCAGGTCAATCTTGCTTTTGCTCTGATCCAGGATTCGCATCACCATCTTCTCACCATTGGTGGTGGGATAGGATGAGCTACGGACATCAATCCGTGTTTCTGACAAATCCTTGTGAAATCGTCCGTCCTGCGGTCGGCGTGATTCGGAAATGTCCATTCCCGAAAGCACTTTGGTGCGGGAAATGATGGGTGCCAGAGACGATTTTGGCAGGGTGTAATATTCTTGCAGCACACCATCTACGCGAAACCGGACCCGGACATTATTGCGGCGGGGCTCAATATGAACATCACTGGCTCCGATGCGCACCGCCTCTTCGAACAACAGATCCACCGCTTCCATGGCGGACTGGTCTTCACCCAGTTCCTTGGAAATGACGCGCGGACCAACCATTTTTCCCGCTTCATCTTCCGTTTTTGCCTGATACTTCTCCGCGTTGTAATACAGATCAATCGCCCGCTCAATGTCCGATTCGGTGGAGATGACCAGATTCACATCCATCCCGGAAATTTCAGCCACCACATCCACCATTTCCACATCCAGTGGATCGTTCGTGGCAACCGTAACCTGTTTATCCAGAGAAAAAATGGGAATGATATTGAATTTTTGGGCGGTCCCTTCCGGAACAATTTTCAGAACGCTGCTATCAATATCGTAGTTGCTCAGTTTCAGATAAGGTACCTGTAGAAACTCACTGAGAGTTTTGGCAATCTGCTCCTCGGACATGAATCCCAGCTGAACGACTGCCTTCCCCAGGTAAATATTATGATCCCGACGATAATGGAGTGCTTCGTCCAGTTGTCCACGCGTAAGCAGTTTTTTTTCGACTATGTATTCGCCCAGTTGTTTCTTGTTTGCCATATCAACTTCTGGTTTTAATTATCTTATGCCCCTTCGGTGAAAAACCGTCGGAATGCTTCTTTATTAAATGTACACAAAGGTTGTGAGATACCAGTCCAGGAGTACATCCCCGAACAGCATCCCAAGAAACAGCCCCCCGGCTAAAAATTGACCGAAGGGAACTTCCTGGCGAAACCTGACCTTCCCCAAAGCCATCATGGTTAAAAAAACCACCGTTGCCAATACAAATCCCAGCAGCATGGATACCAGGCCGACCTGCCAACCTAATACAAGTCCCATCCATCCGGCGAACTTCACATCGCCAAATCCCATCACGTCCTGTTTATAAATCTTCTTCCCTATAATAGAAATTAACCACAATCCGCCTCCCAGCACCACACCACCAATGAGGAAATCCCGAATCTCACCCGAGTAGGTGGTAAACCACAAACCCGCCATGGGAATCAAACCGAACACCAACAGAGAATCGGGAATTACCTGATAGCGCATATCAATCGCCGAAATGGGAACCAGGGCAACCACAATCAACAGGTACCAAAAACTTTTCCACTCCAAACCAAACGCCTGCACCACAACCAGAAACAATACCGTTGTGGTTAATTCCATAAGGATTCCCTGCCGGCCATATTTGTGTGTGCATTCCGGACACTCCTCCGCACCCAGGTGACGCAGGATGGGGAACCACCCGCGAATCCCGTGGTGTGGCGCACCGCACTCGGGACATCTGCCCGGGGGCTTCCATTTCCCTTCCCGGGGCATTTGGGAAACCAGCCAATCCAGGAAAAATCCCACCACCAGGCCGGCAACAATCATCAGGATATATAGCTGAAGGGACAAACCAACTCCGCTTTATAAATATTTTTCGATGATTTTCACCAGTTCCACCGGACTAATGGGTTTGGTCACGTATTCTTCTGCGCCGCTTTGTTTGCCCATTTCCCGGTCCTTTTCCGTGTCTTTCGCGGAGCAAATAATGATGGGGATGTGGCGGAAATCTTCATCAAATTTCAGCATTCGGCTCACCTGATACCCATTCAAAGCCGGGAGCATCAGGTCCATCAGAATGACATCCGGTCTCACCTCCCGCGCCTTGTTCAACCCTTCCATTCCGTCTGCAGCCACAAAAACCTCATGTCCATTTCGCTCCAGAAACATCTTGATTGGCTGGGAGAAAAAACTTTCGTCATCTACCACTAATATCTTCGCCATGTAGTTACCTCACCTCAATCTTCTGTATCATCCACGTCTTCAATTTCAATACGCTCCGTAAAGACAGGTTCTTCATCTGCATGGAGCCTCACCTTTAGATCGGTAGCCCGATCGGCATTTCGCATGACCTGGTCAAACGATATTTTTCCCGCTTTATATAAGCGCTCCAGTGAAATGTCAAAGGTTATCATATTTTCCGTCAGACCCGCTTCCATGGTGTGGCGCAGCATATTGATGTCACCCCTCAAAAGTAAATCCCGGATACGCGCTGTTGAGAGCATGATTTCCATGGCCGCAACCCGACTGCCATCCTGAGCCGGAATCAGCCGCTGACCGATGATGCCTTTTAAATTCTGGCTCAATTGCATCCGTATCATTTCGTGCTGAGATGCGGGAAACATGCTCATAATGCGCTGGAGGGTCTGACTGGCGTTGGTTGCATGCAGGGTACTGAGCACCAGATGACCGGTCTCTGCAAAATTCAACGCCGCCTGCATAGATTCCATATCCCTGATCTCACCCACCAGGAGCATGTCCGGCGCTTCCCGTAGCGCACTTCGCAAAGCGCTGCCGTAACTGGCAGTGTCCGTACCGATTTCCCGCTGATTCACCACACTCTTTTGATGGCGATGGAGAAATTCAATGGGATCTTCAATGGTTAAAATATGTCCGGTTTTGGTGGAATTCCGGTGGTTCACCATGGCGGCCAGTGTGGTGGATTTACCGGATCCGGTGGAACCGATAACCAGTACAATGCCCCGGTCTTCCTCAGCCAGACTCCCCAAAATGGGTGGCAGGGTCAGCTCTTCAAGGGTCCGGATTTCACTTACAATCCGCCGGGCCACAAAGGAGTCCGAACCGCGCTGCTTGAAGAAATTGATCCTGAAGCGCCCCACACCGGACAAGCTGTGGGTAAAATCCAGTTCATTATGTTCTTCATATATTTTCTTCAGTCTGTCCGTGAGCAATTCAGCCTTTAACGCGGCGATCATATCCGGAGTGAGCACCTCTTTTTCCAAAGGCACAGTCCCGCCTTTAATGCTCAACATGGGGTAAGCACCCAGGGAGACATAAAGATCACTGGCGTCCGCCTCCACCATCAGTCCCAGGAGTGTATTTATGGTATAACTCATGAGTCGGAGGCCTTTTCAATCTGTTTTTTAATTTCCTCGCTGTCAGCCGCGATATGCAGAGCGTCCTGACGATCCACAACGCCCTTGCTTATAAGCGCCAGCAGAGATTGTCCCATCGTGACCATCCCCAGCTTCCCACTGGTTTGCTGCACAGAGGGAATTTGGTAGGTTTTGCTTTCCCGGATCAGATTTCGCACCGCCGGTGTGCCAATCATGATCTCGTAGGCAGCGACCCGTCCGCCACCGCGTTTGGGGAGTAAGACTTGGGAAACACTTGCCAGAATGGATTCGGACAGCATGGTGCGAATCTGGCTCTGGCGGTCCGCTGAGAACTGATCAATAATCCGATCAATCGTCTTGGCGGCACTCATGGTGTGCAATGTCCCAAATACCAGGTGCCCGGTTTCCGCTGCCGTAATTGCCAGACTGGTGGTCTCCAGATCCCGCATTTCACCCACCACAATTACATCCGGATCTTCCCGCAAAGCAGATCGTAACGCACGGGTGAAAGATTTGGTATTAGGTCCCACTTCCCGCTGATTCACCAATGCCCGCTTTGAATCGTGGACAAATTCCACCGGATCTTCAACGGTGATAATGTGTCGTCGGAAATTCTGATTGATATAATCGATCATGGTGTTGAGCGAGGTGGATTTACCGGATCCGGTCGGCCCCGTAACCAGGATCAGCCCCTTTTCCCGGCTGATCAAATCCTTGGTCACTTCCGGCAGTCCTAAATCACTAAAACTGAATAATTTATCGGTAACCGCCCGCAATACCGCTGTGTCACCCCGCAGACCCTTAAAGACATTCACACGATAGCGACCCACACCGGTGTACTCGTAGGCAAAATCCAGTTCCAACTCTTCTTCGTATTTTTTGCGCTCCTCATCCCCCATGAGGTTGTACACCAGCATGTGTACATCTTCCGGCATTAATTCCGGTAATTTGGCGCGCAGCATCCGGCCGTCCACCCGGACAATAGGCGGAGAATAGGGACTCAGGTGCAAATCCGAGGCACCATACTCCCTGGCCATGTTCAGCAAATCGATAATGTCACCACGCCAGGCGATAGCCGTACTCCTTAGGGTTTGTTTTCTGATATAATGTTCGGCGTTATAAATATGAGCAGCTCCCGCTGCTTGGTCACGTCACTTGTATTTCTGAATAATCCTCCAATGAATGGAATGCTTCCCAATAAAGGTAGTTTGGATACATTCTTACTCTCTTCCTCAAAAATCAACCCACCAATGAGCAGCGTTTCACCGTTCCCCACCCGCACCTGGGTGGTGGTGGTTCGTTCAGAAATAATGGGACGATCAGCATTGGGACCGGCAAAGCCCACCACCGCCTGAACCTGAGCGCTGATATTCATGGTAATGAATACCTTCTCATTAATGCGCGGTTTTACATTGAGGCTGATCTGCACCTCCTGGTCTTCAAATGTGAGCGGCTGCGTTCCCACGAGCCCGCCTTCCGCAGCCGGAACAGCAACCGGATAGGTGGTTCCGACCGAAACCATGGCTGTGGCATTATCCGCGGTGGTTACCTGCGGCTCCTGAATCAGGCGGGTCTGGTTGTCACTGGACAAAATATCCAGAACGGCAGAAAAACTGAGAATGTCCAGCGTGGCCATACTGATACTGCGCCAGTTCCCGATGGGAAACCCTTCCCCCTGATCCCCGCCAACCAGTGATGCCCGCATATTCCAGTCGATACCCAGGCGCTCATTCATATCCAAATTGGTTTCGATAAATTTGACGGCAATATTGATCTGCGGGACAGCTTGATCCAACTCGTTAATTACCCGCTCAATCTCATTAAAATTATTGTGCAGATCCGAGATAAGTAAAATGTCTGTTCCCATCCCACCTGCGGCACCACCTGCTCCACCGGCTGTTCCACCTGCTCCACCGGCCGCTCCACCACCTGCGGCACCACCGCCACCAGCCAGTCCGGCCAATGCACCCATTCCGCCCCCTGCACCGCCGGCAGCTCCGCCCGCAGCGCCGCCAGCGCCACCGGTTGCCATTCCGCCTGCAATTACTTTTGAGAATGTTTGCACTTTCCCCTTATCGGTAAGCACATTGGTGAGAGCCGCTGCTACCGCTCCCGCGTCAACATATTCCAATTTGTACACCCGGGTTTCCAACTCGCCCTGCAGCTCCTGATCCTGCGGTTTTACGACGATAATATTTTCTTTGATGAACCAATCGTACCCGTTCACCTTCAGCAACGCATCCAGGGCATCACCCAAACTCACATCCCGTAAATTGGCCGTCACAGTGCCGGTCACTTCTTCACCGGCAATAATGTTCAGGTCATTCTGCTTGGAAATCAGCCGAAGGACATTCACCAACTCTGCGTCCTTGAAGTTCAGAGAAACCGTAATATCAAATTGATTCACCTGCCGGACTCTTGCCCGTTGTTGTATTTCTGTCACGGTAGGAACCCAGGAAAAAATCAGGTTGGTGCCGTTCCGGTCAGCCTGAATGTCCACCAGCCTGTCCATATCCAATCGAATCCGAACCAGCTTCCCCTTGCCGGCCAGATTCGTGCGAGCCTGAACCCGGTAAACCGGCGGCAGGTGGATATATTTCAGGAACTCACCCTTCATGCCATAAACAGCCTGATCGAACAAGATATCTACCTGTGGTGGACTTTGGCGCTTTTCAATCCGGTATTCCAGAGGTTCGCTGGCCGCAACGATGATACCGTGGCGATCCTTGGATTCAAATGTATTGATTCCCTGGATAACCGGCTCGTTTCTTGCGTAGCTTGTTGCCACCAAAAGCAGGAGTAAAATTCTGCTTACCCATCTGATTGTTCCATGGACTTTCATTTTTCCGCCACTAATTCTCCAGATTTATTCGGAGAGGTTGATTACCCTTTTTCAGGATAACAAAGTTTGATTCAATCTGGTCAACTACAAATCCGGCAATACGGTCCCCTTCCGTGACAATTTCATCATTGATAATGGCCATGCCACGGGTACCCCGCAGGGAGATCGCTGTTAGTTCAATGGAAGGCTGACTCCCATCCAATCCAAACAACGAGGACACCAGTCCGCTATTCTGGGCATCAAGCTCCTCCGCCGTTAAATAATAAAATGGATCCGACGCCCACTCACCGTCATACTGAAATGCTTTCAATCGATGCGCAGCCTGGTAACTGGCACGGTCGGCTTCCACGGATCGTCTCTGGTCCGCTTCCATGATCTGGCTGGCTTGCCGGTCGCTGAGACTGCCACTCTCTGAGCCTCCGCCGCTAAAAATCCCCTGATCAATCAGATAGACCACCAGCAGAATAGCCAAAACCACAAACAGTAATTTTTGTCGATTTTTACCCATTGATGTCCACCAGCATATATGCAAATAACATGCATTTGGCGTTCAGTGCTCCCTCACTACCCAGTTCTGAAGCCAGTTCCAGACGACCGATGTTAAATTCAAACGGTCCGTCCATAAGTGCTTCTAAAAAATAGCCAATAGCCAGATAATCGCCCTCAAAACTCAGGGAAACCGGGTACTTCTCGATATGCAGCGAGGTGGTCATCAGGTTGGATTTGATATTGGGCCAGGCATCATTCAGATCCGGCACAATGGTGAATAAATTCACCCCCTGCTGATTGGCCGTATTCCGGATGAAATTCATTGCCTCAATAAATCCTGTCCGGTTGGGAATCCGGGTCTCCAACGCGCGAATGTCCAATACCGTCTGATCAAAGCGTGCTTTCACGGCATCATAGGCTTCCTCACTGGCATTAATTTCCTCATAGCGCTGATTTACCTCCTCCAGTTTGGCTTCGGTGAGTCGAATGGTCAAGCCGGCATTCATAAAATGCTGCAACACAAAAACCAGGAGTATGAGCACCACTGCAACCAGGGAGACAATTAATTTGGAGCGGGAGTTCATACGATTTGCCGCTCCGGGTGTTTATATGTTGCGTTAAAATTCACAGTCCATCTCAAAGAAAAGTCGATTGGGTTGATTTTTATCCCGTGGATTCACATTCAGTTTGATGTTCCGAAAAGCCCGTGTCTTCTCCAGATTCATGCGGAAATTGGTCAACCGAATGTCCGCCACACTGGGATCGGATTCCACAAAACCCACAATTTGGGCATAATCCCGGAAAGAGGATGCAGGAAGCGTTGACAATGTGGCATCTTCCGTTGTCGTGGTTGTTTCGCCGCCCAGCAATTCACGGTCAATGGTCAAACTGGTTAGCCGGATTTCCTCGGGAACCACATTGGATAAAAACTTCATGACCTTCAGATAATTTCGGGTCTTCAGACTGTCGGTTTTCAAAAATTCCGAATACTGAATCAGAATACGGATATCCTTCTGATACCCCAGGTATTGCTCCGTCTTGGGCGAGATATTTCGTAACGGAGCCTCCTTTTTAATTAATTCCTCCTGGAGCGCGTCGGCTCGCATCTGTTCAAATACCACAGTGAGGAAGATAATGGGCACCAAAAATATGGCCGCATATGAGCTAACCGTGGCATAGGGAATTAAGGTCTGATCATGAACGATGTTATCGGGTAATAGATTGTACTCATCATTTCCCGGGACATTCAGCAGGGCGAACAGGGTTGTGTAGAGCGGCAGATCCTCATAGGGAATGGTTTTTTCTTCCTCATCGTACACAATATTTTCAGCCCGGATGGGATTGAACAGGCTGATCTCAATGCCCAGATTTTCCTGAAGCGCATTACTCAAATTGGGGATGGTCCCACCCTCACCGGAAATGTATATATGATCCCAGGTAAGCTCGTTATACTGCTTCTTGAAGAAATTGATGGAGCGCTGAATCTCGCTGGTTAGGCGCTCAATGACCGGTCGTAAAAAAATGGAGACACGATACAATGTCAATCCGTGGGGTTTGATCTTGCCGGCCGGCTTTCTGGGAATGCCAAAGTCAGTGACGATCTTACCGGCCTCTTCGCGGGAGAGCATGACCGCCTTCCCGTCAATATTCACTTTCTGTTCCAACGCCGCTTCAAAATCCTCCACTCCCACGGACATCTCCCGCGTCGAGAGTAGCACACCCTTGTGGACAACGGCCAGGGTTGTATTGGATTGCTGCATGTGAAGTAAAATGGTGGTATTCTCAGCCTGATCGGGATATTCTTTTTTAAAACTATTCCACAGCAATACGGGTAGTTGACTGGTGTACCGGATTTGCATACCCGCTTTACGAAATGCCGTATAGGTCTGTTTGGTTTTTTCCTTATCCGCCCCCACCAAAACCACATGATCCTTACCGGAGGCCGTGGCGGAAGGATGGATATCGTAGCGCAAAATACCGCGTCCGTCACCCAGATTCATATTTTTGGTGGCCTGCCAGTTCACCAGTTCAGATAAATCTTTTCGCCCCAGGGCGGATGGTGCCTGGAAAAAGTGCGTCCTGCCTTCAAATTGCTGCGAATAGACACTGGTATAGAGTTTCTTTAGCCCCTTCTTCCCAATCACCCGGGGAAGTGCTACTTCGGTAAGGGTGCGCATATCGCGAATGACGGTGGTTTCGTCCAGTTTAAAGGGCACCTTGATATACCCGAATTTTTCCACCCGAATGCTGGTTCCTCCCAGCCGCGCCTGGATGTAGCGAATGCCTTTGTCAGTAACTTCCAGACAGAGCCTGCGACTGGATTTGGTAATGCGCCGCATCAGGTTGGCGCTGAACTGATCCGCCTGGAGACTGGGTGCCAGCGATTCGGCCATTTCGAACAGATCCGGCGGTGCGCTTACCGGCAGCGCCCAACCCTCGTCATCCACTTCTATTTCAGTAGAGCTGGACTTTTCCTTGGCCTCTTCAGCCAATTGCGCTTTGATGACATCGGTGGCTTTTTTGGACTTTTCCGCGTCAATGAAGCGTTTACGCCGATCCAGCAGATTCCTGGCTTCGCGTCGCTTACTCCCCTTCTCCTCCTCCTCACTTTCGGGATCAGTGGGTGGCAACTCCTCACCACCGATGCCCTCCGGAGACTCCTGGTCGGTTTCCTCCACCTTCCCCAGATAGGAACCGATGGGCTTAGTCCCCAGCATTTCATCCCCACCCACCTCCTCCTCACCAACAGGCGTGTCAGGTCCCTCGGTTTCGGTGGTAGCAGAATCAGATGCTTCCGGATCTGGTTTGGGGTCGGGCTCTTCGGCCTTTTCTTTCGCAGCCGGCGTCTTCCCCCCCTCTTCCAAATGGGCCAGCAGACCCATCAATTTGTTCTGGGTTTCCAGGGAGGGTGCAAATTTGGGTTTTTCCGGTGCCGGCGCTTCCGGAGTTTCCCTGGCTTCAAAGGTGGTTGATTCCGGTGGGTGCTCTTCCTCCGTCACATGTGGAGACTCGGCGGCTTCAGTTGGTTTCTTCTCATCTTCAGAAATTGGAGGCTCCGCCGCTGAATCGTCTTCACTGACTGCTGTCGGTTCCTGGGATGATCGGGTTGATGGTTCTACTTCTTCAGCGATTGGGGATTGCTCTTTTGGAGCGGGCACTTTATCTGGTTCGGAGTTTGTGGGTTTTTCCTGCTGCGATTCATCTTTTTCCGGTGTTGGGGTGGCTTCCTGCTTTTTATCAACATCTTCCCGGTTCTTTTTTCCCGGCTTACCCTGCTTTTCTTCAATCTCAACATTACCGGCCTGCTGAGACCTTAATAAATCCAGTAACCGGGTGGTTGCTAATTTCCTGTTATCGTCTTTTTCGGCCATAGAACCTGGATGATTATTCTATAATTGGGTATATTGTTTATTGGAAAGGTAACTGTTCACCATGTTGGCGGTAACCGACTCCCGCTTAGCCATAAGCATTTCCAGCAGAAGATTATGACACAGGACAACCATCTTACGTGGATAGCCCTGTGTTTCAGTATAAATCATCTCTTTGGCATCATCGGTGAATAATTCCTCAGGCGCCGGATGTGCGGCAACCCGCAGACGGTAATCGATAAATTGCTTCGATTCTTCCCGGTCTAGGGGCTGCAACGTGTAGGACATGGCCACACGATCTTTCAGGTTCGGCATGGAATTCAGCGTCTCACGAAATTCCGGCTGCGCCAGAATCACCACCTGAATCAATTTTTTCTGGTTTGTCTCAAAATTGAGCAAAGAGCGGATTAATTCCAACTGGTCCGCCCCCATTTTCTGCCCCTCATCAATGATCAACACGATCTGCTTGTTCGCCTCAATGGACATATCAATGAGAAAATGTTCAATGACATTCATATAACCCATCACATTGTCCTGAGTGATGCGAATGCCGAACAGTCGTGCAATATATTGTATGAATTCCAGATTGGATTCAAACCCGGGATCAATGACCAGAAAAAACTTAAAATCCCGGCCAAAATCAGAAAACCGGCTCAACAGATAACGGGATAATGTGGTTTTCCCCAACCCGATTCCTCCCACGACAATATTCAATCCGCGCGCCAGGCGCAAAGAAATTTCCAAGCGGTCCACACAATGGGTATGGTGCTTGGCTTCGAAGTAAAAATCCGGATCGGGCGTCATGGAGAAGGGCTCTTTCTCCAACCCTATGAGCTCGTAATAATTCATTTAGACACAATCCCTGCGTGTCAGGATTTTAATCATCATTCCCCATCGCAGTAAAGTAAAGCATGAAAGTCATTATTTAAATAGCTTAATTTCATGGGAATATCGGATTTACCCTGCCAAATTCATTCCATCTTCCCCCCATCCGAAATGCCATAACGTTCCATTTTCCGATACAATGTGGACCGGCTGATACCCAGCTCCCGCGCCGCTGGTGCGATTTGATACCCCGCCTGCTCCAATGTCCTTAAAATCGCTGCCTTCTCAATATCCACCAGGCGTGCTGGAAAGCCATCTGGTATTTGACCGGAAATATCGGCTTCCCCGCCAACCGTTCCTTTAATTTCCTCCGGTAAATGCTCCACGTCCAGAATTTGTCCTTCCAGCATGAATAGCATCCGCCGGGCGACATTCTGCAACTCGCGCACATTCCCGGGCCATTGATAAGATGCCAACGCCTGTATGGCCTGCGAGGTGAATTCCGTCACCCGGGGCTGGTCAAATTGACGATAGGACTCTAAAAAATGATACATCAAATCCACGATGTCCTCTTTACGCTCCCGCAACGGGGGAATGTGTACCGGAAAAACAGAAAGGCGATAATACAAATCCTCCCGGAACGTGCCAACCTTAATGGCTTCCTGCAGGCTTTTATTGGTAGCAGCAATGACCCGAACATTTACCCGAGTCGCATTGGTGCCTCCCAGTCTGTGGACCTCCCCCTCCTGCAAAACGCGCAATAATCTGGATTGGGACGAAAACCCCATGTCACCAATTTCGTCCAGAAACAGGGTTCCACCGTCCGCCTGCTCAAATTTTCCCGCATGGCGCTGGTTAGCGCCGGTGAAAGCGCCTGTTTCGTAACCGAATAGTTCACTCTCGATCAGCGTATCTGGTAATGCCGCACAGTTGACGGCTACAAATGGCTTACGCACCCGCGCACTATTAGCGTGGAGCATCCGGGCAATGAGTTCCTTGCCCGTTCCACTTTCACCACTGATGAGGACCGTAAAATCGGTTGGTGCCAGACCTTTCACCAGTTTCAACAACTCCTGCATGGCCGGCGCCCGGGCGATGATTTCCCGGCTGTCCCTACGCTGCCGTTCAGATTCTCGTAAATGCCTGAGTTCTTTCAACGAACGGGCATAATCAATTCCCCGTCCAATGGCCCCCAGAAACGCATCCTTTTTAATGGGTTTCACCAGATAGTTCAACGCACCATCCTGCATCGCCTTAACCGCCATGGCAACCGAATCATTTGCTGTGATGACGATGATGAGCGGCAATTCGCCGCGCCGGGCATGCGATTGAATCAACGATTCTACCGATGCTCCCTCCAGTGACAGATCCAGCAGAATTAAATCCGGATTTGATTTTTCGATAGTGGCCTTTACCTGCCGGGGCTGGGATCCGAACGCGATTTCAATCCGGGGTATTTCCCGGAGATAAAAACGGTACAGCCGTTGCATCTCCACATCGTCCTCAACAATCAGGATTTTAATTTCTTCGTGCATTTCCCGTGTGGTGCCCATACTGATTAATAATCATTTTTCATTCAGTAGCTAATTACGTACATTCGGTCATGGTCGAAGATTATTTGAACGATCCGGAGTTTTTGCCCATTCGGCAAGCCTATCTGGACGATCTCCGCGCCAAAGCACCGGAGATGCTACAGGCGGCTCAGAACAGTGAGTATGAGCCCGTACGTTCCTTCGGTCATAATCTAAAGGGTAACGGTACAAGTTATGGTTTCCAATCCATTTCTGAATGGGGCGCAGACATTGAGCAGGCCGCCATTCAGGGGGATAAGGAGACGCTGTTGGATCGTTTCCCCAAGCTAATTGATTATTTAAAGACTGTATCACTTTAACCTGAACGACACATAACAGCTGGGGAAGCTCGCGAGATATTTCCGGCTTAAGAGGATGACTGTTATGGCTCAGGACAAGCTGCGTCGTATCATTGTCATTGATGATGATAAGCATTTTGTTGGATTACTGAAGTATCAATTAAAAGATGCCGGTTATGAAGTTGAGGGTATCTCATCGGATGTCATTTTAACGGCCGACATTGCCGACTACCGGCCCGATCTGGTCATCTGTGATCTGGTCATGCCGGTCCCGGGAATGGATATCCTTCAGCATGTGAAAGCCACGCCCCGTTTGCGGCAGGTTCCGTTTATTTTCGTCTCCGCCTATCACGATCATGAACACAAAATCCGCGCCTATCTCAGCGGTGCGGATGATTATATGGAAAAACCACTCCATTTCCCGGTTCTGCGCGCCAAAATCTCCGGGATGTTCAAACGGCTGGAGATGATCCAGGACGACATTTTCCGGGATCCCATGACAAATTTATACAATCGGCGGTTTCTGGAACATGAAATACCCCGCTTGGTGAGTTTTCACCAGCGGCATGATCAAAAAATGGTGGTGGGCATTCTGGATATCGACCATTTTAAACGGGTAAACGATACCCATGGCCATTTAATCGGTGATATCATCCTGGAGAATTTCGCCCAAAGCGTGCAGGAGGCGGTTCGGGCGTCCGACTATGTGGTGCGTTTTGGCGGTGAAGAAATCGTGGTCATCCTCACCAACTCAGAGATTACCGGCGCGAAGACGACCTTAGAACGTTTATTGGAGCGCCTGGATAAGGACCCCTTGTATGAAAATCCTGAGAATGACTTAACAATCCACATCTCCTTCAGTGCCGGATTAGCCGAATTTCCCACCCATGCTGAAAATCCGAAAGAGCTGCTGAAGCAGGCGGACGTCGCACTTTATGCCGCCAAATCTGCCGGCCGCCGGCAAGTTCAACTCGCCGGTTCCTCCCGGTAAATTTGCATTAATCAAAAGAGAATAAATTACGAGGTCTGAGTCATCCCTAAGCGGGATTGGAGCTCCTGTGTAGCAGCGACCAGGGGAAGGATGGGGTCGGCGGATTTAATCAATTCATTCAGCACTTTTACTACATTCCGCGCCTGGTTTGTTTCACCCCGCGCCAGGTACAGGTCTGCCAGTGTATAATACGCCTTCATATCCTTAGGATGCATCACCAGTCGCGTTTCCAGGGAGTTTTGTGCCAGATCATACTGCTGCATGGCAATGCGCATCTCCGCCTCTTCCACCAAGTAATTATAGGCAGAGGCTTGTCTTAAGCGATTCAGGTAAGCTTTGGCATTTTCATAATCCTGTCGCAAAAAGCAGATGCGCGCCTGTGCGAATAAATCTTCCTCCACGGTGAAGCGATTCATCATGTTTTTAAAACCCGACTCGCTATTCAGAATCTGCCAGTAGGTTTCCAGACTGTCGGCATCTTCCTTTTCCAGGTAATAGGAGAATTTGGCCAGAGCGGTGATCTCTTCACCCAATATGCGCAGATTTTTCTCCATGGTCTGGATGATAAAATTGGCCTCGTTATCCAGATTCATTCGCGCCAGATCCTGGATAAGAGGTACCCAGTTGGTATAATAGGCAATGGGCATCCAGACCGAACGCCCCACTTCCATCATCTTACGATAGATTTTAAATGCTTCAATGTAATGTCCCTGATCTTTTTCCAGCTCATACAGCAGCCGGTAAATCCGGACCTTATCACGGGCGGCGGTACGGGTCTCCAGCATTTCCTCAAGCTGAGCGACCACCTCAGGCAGGCTTTGCTGTCGTGCCCGCTCCCTCGCTACGGCAATCCAGTTAGAGATTTTTTGCGGGTCATTGGCATAGGCTTGTTCATAGGCATGCAGTGCACCGGAATAATCACCCATTAGCCGCAGCGCATTGCCTTTAAGGACATAGCCGCGATCCAGTCCGGGATGGTCATTGATGAATTGATTGGCATGCTTGAGAGCGTCTTCGGGACGGCCCAATGTCAAACTGATTTGACTTAACGAAGCCAGGGCTTCTTCATTTTCCGGACTCATGCGGTACACACTGGACAGGTTAGCCAGAGCTTCCTGACGACGTCCTTCCCGCGCCAAATTGTTGGCTCTCAGGATATAGGGCTGGGGATTATTGGGTGCCAGAGCGATCCAGCGATTCAATGCATGCTCTGCTGCTTCAGACTTCCCCTGGGTTTGAAAATAATTATACTCAACATACTGACGATTATTATCGCTGAGACGGTCTTTGAACCGCATGGCTGCTTCCAGGTGCTCCACGTAGTCGGGCCGGTTCAGCATAAAGCACAATTGCCAGGCGAGAAAATGCGCCAGCGCAAACGTTGGATCTGCTGCCACTGCCTGCTTAATGTGTCGGAGAGCTGATTCCGGATCATTCCCCCAGGTTGTTGTTGTCCAATATTTACTGTAGGCTTTAATTGCCTCCACATCATAACTCACAAGTTCGCGTACCGGCAAATCGGGAAATGCACGAATTTGTTTATCCGACAAATTCACCGCCTGCTTCACGCCGGGAGACATCTTATCAATCAGGTCAATGGGATTGGTATGGATGAAATTTTCATCCATGAGGACTTGTCCCTGGGGGACCCGGTACACCCGTGTCTGTGTCCGCCACAGATTCCCTTCTTTGTGGAAATCGCCATTCACCAGATATTTTGCACCTGCGTCCTGCGCCCATTTTAACTGAATGGAGAGCGGCACTCGGCTGGGTTGCTCCATTTCCAGTGAAAAAATCGCCTGCTGATTGATGTATTGGTTGTTGAAACTAAGATAATTATTCTGGGTCAGATCCTCTAACAAGCCATCCACAAACCAGAACTCCAGCCAATCATTTTCGGGATTATTGGTCTTGTTTTGGAATAGATAGAGCATAATGGGCGTCTGGAATTGTGGACGCACCAAGGTCCGTTCGGTCACATCGCCGCTGGACTCTTCATATTTCACCTTCATGACGGCAGCATCAGTGGCATCAGTAGACGAAAGGGTTTCCGGCGGCATAAAAAGGAGGATGAATACCGCCACAACCACATTAATGGGGATGAATATTTTCTCGGTCCGGGATACCGGGTCTTTCCCCGGCCGGCCATGGAACCAGGCGATGAGTGCTGCAGTGGGTAAAAACGCTGCCAATAGGGTCAATGCCGTCAATTTCAGAGCGGGGGAAAGATTTAGCGTATCAACCACAAACCCAAAAAATTCCAGAAACACCCAACCGCCACCAAAATAGGCCGCCAGAATGGGAAAGAATCGCCGCTCCCGCAAGTCATACCAAATTTCTGATGGTCTGGTCATCTGCTTGATTGATTCTGATGGACGATGGTACCAACTCCTTTGCTGGCGTGTTGCTTCACCTCAATGAATAAGGCAATGTAGATTGAGCGAAAAATATTGGCAAGGACAAAGAAAAGCTTTCGCCGGTCACTGAATGGGGACAAAACTGGAAGATTCTTGGGTTTAGAATGAGGTCTTGAATTGGATAAAAACCTGGTCGGCGTTAGCACTGTTCCCGAAATCTGATCCCGGGGGACCGTCAAACAGAATCGCTCCCACCGTCAGGTGGGTAGCATCCGCAACCTCCCAACTCAGAAAGGGTAACCAGAACCAATCCTCGTCCGCCAAATTCAAAACTATTATACTCTGAAAATTGACAAAATTGGAGACTTTATATCGAATCAGACTTGAAATGGAGTATTCGGTCGCTTCACCAGGCGGCGGGATGAATCCGGACATGTTTTGATCCTGAATGGTCTGCACCTCAGCCTGACGATCGAAGTTCAGATAATGGCGAACGATGCTTTGTATATTCAAGGAAAAATCCTCGGAGGGAATCCAATCGATCCCCAGAACGCCGTGAATATTATCGTTGTCAATCAAAGGATCATCACCGCTCCGATCAGCGGAGAACTTGAGCGCGCTTTCCCCCTTGATCGCCCACTGCTCCCCGGTATAAATAAAGTCGCCGCCCAGCATGGTCTGATGATTAAAAGGAAACGCTACAAATTGGAGCAATTTGTTGAGCTCAGGGTACTTACGCCATCCGCGGTAAGCATACGCGGACCAAGCAATGCGACTCAGGTTATTGGCGTAGCGCATACCGAATTGCGCCTGATTAAGGCTGCTATCCCCTACTGATGCCGAGAGTGGACCCGGGATTTTATCGGGTACCAATCGAGGTGCATAAATCAGTTCCCAATGCCCTACCGCAGGATAGATGGATAATTTGACAGCCGGTATGGGAATACGGTAATCCTCAATATCCGAAGACATGTTGGTATAGTCCCATGGGGTAAAAACATCGGTGGGATTAATCCAGTCCGCCCGTCCCCAAAAAAGGTATTGCTGCCCCACCCGCACATCCATCCAGTCGCCATAGTAATCCACATACAATTCAGCAGGATAGAGGGCAAGCCCTGCGGTGCGAGGCGCGGCCGGACCCCGATCAATGAGATAATTATAGCGCGCCACCAGATCAGCCCGGTAACCAATCCGCTCTCCAATGCGTCCCGAAATCTGCAACTGAAGATGACTGTAGAGCCGCTCCCAGCGCGCTGTGTGGTGGGTATTCACTCCTGCGAAAGATTTTAAGTATCCCCGCAGATTTCCCTCGCCCGGAAGCAGAGACCAGCTTGCACAAATTAGCATTCCGGTAACCAGCAGTTTACGCATGCTTAATTTCCCCGCTGTAACATTCTTGGTGTAAAGAAGCTGTCCCGGATCGGCTTATTCACTTCCAGATTCTCAAAAATCATCCGGCTGGTGTGATCAATAATCACGTCATGCATCACCATTTCGGTAGCGAAGGGAGAATCGTTGATCATCTCAAACTTCTCAACTTCCAGACGCTTTTTCAATTCACCTGACGCATCATAATACTCGGAGTGGAAGATACTCAAATCATCCTTCGCCACCCAGCGGATTACCTTGCTATAACCTGTATCCTCTGCAATTTGCGCTGTCCCGGGCAGGCATTCAATCACATAGGCTTCTCGTCCTGCAAGGGTTTCTTCCCGCAGGAGTTGATAGTTCCAATCTTCCAGTTCAGGTGTACCAATATCGTAGTAGGTAAAGTCACTGGACATGAAATTCCCACCACTGCCACTGCTGGCAATTTTCTTGATCTGCCGCAGTGCAGGCATGTACAGAAAGCGATCATCCGGCCGGTCGGTGTACTCAAGACTTAAAAATCCAGTACCGCGCACATCCTGGGGATAGACGAAACGCATCAACATTTTGGTTTGATCGCTTTCAGCGTCTGTTTTGGAATAGAATTTTATCTCCCGCTGACGGGTACCACCGGTGCTGGTTTGTAGAATGAGTTTCAGATCTGCTTCCATGGTTTCAATGGTAGACCGGTTCAGCGACTGGGACATGATACCATAACCGGTCGGCTGGCCAAGGGCGTTGCCGGTAAGGAATACGCATGTAGTGAAAGCAATAAACTGTTTCAATGAACGCATAGGATGCCTCCTCAGCGAGCTAAAGACTTGGGTTTGAAGACCAGAAATATCCCGGGTAGAATGGTGAGAGCACCGAAGGCCGCGGTGAGCATGGTGAGTGTGATCAGGATACCCATTTCCTGAATGGCCACAAATTGGGACATGGCAATGATGGAAAATCCTGCCGCCACGGTAATGGAATTGAAGAAGATTGCCAGTCCAGCCTCCCGCATGGTGGCCGGGACAGCTTCGTCATATCCTAAACCATTCCGCAATTTCATCCGATAGCGGTGTACAAAATGAATCGCGTAATCCACCCCCACCCCGATCGCGATGCTGGAAGTGGTGAGGGTCTCCAGATTCAGATTTATCCCGGAAAATCCCATGAATGCAAAATTCAGGAACAATGCAAAGAATAGAGGGACGGTATTAAACAGTCCGATTACAGGTGATTTGAACATCATCCAGGTAATCAACCAGACCAATCCCAACGAAGTGAGAATACTCCAGATCTGACCTTTCACAATCAGCTCATCCACCACCATGAACAATTTAGCCATCCCGGTAATAGCAACTGTGACCTGAGGATTTTGGTTGATGTTTTCATCGATGTACCGGGTCAATTCCCTATCAATGGCACGCAGCGTGGATTGCTGATCCGTGTTCAGCATGACGCTGATCTTGGCATGACGGTACTGGTAGTCCACCAGATTGGCCATGTCCTGCGGTTTACCGGACATTTCAAATAACTGGAGATATTGCGCCACCAATTCTTCACCGGAAACGGTGTAGGTTTTGGGAACCTCCACCCACTCCCCATTCCTCTCAACCCATTCGGTTCCGGTCACCTGTGCCTGAACAGGCGGAATGCGGTCAAAAGCGGGGTCGTCCTCATGGAGGACTTTGTTGATGCGTTTGATGAAATCGGCCAGGGATTGGACGCTGCCCACATGGTCCATCTTCAGCGCCAATTGTTTCAACTCATCCATCTGCGCCAGGAGTTGGGGATCGATAATGGCATTGGGCTCCTCACCCTCAATCATGATCGCAAAGGAGGTCGTGCCGGCAAAGTGTTCATTCACCATATCATTTGCGGCACGAACCGGATGATCCTCCGGGAAATTTTCGATGGAGGAGAAGCTGTGTTCCAACCGGGTTATCCCCCAAATGGAAAAAACGATGACCAAGCCAATGAAGGGCATGAGCAATTTTTGGCGTCGCACTAAAAACCGTCCCCATTTTTCCACCCAGTCAGCCACCAGGTGTCGTCTGGCCTGTTGTTGATAGCGCTTGGGGATTTTTAAAATGGTCAGGAAAGCCGGGATCCATGTCAGACTGATGATAAGAGCAGAGAAAACGCCGAAAGCTGTGAAATACCCCAGCTCGGAAATTGATTCGGCGCCCACAGTGCCCAGCGCCATAAATCCCACCATCGTGGTCAGGGTCGTCATGATCACCGGTGAAATCATCTCCTGCATGGTGATGCGTGTAACTGCTGGTGCTTCAGGATGCTTACCCTTGCCGGCATGGTGATAGAAATGGGAAAGGATATGAATGCTATCCGCCACGGCAATTGCCATGATCAATATGGGCATGATTTCCGTGGCATGACTCATGGGTCGCCCTAGAAGTGCCATGAGCCCCATGGTCCAAATCACAGAAAAAATCACCACTGAAAGCGGTAAGAAAATACCCCGGAGATTGCGAAAAATGAAAGCGAGCAGGATAAAGATGATCCCGATACCGGAGATGAAAAAGACCGCCATATCGCGCTGCATACCCTGGCTTACATAATAATTCAATATCGGTTTGCCCGTGAGAAGCACCTCAAGCTCGGTCTGTGCATCAAACGCTTCCATGGCCGGAATCAGGTTTTTCACATACCCTTTTACATCCGCCGTATTTTTAAGAAAGACCATAATCCCAAATGCCTGTTCATCCTCCGCCAGCAAATTTCCCAATGCCAGATCGCTGTGCAGCAAGTCGATCTTGAACTGCTCAATTTCTGCCATGGTGATAGGCGGCTTGGCCAGGATATCATGAACATCCATGCCCTCGAGTGTCCCCTGGATGACCGAGATATTGGTGGGCGAGATCACCGAATAAACGGCGCCATCCCGTTCCAGTTTTTTGGTCAGTTCCCACACGGTCTGCAGATGGGCAGGCTTAAAGAGTCCTTCACCCGCGAGACCGATGAAGACAAACTCTTTGCTGGGAAAGATCTCCCCCATTTTGTCATAGAGTCGTTTTGCCGGGATTTTTTGGGGTAATGCCTGGGTTACATCCGGCTCCATTTTGATATAGCGGTTCGCGTATCCCAGTCCCAGCGTAACCAGCGCGATAACCAGAATGATGCTCCTGGGGTATTTCAATACAAAATCAATGTAGCGTTGCATGTACTACTCCTGTACGTATTGGAGCATGAAACGATTTATGAACTCAATCTCCTCATTCAGCTGGGCGGGCGTTACCTGGCGTAGAAGTTTTTGATTCATGCCCATGAGGAATGTCCACAGCACCTGCATCACCAGTTCCCGTTTCTCGGCAGGAATGGTAGCCAATTTGGATTGAAGCAACCGATCCAGTGTATCCCGGTGATGTTGGCTCAACTGCTGAACTTCCGGAGAGGTAAGCAGCTCAATGGGTGCGCTGCGCCCCAGCGGAAAAAATATCTTCAAGAAATCCGGATGTTCGCGCATGTATGCCACATAGAAAGTAAACATGGTAAGAAACAGTCGGTCGATGGGCTCCGCTTCCAAAACCGGCAACATAGCGGCATAATACGCATTGGTACCCGAGACGTATACAGCCTGGTAGAGGGCTTCTTTTGTGGGAAAATAGTAATAGAGTGTCGCTTTACCCAGCCGGGCCGCCCGGGCGATATCCGCCATGCTGGTTTCAGCATAACCCTTTTGGGCGAACACTTTTTCAGCTGCGCTCCGAATCAACTGCAGGCGTTGATTTTTCTCCTCGGCTTGTCGCTGTATCACCTGATCCCGACCATCTGGTTTATTTTCAACCATACGGTCGAAAACTTACGCGGGATCATTTTTAACCACAAGGAAATTTGCTCTTCTGTGAGATTGTCATCTTGGACGACAGGCCAATCGAAACTATTTTTCGCCACCCATCACGCATCATTATGTTGAGGGAACCGATTATTGCATGGCCGGTGTTAAACAAAATCAATCAAAACCCAAACATTTCTGGACAGCCCTTTTCAGGCGGCGCATAACAGGTACCTATAAAACCTGGTATGTGGGCCTGCTATTCGGGGTACTGGGCGGTTTTCTGGCGTTCTGGATCAACCAAATCCCCCTGATCCAAACGATTGAAGCCAAAACCGTGGATATGCGCTTTACCCGATTTCAAATCCCGGATCGGGCCGACACCTCCATCGTCATGGTGGCGATTGATAATAACAGTCTTGATTTTTTTGCCGCCAATGGTGTCAGCTACCCCTGGCCCCGGTCATTTTACGCCCACATCACCCGGTATCTTAAAGCAGACGGTGCAGGTCCGGTACTGTTCGATATGCTTTTTTACCAGCCGGATGGTGATTATGCGGCAACAGAGGCAGAACAGACGGACGGCGCTTTTTCAAAAGCCATTGCAGAGAACGGGCGGGTCATCCTGGGGGCGGAACTGACGCTGGATTCGGCCACCGTCAATCCACAATTTCGCGAAAGCCGCTACCGTACAGTTCCTAAGGACATTGGGAAATTCGCATTGAAATTAAAATCGGGTGCCACGCCGGATTTCCCCAGATTCAGGGGCATTAAAGCCCCTATCGATACGCTGCGCCATAAAACCCGGGCGGTTGGAATTACCAATATTCTCACCGACCCGGACGGTGTCTTCCGGCGGGTGCCACTGGCCTACCGTCTGGGGACTCATACGTTGCCCATTCTGGCATTGAGCGGCTGGCTCAGCGAACAACCGGGCGCGATCGTAAAAGCGGTCTCCGGAGCCCTTCAGGTTGGTACCCACGCCATTCCAATGGATGCACAGGGACGCTACCTGGTTAACTGGTATGGCCCCGGTGGAAGTGACGGCGTTTTCCGCTATGTGACTTTCAGTTCAGTCATCCAGTCTGCTTCTGCCCGCGAGTACGGTGGCGAGCCCAGTCTGCCGCCCGGATTTTTCAAAGGGAAAACGGTGATCGTGGGAGCGGAAGCCTCGGGATTGAAAGACCTGAAACCCACTCCCTTTGCGACTCTGGGTGATTATCCCGGAATGGAAATCTGGGCGACGATACTCAGCAATTTCCGCCAGCAGGATTTTATCACCACAGTTCCCGATTACCTGAACGTCCTCAATACGATTCTGGTGACACTTTTGGCGTTTTGGGTATTCAGTCGGTTCCCGCCACGCTACAGTTATCCGGGACTTGGTCTGGTGTTGTTATACATTGTGGGCATCGCCATTTATCTATGGGGTGTGGAACGCATTCTGGTGAATATCACCATGCCGCTCACCGGCTTCCTCTTCGCGTATGGCTTTATCTTTTTTAATGAGCAGAAGGACAAGCTTTTTCTGAAGAAAGCTTTCAGCACCTATATCTCGCCCGATCTCATTGACATTATGTACGCCAATCACCAAGAGCCTCAACTGGGTGGTGAATCGACGACCGGAACGCCATTTTTTACAGACATTCAACGATTCTCATCATTCTCCGAACTTCTGTCACCCCAGGATCTGGTCGCGCTGTTGAACGAATATCTCACCGATATGACCAATATTTTATTGGAAGAGCGGGGTACGCTGGACAAGTATGAGGGGGATGCCATCATCGCGTTCTTTGGCGCGCCGGTTCATCTGCCGGATCACGCTGAACGGGCGGCCCACGCGGCCATCCGCATGCAACATCGGTTGGGTGATTTGCGGGAAAAATGGCGTAATGAGGGCGACCGCTGGCCGGAGGTGGTGCATCAAATGCGGATGCGCATTGGACTTAGTTCCGGTGAAATAGTTACCGGGAATATGGGCAGTAAAACCCGGATGAATTATACCATGATGGGTGATACGGTGAACACCGCCGCCCGCCTGGAATCATCGGCCAAGGTGTATGGCGTTTACACCCAAATCAGTCATCACACTGCTGCCCTGCTGGGAAATGATTTTGCCCTGCGGGAATTGGGAACGACCCGGGTTTTTGGAAAGCAGGAAGCCCTCACAACATTCGAGATTTTGGATTATACACGGGATCTCACCGACGCAGACCGAGAGTTATTGGAACACTGGCCCCGGGCATTGGAACTGGTAAAGCAGCAGAACTGGAATGGCGCCCGGGAAATTTTTCAGCAGACAGAAACGCTGGAACGATTGTTTGAGGGACGCCCCACCAATCCCAGCAAGGTTTATCTGGAGGAGCGCATTCCCCATTGGGAAGCCAATCCGCCCGGTGGAGATTGGGATGGGGTATGGGTGTTGTCAGGGAAATAAATACAAAATTTTGTGTGAAAACACACGTCAAGTGAAATGGGAATGCATTATACTTGCAAGTTCAGGAAAAAAGGTTCTCTAAACATAGAAACCATGTGAGCGCAGGAGCATAGCATGTTGAAAAAAGGTTTCATCCTTGGCTTGGTAGCCGTGTTTTTAATCGCCGCCCAGACCGATACGGTGAAGCGGAAGCGGGCTGAACTGCGGGAAGGACCAGGTGCCTGGTTCCCCGTAAAAGCAGAGCTTGCAGCGGGCACGGAGATTGAAATTCTGGAAACGACGGACGAAAGCTGGCTGAAAGTCCGTACCGGCAATCTTACCGGATATGTTTCCCGGCGGGTGACTGAGGGGAAAGCCCCTGAAAAGGACATTTTCGCCCAGATGGGACAACAGCAGACCACCACGGAGATCGCCCAATCGGGGGTCTCCGCTGCAGTAAAGGGATTTGCTGAAAAATATGCTAAACGACTAGAAGGTGATCCCAAATTTCTCACCGAGCTGTACCAGTACCACCTGGATGCGCGGGATTATTACACCTTTCGGAATGCAACTTACGCTGACATCAATCTGCGGCGTATCCAGAGAAAAGTAAAGTTACCCAAGATCAAAAAAGTACCGGAATTCACCTTCGCTGAAGAGGGAATGGGACAAGGTATCGCTGCTAGAATCGCCGGTCAGGGACTCTATCGTAACCGGCCGGTTCAGGATTATGTGAATAAGGTGGGTCAACTGGTGGTGGCAGCCAGCGATGCGTACGATGTGGGGTTTAAGTTTTTCATTCTGGATTTGGATGCAGTGAATGCCTATGCCTGCCCCGGTGGAATTGTGTTCGTCACCCGTGGTGCCATCCAAAACATGCAGACGGAAGCTGAACTGGCTGTCTTCCTTGGACATGAGATCGCCCATGTAACCCGGAAGCACGGGATGAAGGAGATGGAAGAGCGCAAGGAAATGATCATGGCGGATAATGTCTTTATGGGTATGGATGCTTCCGCCAATCCCAGTGTGGCGGCGGTTTCACAGGATCTTGATGATATGGCATTGGAGAGCTATGAAACCATTTTCAGCGGTCGCCTGAAGGGATATGAAGAAGAGGCTGACGAAATGGGATTACGCTATGCCGCCCGGGCCGGTTACGACCCCCAGGCAATGCTCACCTTTCTGAATCGTTTGAACAGCGGACCAAACCTTTCCAACAACGAACACTACACCAAAAGCCAGAATCTGCTCCGTGTCGACCGGATCGAACACTTTCTTGATGATCAGCGCTGGCCGAATGACCTGATGATGCATGGACACCGGTTCCAGGAAATGCAGCGTCTCATCCGCTGAGCAGATAGTATTCCTTCGATTTATGCTGGTCAGTTGAAATGCAATTTTAGCTGAACCACTTCCGGGACACTCCCCGTTCGAATCGGTGGACCCCAGGTGCCTACTCCGGATGATACATAGTAGTGGGTAGCACCCTTTTTCAGATAACCCCAGCTTTTCTCATAAACCCGATTGGTGATGTAATTGAATGGCCAGATCTGGCCGTGGTGCGTATGCCCTGAAACCTGTAAATCCACGCCCTGCATCTCCGCTTCCTCCAGCCCGAATGGCTGATGGTCCATGAGAATAATGGGACGGGCTTTATCCAGTGGCTGAATAAGTTTGGCCAATGGGTGCCGTGCCACACCGGTAAAGCGTTCGCCGGAACGATCGGTTCGACCGACGATATAAATTTTTTGATCCACCAAAACCACATCATCTTCCAGAACTTTAATGTCCGCCTCTTCCAGGTAACGCACCGCCATTTGGGGATTGCCACTGATGAATTCGTGGTTTCCGGTCACAGCAAAACTGCCAAACCTTGTCTTCAACCTCTGCAAAACCGGTGTCATATCCTGCTCCACCAGCTTGTCCACATCTTCGTCCACAATATCACCCACCAGGAGAATCATATCCGGGTTCAATATATTAACGGTTTCCACAATACTTGACAATCTGGCCGTATCGATGATGGTTCCCATGTGAATATCGGAAACCATGACCACATTAAGCGATTTCATTTCGGGTACCGTTTTCTGAATGGGAATGTCAACGGTCCGGATGCGAATTTTCCGGGCATTCACGTGTCCGAAGATCACACCGATCACCGCTATTATGAGAATTCCGGTGCGCCAGTACTGGCTGATGAATCCCAACCAGTCATGCGACATGAGCGTTTTCGGCGCTAATAAACTGATAAGCCGTACCAGATCGCCGGCTAAAAAGCCCACGAGCAGAAAAACCATCAATCCCAGGTAATAAGCGCCGAGATAGATGAGAATTGATGAGGGTTGACACTTCACCCAGGCTTCCAGGATTCGCCCGAATGGATAGGCCAGCATTAAAAACACAATTCCCCACGCTATGGCCTGTGCAGGCCACCCAAAGCGAAGTAATTCACTACGGACATGCATGAGGATGTAGCCATTTACCGCGGCATAGATGAGGAGTACGGTAAAAATGAAGATGGGCATTACAAATCTCCGGTTACGACGCTCTGTCACATTCTCCTTCATTTCAGGCATATTTCATTCCAGTGCTATCGCACAGGAAAAAATCCCCTGAGATTAACAAATTCCCTTCGCCATTAAGGAAGCCATGGGGATTAAAAATTGTTAGGATGATTAGTTTGCCGGCAGGGTGATATAAAACCGATTTCCGGTGGGCTCATTGGGCTGCACTCCGACTGAGGCGTTATGGGCATCTGCGATTCGTTTTACAATTGCCAGACCAAGACCGCGTCCCCGCTTCTTCTTATTCCCCAGCTGGACATTCCGCTGAAAAATGCGCTCCCGCTCGAACTCCGGGATCGTTTTGCCAAAATCTTTCACGGCGATGGTCACCTGATCTTTATTGGATTCGGCGGTAATGACGATCCGTTTCCCCCCGGCGGAATATTTAATGGCATTGCTGATGTAATTATTAAAAACTTCTGAAATGATGGGATTAGCCTTCACCCGCACCGGTTTTTTCAGCTTTAATTCCAATGTCATGCCGGCAGCGCGCAGAGGAACAGAAAAACTCGCCGCCACGCTTTCTATGATCTCCGTCAGGTTCACATCCTGAGAATCAAGACTCCCCTCCGTCATCAGTTGCGCCAGTGAGCCGGCAGAAGCGATTACCTCCAACAGGCTGTCACTGGCCATGCGAATGACCTGAATCGGCTCCTCATTGGGCATTTCCCTGGCGATCAATTCAGACATTCCGCTGATGGTGGCGGCGGGATTTTTCAGGTCATGGCTGATGATGTCCAGCATCATCTCTTTCATGGCATGCGCTTCCTGTAATTCCCGGTCGGCTTTCTTCTGGAGGGTGATATCCCGCATGATCACGGTAGCCTGAAGCCCCTGATCTGTTGTCAGCATGGATATGGATAATCCGACCTCAATGGCGCTGCCATCTTTGTGTTTTCCAATCAGCTCCAACACTTGACCGCCCTGGGCAAGTTCACCAGCAGCGATTTTTTGCAGTACCGCCTCAATTTTTTCCATTCTGGTATCGCCAAAAATGGGAGCCAGGCTTTGCCCCTCCACCTCTTTGGCCGAATAGCCAAAGACCCGCATGGCAGCCTGGTTCCAGATGACCACCACGTTTTGGGCGTTCAGGGTGACAATGGGCTCAAAGGCATTATCTACGATCTGCCGGTATCGGGTTTCCGAAGCCTCAATCGCCCGACGGGCACGCCGGCGTTCGATCACACGGGCAATTTCACCGGCGATGATAGAGAGGACATCCCGATGCTGCTCGGTGTAGATTACCTTTTTGTCGTAGGTCTGCACCACCAGCACACCGATTACCTTGTCCTCAATATTCATGGGAATGCCAATCCAATAAAATGGCAGCGTCCCAATCCGCTCTACGCCTTCTGCCCGGTAAATGGCCTGCACACCGCGACGGTTTACCAGTAAGGGACGATTGGATTTGATTACGTACCCGATGAGTCCCCGTACCGGATATTCACCTTCCGGACGTTCGTCATTTTCATCGCGGAAAAATGGATACCGAATGGTCCCTTTTCTGCGATTATAGAGCGCCAGAACAAAATTACGTGCGTCAATGAGCCTGTTGATAATGCGGTAGATTTCTTCGTATAGATCGTCAATAGAATCGGTGAAATTTGCTGCGCGGGAAATCTCATAAATAATTTGATGCTGCTTCTCATCCATCCGCTGTTGCGTAATATCCCGGAACAGCCCGTATGCTCCCATCACCTTTCCATCGTCATCATACAAGGGCGACACACTGGCGCTCACCACAATGGGTCGACCGCTTACGTGTCGCAGGGAAAATTCATACGTCTCGGATAACCCCTTACGGCGGCGGGCTGTTGCTTCGTCAATGATTTTTTGGTTGATCTCATCAACAAAATCAAACAGGGATTCACTTTCCAGGTTTTCTGCGCGGGGTAATCCCAGCATTTGGGCCATTCGGTCATTGGTCATGGTGATGAAATTATTATTATCAACCATCATAAACCCATCATGCATGTGAGAGACCAAATAGCGATAGCGCTGTTCATTGGATGCCAGTTGCTCCACCAGAGTCAGATTGGTCATGGCCGTGGCTAATTGGGTACAGACACTATCCAACATATCCACATCACGCTGAGAGAAGGCATTCTTTTCCTGGTGCTGAAAAATCACAACACCTGAAACTTCACTTTGCTTTTTAAGCGGTACGTACAATGTGGAGCCCGCCATCTTGCGGGAACCAATTTCCACCCGCTTCCGCACCGATTGCATGTGCTTTGGAAAATCATTGATCAGTACCGGCTCACCTGAAATGGCCGCCAGTCCGTGGCCTTTACTTTTGGGATTGCGCTCCAGAGGTACGGTATCGCTGATATCCGGCTCCAAGCCATTTTCATTGAGATAAACCGTCTGGAATACATCATCACGCTTATTCCAGAGCGTAACCCAAAACGCCATAAGTGGAATGATTTCGTTGATCACCTCGTACACAGAGCGGTACACGGTGAGCAGATTGGTTGCTGAAAGCAGCTTCGTGCTGATGGCTTGTAGCACTTCCAGATGGGCGGCCTTGTGGGCCAACTCCCTTTGCTCATGTCTTAATGCTGAAATGTCATTCAATAACACGTGAAGATGATATTCCCCGTCAATTTCTATCCGGGTCAAGCTCACATGAAAATTAATGATTTTGCCATCGGGGCGGGTATAATTGTACTCAATCGTTTGAATCCCATCTTCATAGGCTGTATCCAATAATGCCGAAATTTCCGATTCCATTTCTTTAGCTGGACGACGTTCATCCTGAATCAGTTTCCCGGGATTACTGTCCAGAATGAATTCACGGGGATACCCCAGAATTTCAGCCGCCTGCGCATTACACTGGATAATCGTATCCCGTCGCAGGATCAGCATGGGTTCAGCAGTTTGCTGAAAGAGCTGACGAAACAGTTCCTCGGAGATCTCATCGCCATATGTATAAATCTGTTGCATCGCAGCATGACAAACTTCTAAGCAGGCTTCCAATGACCGCATGTGAACGGTCTCGTTTGTTTTCAACGGTCGGGAGAAATAAAACACCATGAACCCGTTGGGTGTGGCATCGGCGATGGCGGGATAAAAAAGGATGGTTTCCGCATTTTGTGGAATCAAATCCGCGGTGAGTAAATCCCGAACCTTTTCGATATCCCGGGACTTTGTAAACATCGTTAATTGGTTGCCGGGCAAACCTTGCAGGAACTTCAATACGACTTTTGTTGGAATTTTGTTCTGAGTATGGACATTGAACCGCTCCGGATGCCACCAGTCCGGCTGGATGAAATAGCGGCGAGTTCGAGCCTGAATGAATAATTCGCACGCAGCATATCGGAACGATGATTGTAATAGCGAATTAACCTCACTTACAGCATGGGAAAAGGGTTTTACCGTCAGAAATATCCTGGCAATCCGGGCGATTAACATGGATGCCTCGGGAGGCTGTAAACTGCTAGTGTTAGCGCGCTTTTTCATGATGCGTTTAGGCGTACGACCGAAGCTCCCCAAATCAATTAAATAAATCCATCATAATCTTCAAGCTTCGGTCGTGGTGTATTATAACGGACAGTGAGAAAAAAGTCAGCTGGTTTATCCGGCAAATCTTAGATATACCGTTGTACAGCTTTACTTGTCACGATGGCCGCCCGACTGGTGCGTTCATTTGCCGATGGAGAACCTCACAGACCAAATCCAAATCCTGTTTGAGTTGCCTGATTGTGTTTTCTGTCCCTTCACCTCGCCATGCCCGTGAAATGGCAGCCAGCGCCTCGCCTACCTGCCAACGGTGTCGAAATACCTGACCTTTCAGGCTCAGAACCGCTGCAATCTGCTCCGGGGTCAAATCTTTCTCCACCGCGTGTCGGAATCTGGCGGAATCCGCTACAGTCAATATTTCCACGCGACCATACGCCATGACCATTTCAATCTCACCGGGTCTGAGTGACGTCTCCCGGGCCAGCGCCATTTTACACTCTACCCCGTTTTCGTATTGATGTTTCCATACGGGTTCAGGGAGCATGATCCCGACTTGAGCCAACCGGTCGCGCACGTCCTGGGAAAATTCATACGGCACCTGCCGATGAACCGGCTGGTCAAAGACATTCTGCATGAAAAATAGCGCTAAAAAGGTAATCAATGCCGCCGCCACCGGCGTATAAATCCATCCCAGACCGATCCGTGCCAGGGTCCCGAAGTGGATATTCCGTCCACCGTGTACCATTCCAATGCCAACCACGGCACCGATGACCAACTGACTGCTGGAGATGGGAACCAGCGGAATTCCCGGCAGTCCCACCGAGCGCATCCAGTCGTGCAAGCCCTGACTAGCGAAGATAAACAGCACAACACTATGGGATAAAACCACCACCAGGGCAGCTTGCGGAGTCAGTTTGACAATCCGTGTCCCCACGGTTTCCATTACCCGCTCAGAATAGGTGAGAATGCCCACCGCGATGGCCAGTCCGCCCAGCAGAAACAACTGATGCACGCCGGTTAGAACAAACAGCCCGAAAACATCAATGGATCGAAACGGCGAAACCGGAACAAAAACGCCCATGACATTAGCAATATTGTTGGCGCCCAGTGAATAAGCTCCGAACGCGCCCACCAGAATCAGTCCGAGACGGGTGTAGAGATCAATACGGAAAATATGGATGTGGACTTTTTCGGTTATTTTTTGAAAGAGGAAGTATAGTATAATTGAAAAAAGTGTGGCCAGAAATGGACCGGCAACCCAGCTACCAACGATTTTAACCAAGGCATTGTAATCAACCAGCGTTCCGGAGAACAAATTCCAGCCGAT